>JAPLFQ010000021.1 GCA_026390595.1 Ignavibacteriales bacterium
GCCGTCGGACAACATGTCCGACGGCCTTTTCATTTCTTATTGCGGAGTGACACTATGACTTACGGAGCGCCTTTTCAAGATCGTTGTGGAACTTCGGGTGCGCTATGGCCATGAGGGCTTCGGCCCTCTGGCGAAGATTACGGCCATGCAGCGATGCCACGCCAAACTCCGTCACAACGTAGTGCACGTCAGCCCGTGACGTCACCACACCGGCCCCTGGTTTGAGCTGCGAGACAATTCTGCTAGCCTCCCCATCCTTTACAGTCGAGGGAAGAGCGATGATCGGCTTGCCCCCCTTTGAGTAGCCTGCCCCACGGATGAAATCGACCTGGCCCCCGAAGCCGCTGTAGATACGGCTTCCGATGGAATCTGAGCAGACCTGCCCGGTAATATCGACTTCGATAGCCGAGTTGATGGCCACCATTTTCACGTTCTGGGAGACTATGAACGGATTGTTGGTGTAGTTACACGGGTGCATTTCGAACAGCGGATTGTTGTGCACGTAGTCATACAGACTCTCAGACCCAAGCACAAACGTCGCAATCACCTTGCCCGGATGAAGCGTCTTCTTCTGGTTGGTGATAATCCCCCTATCGATGGCCTTGACAACACCGTCCGAGACCATCTCCGTATGGATGCCGAGGTCTTTCTTTCCTTCGAGAAGCGAAAGCACCGCGTCCGGAATGCCGCCGATTCCCAGCTGCAGGGTCGCACCGTCCTCTACCAGGTCCGTGATATGAGACGCTATCCTGCGTTCCAGATCGGATGAAACCCCTTCTTTCAGGGTTTTCAGCGGCTCTGAACATTCAACGACCTTGTGAACACGGGACACGTGAATGAACACGTCACCAAGCGTCCGCGGCATACGGTCGTTGACCTGTGCCACGACAAGTTTCGCGTTTTCCGCCGCGGCTTTCGACGCAGCGCATTCAACGCCAAAACTCATGAAGCCGTGTTCGTCGGGTTGGGAAAGGTGGACCAACGCGACATCGATGGGAATAATCTGATCCACGAAAAGTCCGGGGATCTCTGAGAGATGGACCGGGACATAGTCGGATCGCCCTTCCTGAATGGCACGGCGATCGGCGGCTCCGACGAACAAGGAGTTGTGGCGGAAGTGGCTCTCCATTCCAGGCTCGGAAAGCGGATCTTCACCGAGCACAAGGATGTGGTTCACTTCAACATTGTGCAACTCGTCCTTTCTCCGGGCGAGGCCATTCGCCAGAAGCGTCGGCGTTGCCGCATTGCCGCTCAGGAAGATGCGATCTCCCGACTTGACAACGGAGACAGCCTCCTCGAGCGATACGACTTTCTTTTTGTATTGGTCTAACCAGTTCATAATCCTCACTTGTGTCCGGATCTATGCTCAAGAGTTCTTAACGAGCGTGCCGATGGATTGGGACTTGAAATCGAAAATGCGCGCTATCACTTCATTCGTGCAGACACCCTGATATGTGCAGACCCCCTTGCCGAGACCGGCATTCTCCCGCAAGGCCTTGACGATTCCTATCTCGCATACCTGCTGAATGTACGGCATCAGTGAGTTGGTCATGGCCATGGTTGCGGTGCGCGCGACAACGGCGGGCATGTTCGGAACACAGTAATGCGTCACACCGTGCATAACGAACACCGGGTCGTCGATCGTGGTGGGGCGGCTTGTCTCGACGCACCCTCCCTGGTCAATGGAGGCGTCAATGATGACCGAACCGGGCTTCATCTCCTTCACCATGGCCTCCGTGATGACGTGCGGCGCTTTCTCGGCCTTGAGCAGGACGGCACCGATGACAACGTCGGCGAACCGGACCGACCGGGACACGTGGTAGCTGGTTGCGAGGCTCGTGCTGATCTTCCACTGGAAAAGATGTTCGAGTTCTCTGAGCCGCGAAAGGTCTTTGTCCAGCACCGTCACATTGGCACCCATGCCGAGCGCAATCCGGGCCGCAGTTCTCCCAACGGTTCCCGCGCCAAGAATCACAACATTTGCAGGTGGAATTCCCGGCAAGCTCCCGAGCAATGTTCCCCGTCCGCCCTGTCCCGCCTGCAGGTAATGTGCTCCCGCCTGTATTGCGATCTGTCCCGCGATCTCGCTCATCACCTGGAGCAGCGACAGATCCCCTTTTTCATTCTCGATGAGTTCAAAGGCGACGGCGGTGACTTTTGCCGCCAGCAATTTTTCGAGCACTTTGCGCCGTGAGACCGCAAGGTGCAGAGTCGAAAACATCGTCTGCCCTTCCCGCAGCATCTGCAGTTCCGCTTCCGTCGGAGGCGAGACCTTCAGCACGAGATCAGATCGGTTGATAATCTCGTCAGGGCTGTAGGTAATCGTCGCCCCGGCAATCTGATAGTCCTCGTCCCTGAAAATCGCCCGAGCGCCGTCTTGATGAAGAACGTAGACGTTGTGCCCTTCTGATGTCAGATCCTGGACACCGGCCGGTGACAGCGCTACGCGTCGTTCGATGGCGGCTTCTTCTTTGAGAATGCCAATGTTCATAGCTTTCCACGCAGAAATGTGATGGTGGTTAGGATTGATTCAAAGTCATTTCAATATCTACGGGAAACCAATCGCTCCGCTCTCGGCACCCTGGCTCTGCCCTCAATGGTCAAAAAGCGTGCCGCCTGGCCCTCTAAGACCTCGCACTCCCCAGCAGTGATTTCAACGAGGCGAAGTGACAGCTTTCTTACGCTTGCGAAGGCCCGGGTTCGCCTTCCCATACATGGCAAGCGAAAGTTGAACTTCCATCCCTCCTGAAAGAGCCACACCGTCTCGGACCATTTTACGGGTATTCCCACGGCTTCTGTCGAATCGTTCAAAAGAGGGGCAGAAAGCCCGACATTTTAGAGGATCCCGATTTCAGTCCTTTGTCCCCCGAGAAGCAGACGTGTGAATTTTGACAAATAGCACTATCTTACGCTGTTCGATCCCCCGGCCTGACCAGGACAATGGGATTCATTTCTTACCGACGTGTGGAATCTGGCCGATGACTATCAGGAGAATGGCATGGTAACCCGCAACATCCTCATCGTTGAAGACGAACCGGCAATAGCCCAATCGTTTCACCATATCCTGAAACGATCACTTGAGTACAACTATCAGGTCACGATTGTGACTTCCGCCGAGGACGCTCTGGAATCTCTCAAGAAGCCAGGAGCGTTCGATGTAATCCTCCTGGATTTCTATCTTCCCGGCATCACCGGAGGCGATCTTCTCAGGGCATTGCGAACCCGCGATTCCGACACAGTCGTCGTCGTGATCTCCGCCAGCCAGGACTACCGGATCGTACACGACGTCTTCAAACTTGGCGCTGACGATTACCTTACGAAAGAAGAGCTCGCGAATCCCTACGTTTTGGAGAAGGCCATCCTCGCCGGACTTGAGAAAAGGGAATACCAGAAATCACTGGGACGCAGCGAAATTGTCCGCCAACGCAGCGAAGCGATAACAACAATCATTCGCACCGTTCATCACGAGCTCAACAACCCGATGGCCATTATCGATCTGACACTGAGCAAGATCCACGCGTCCCCGGAAAGACCAAGCGCTGAGCTCAATTCACATCTCAGGGAGATACAGGACAATGTCGACAGAATGTCTGACATTCTGCGCAGACTGATGAATTTCAGAGATGAGATGTACAATGAAGAGCTTCGCGGACTAAAGCTCTACGCAATTCCTGACAAACCCTCACCGAGAAGAGATCTTGTCTGATCTTTCCAAGTAGTGAGAGTCATTCCTGCGACCCCAGGAAAATGAAATGCCCGCAGCCGGGAGCCGGGGCGGGCATTTACTTCCTACGCTTCGTCGTACCACAGGGCATCGCTAACAGGACACACGGAGATATTTGCCCTCAACGACCTTCCTCTCTGCCGAAATGCCGTTGTTCGTCTTGCGGGAGTCTGGCTATGCGGAAATGCTCAGGTTGAATTTCGTGGAGAGCGAAATCCCAAGCCCGACGATCATCAGAACGGCTCCTGCCCAGACCAGACTCATAAAAGGCTTGATGCTCGCTTCTATCACCAGAAGCTCCGATCGCCCCGATGCTGCCACAGGCCCTGCGATGCCCGATATTTTCAGTTCGATCACACTGCCTTTGGCTTGAGTATCGACATTCATTCCTGCGAGTTCGAAGCTGAGTGCCCCATCTTTCGTCTTGGCAGCCTGCACCTGGGTACTCTGAGCACCTTTGTAAAACGTAACCGGAATAAGTTGTTCAATCGACATCCCGCGCTTCACATTCAGAACCACTCCGATGGGCATTCCGTCGCTGACGCTCGCAGGATCCATGCCTTTGTGGTCCATGTCGAACCGGACGAATGTGACCGTCGCGTCACCAACGGTCTTGGACTCCCCCTTCTTGAGCTGCAGGACCGTTCCTTCGGGCGATGACGGCGCGGCAGCGTTTTCTTCGAGCGAAACCGGTTCGATGTAGAAATCGCGCGTCAAGAATGAAGCGTAATCGGGATTTCTCATCAGGTTGTTATTATACTCGCTCTGGTACATGACCGGGTCGAGTTCAAACGACGATCCATCCTTGACCACCTGAACGGAGAAGCGCCACTTGCCATCCGGCATCGGACTCGACCCTTTGTATGTCAGTTGATGACCAAGGACCTCTTTTGGCTCGTTCAGCGCGAGCGAAGCGGTCTTTTTTTCGCCGTACCGTCCTGACCCGATGATGCCAAGGAACAGAACTGTCAGTCCGATGTGCGCAATGACTCCCCCGGTGTAACGGATGCTATCCTTCGAGAGAGTATACAGGCGGATGAGATTGACGAAAAGAGCGAACAGTGAGGAAAAGGCAAACAGACCGATCAGGAAATCATGAAGGCCCGACAGGACCAGGATCACAACCACGGCGACCGACGCGAGAAACGCCGCCGCAGCATTCTTCAGGATTTGGCGGGAAGACTCTTCCTTCCATTGGACAACGAGGCTGAGCGCCAGCAGAAATCCAAGAGCGATGGCAATCGGAAGATTCGTCTTGTCATAGAATGAAGGCTCGAGAGTGCCGGCCGAGAATAGCGGACGACTCGTGCCCACCAGGATCACGAATGCGCTGGCTCCCATAACCGCGGCGCTGATTGCGAGGAGTGATTCCCGCGTGAACAGCGGTGAGCGGGTCGAGAGATTCTTGAGATCCTTCCATCGGAGGAACAACATGCCGAACCCGAACAGGAGCGAGGCGACGATCCAGACGACAAGAAGGGCATAGGCGATCGCCCCGGGGTCGACAAACGAATGGACAGAGGCCGATCCAAGGATTCCACTTCGTGTCAAAAACGTGCTGTAGACCACGAGGACGTACGTCGAAATACCCAGGAAGAAATTTGTCTTCGCGAGTCCGCCCGTCTTCTTCTGAACCAGCATCGTGTGAAGCAGGATAATTCCGATGATCCAGGGGATCAAGGATGAATTCTCGACAGGATCCCATCCCCACCATCCCCCCCATCCCAGAACACCGTATGCCCAGTAACCGCCGAGCATGATCCCTGATCCCAAAGCGATCGTTCCGGCAATGACCCACGGGAGAGCATTGGGAATCCAATCGAGGTATGCCTTCCGCCACAGGGCGGTCATGGCGAAGACGAACGGGACTGCCATCATCGCGAATCCGGCGAACAGAATCGGCGGATGAATGATCATCCAGAAATTCTGCAGCAGCGGATTGAGGCCCCGACCGTCAGGGGGAACCATGCCCACGGAAGCATCCGCGTGCACATTCCAGATGTATTGAAAAGGAGATTTTGCAATCAGCAGCAACAGCAGGAAGCCCTGGACGATCCCGAACACCGTCATCGTCTCCGCTTCCATCCCCTTCCGGCGGGTGTACGCCATAAGGATAATACCGATGATGGAACCGCAGAGCGCCCAGAGGAGAAAACTTCCTTCCTGGCCGGCCCAGAAGGTCGTTATCAACAGGTGAAGCGGAAGTGACTTCGAGCTGTAGGCCCAGACATAATCGTATTCAAACTGGTGGCGCAGGATATACAGCATCAGCATCAAGGACGCTGCGATGACGCCAGCCGTCATGATTCCATAACTGTTCCTCGCGAGAGAAAGATATCGCTGATCTCCTCTGGTGCTCCGATAGTACGCGTAGGCGGAAATCGCCGAAGCGGCACATGACAAATAGACAATGAAAGTCCCTACCATCTTCTCTCTCAGCCTCTCCCTTCGTTCAATGGTTGATGATACAACTCGTGTGAAGAGTCAACTGCCCGATCAGAATGCGTACTCCTGACCGAACACGTTGATCTTTCCATTACTATGTTTTGACTTGTCGACGATCTGCCCGTTGTTGTCGACGACGCCCACGTGGCACGTGCCGCATGACGAAACTGCCAGCACGAGGTGCCCTTTGGGGGGAATTCCGTGACACGTACCGCACGTCGACGCAGCCGATCCGCCTGTCCACGAGGGAGAATCATTGGCGCCAACCATCACAGAATCCGTATACACGAACTGTGACGCCGAAGTGGCTTTCCTGACCTTCCAGTTGCCGTGGCAGAACGTATTGCTGCATTTGAGCGTCGCCGGATCATACGAAGGCCTCGGCACGAGCGATCCGTTGCCCGACTTCAGCTGCGCGAGCGTATCATTGAATACAACTTCTGCCGGCAGTGATCCGAGGTGACCGGTGGAGGTGAGCTGCGATGGGACTGTATGACATTCCTGGCATTTCAGCGCTTTGCCCAGTGTTGCGGTGGCAAGGTGCTTCTGATGGGCGCCGACACCGCGCGTAGCCGGGTCGGTAAGTCCCAGGACAGACTTCGGCGGAGCTGCAGCGATGAGATCAGTCGCGGCCGCTTTGAAGTTGCCGTGGCATGCGCTGCAAGCCTCGGGCGATTTTGCAGCATTGTTCGCATCGACATGGCATCCCGACTTCATGCAGGAAAGATTCGCGTTTCCGCCTCCTGCATACGTTGCGCCATGACACGTCTTGCATTGGCTCAGAGGATAGTTCTGATTATAGAGGTACTGCGGGTGGCCTGTAGAAGCGCCGAATCCGGCCGGGTGCGGATAATACTGATGGCACTTGGAGCATGCCACGCCGCTTGTCCCGCCTGTGAATTGTCTCGAATGGCACGTCGCGCAGTTGTCAAGATTGTACTGGGCCTGTTTCAGTACCGTTCCGTGGAAATTCGACGCCGTGGTATCAAGCCAGCCGGCCTCGTGAATCTTCAGCGTTCCGGACGATGCCATCGGCAGGTCCTGCACGCTCTTGAGATCACTGCAGGAATTCAACAGCGAAGCGATGACGACAAGCGCCGTCAGGAGTACGATCGTAGGGATATAGTGTTTTCTCATAGGTCTCTGCTCACTTATGACAATAGCCACAGAACTTCTGTCCTTTGATTCCGCCGACACGAGCATTGGCGTCTGTATGGCACACATAACACGTGGCACCCGGATCAGTGTGCCATGAACCGTGCTCACCCGCCATGAATCCCGGCTGGTGAGTTCGGGCATTTGTACCCTTGATGCCGTCTGAATCCATATGGCATGTGATGCACGCTGGATCTGTCCCCTGAGTATCATGGCACGACGCGCAACTCTCGATATCCCGCCGTGCAAGTTTTGCGTGCGCACCTCCGCCGGATCCGACGCCGATCGTCGCAAATCCCGGCTTCCGATGGGACTCGGGCTGGAACCTGCCCTGATTGACGTTGCCGCCTGATTCGTGGCACGTTGCACAGAACGTCTGCTGATTGTGGCAGCTCTGGCAATCGGAGGTCTTCCCCTCCACCGCGAGGCCGTGCGTAAACTTGAAGTTGAGATCGTGAACCTTCGCCGTCCTCATTCCCTGGCCGCGATCGATAGACGTAAGTCTCGGCGACCGGAGTGACATCAGGTCTTTGCCGGCGACGTCGATTTTAAGAAGGTCTGAGCCGTTGTGGCAGTCTGCGCACGACTCCTGCGTGTGGCAGGAAGCGCAGGTCGACGTCGATATCCGGGCGACCATCTTGTGCTCGCGCACAAAATCCGTTCGGTTGTGCTCTCTCGGCCGGAGCGCCGCCATGTCCACGTGGCATCCTTCACACGCATTGGACGCTTTGACGTCGTTATGGCATGTATTGCATGACGGCATCGCCGGGATCGCGACAGAAACTCCGATCTCCGCCTTGTCGACTCCTGTATGGCACTTTTCGCATTCCACTTTCAGCGTCTCGACGTGGCGCTTGTGCGAGAAGAGCAGGTTTCGCTTCGGCAGCGCGCTAGCCGCATACGTTGACGGGTCGTCATTCGTATGGCAGAATGCGCACTTGGAGTTCAATTGCTCCTCGTGACAGGACTTGCAGTTCTCGTGTGTCGCGAGCAGCGTGTCCGTGGCGAGTGTGCTCGTCGGCGCAGCGGTATGACAATCCGCACATGCGGCACCCGCGTCCCTGACGTGAAAGCGGTGTGAGAATTTGATTGTTGCCGGTCGGTCTTTCGACTGGGCAAACGCGCCGGAGTATGCAACCAGCGTGAAGGCCAGCAGACATGAAGCCACAGGCAAAAGCCTGTTGAAAACCCGCCGGACAGTCGTGGATGATGGAGGTTTTGGAGTTCTCATTGGGTTTCTGCTAAAAGAGTCTGAGTTGTTGACTGAGGAGATAGTTTACCCTGACGAAAAACCGCATGTCGCTGTTATAGATCTTGTTCTGGATCCACTGCGCCTGCACATCGACCGAGAAAGCCCGTGAAGGACGATACACGGCACCGACCGCAACGCTGAGAGCATCATCCAGCTTGGAGGAGTATTCACTCAACTTATAATGTGCGTAACCGAGAAGCAGAGTCGGCGTCAGTTTGTTCTCAAGCAGCGGATAACCAAGGTTCAGCGATGCGGCGCTCAACTCCCCGCCGTCTCCGTTATCCCGCGTGAGACTCATCGAAACATGTTCTCCGTTGACTCCGACGGTGATTTGGTTCTGTGTCGCATCGTTGTAGGAAACGGTGCCGTATTTCGCAAACACCTGCCAGTACTGACCGATGGCGTATTCAGCTCCCGCCTCATATTCTTTCAAAGAGTTGAACGTGAACACCGAAAAGATCGAATTATAAAGCAGCCGCGGATCACGCTGGATGTACTCGCCGGTCAGGCTCAGCGGTTGCAGTGCTTTGACGTTCAGGTTTACAAACGGACTGACCCGGGCAAATACCTGCATGCGGGAGTTCTTCTCCGACAGGAGATCATAGTCAAACCGTCCGTACCCCGAAACGACGTCGGTGTATTCCAGGTTGATGTCGCCGCTGAGATATTCTTCCGCCGCGGCAGAGGGCTTGATCTCGATCGGGTACGGATTGAAGAGGGAGTCCCGGCGAATGCCGATGTATGTTTCGGGTCTGAGATGCTTCTGCATGTAGCTCACCGAGACCTGAGCAAAGTCCGCTGGCGAAGCAACGAGCTGAGCACCCGTCATGTAGTTGTCCCCCGCGTTGTTGATCAACGCCATCTTGTAGCGTTCCGACGGAAGAGCACCGTAGTACCCGACGAGCTTGAGCCGGGAATCAAGGAACTTGAGCGAGGCGAGTCCGCCGTCGATCGTTCCCGACCCGACGCCGGCAAAGATCGCCTGACGCCCCATGCTCACGTCCGCCATGTTCCCGATGTTGGAGGCTTTGAAAAAGAAATTGTAGACCCTCAGCGTCCCCTCATTCTTCGCAGGTCCGGTGAAATCATTGAAGCCCTGCATGTAGGTATTGAACGAGAGTTTCTCGCCTGCAAGCGAGAGCTGGATGGTCTGATATCCGAACAGGTGCTGTGAGGACGTACCGATTGAGTCCTGACGCTCCCAGGCATAGGCCGACGTAACAAACCGGACCTGCAGTCGCTGGGCAAACGCACCCGAAACGGAAAGGGCGATGAGACAGGTGACAACCAGGAGTTTCTTCATAAGCATTCAGATTAGTAGTTGTTGAGATCCTTGCCGCTGGTTCAGAGAAAGAACAATCGTCGGAGGCGGGCACGGTGAAGTTCCCCTCCCGGAGGCCGGCGTTTCGGTGCTGTCAACGCCTGTTCGAAGCCATGAACCACGGTCCGATAATCTCCGTGGCCAGCACCATGATCCAGATTCTTCCGGAGAGCAGATTATAGTCGCTCAAAATCGATCTCCAAGGGATATCGAGGACATAGTGCTCAAACAAACAATCAACACTTACCGTCAATGCCGCCCAAAACGATCCGATGATGAACAAGTCGGTATTGTCATAGTCTCTAAGAAGCTTGTTGACCAGGACCGAGGACGACAGTAAAACAACAATCATCAGCATCAGCACGCTCAGCACGTGCGAGGTATGCTCTCCTATCCTTGGAATCAAGAACAGGCTCCGGAACATGCCATTCATCGATGCCGCTATTGCGACAAACAGCCAAACTTCAAGAGATTTCTGGACCGCATTTCTGTCCATCACACCTTCCCCTCGCGCGTGAACCGAAAGGGAGAGCGGGCGCTGCGACGTCTGGTGCAGCGCCGCTCCTGAAGCAACCTGAGAACACTGCAGCGGGCTCTTAGCCCTTTGGAACTGAGTGCTTGATCTTTCCCCACATCTCCTCAACCTTGAAGGCTTTGTGGGTCGGACTCTTGTCGTTGTGGCAGGTCTTGCACAGTGTCTCGACTGCTGCCATGTCTTTGAATTCATGCAGACCAGCGGCAATTGCTTTCGCTTTGTCTTTCATGACTGCCATGTTCTTGTATGCCGATCCTGCACCGTGACACACTTCGCATTGCACGCCGTCTTTCACATCAAACGTCTTATCTGCAAGCTTCACATCCACTGCGCCATGGCACTCGAGACATTCCGGGGCTTCTGCAGCATTCTTGATGCCTTTTGCTTTGGCAATTTCTGCAGCCTTTTCGCCCGTAAGGGTCTTGTATGCTCCGGCATGCTTGCTCTTCTGCCACACGCCAAACTGATTTCCCGTCTTGTCCGCCTTATGGCACATGGAGCACATCTTGACGCCGATGTACTTATTCTGAGCCAATGACGTGAACCCGACGGCAACCATCAGAATCAACAGCAGAGTGAGAAAACGGGTTACCATAGAGAACCTCCTGAGTAGTGGATCGTTGTGGAAATATGGGAGTTACTTTCCTCCCAAAGCCTGTCGCCGTTCGAGCCTTCGGATGAACACATAGAGCGAAACAGCCAGCACGGTGATGGCGAGCGTCGCAAGACCGAGGCCGACTCTGCGGAATACATATTCATCGAGTGCTTGTACTGCTTCCTGGTTCACCGCAGCCGAAACAACCAAACCCTTGGTCGCCACGTCCCGGAAGCGGGCTTCGTTGAACGCATGCACCATCGTTCTCGACTCGAGCCGGGCCTGGTGTGCATCCCTCAATTTGTATTTCGCTTCCGAAATCTCCATGCCCTTCTGTTCGGCTTCATCCACCAAAGCAATCGCGTGCTGTTCGGCTGTTTCAAGGCTGTCGATGAGACCGCGCATCGATCCCGCAGCCGCGAATCCTTTGACGTTCTGGCTCGCGTTGTGGCAGCGGCTGCACACTGCCTCCGACGTCACGCCAAGGAGTTTATTGGTGGCAATGATGATCTCGTGATTCCCGTGACACGTCTCGCATTCAGGAAGTTTTCGATCGTCGAATGCCTTCTTATGCGGACTCGCCGAGAACAGGTCGGCATTAAGAGCGTGACAGGTGCCGCAGACCTTGGAAACCGATGTGATTCCCGGAGGCGTGGCCGCGTGGTTTCCATGACAGCTGTTGCAGGCCGGCGCGCCGTTGTCATGTTTCTGCAGCAGCGCAACGCCATGGACGCTTTTCGAAAACTTGTCGAACTGATCTGTGGGAATCTTGTATTCCTTCATATACTTCGCATCGCTGTGGCAATGCGCACACGTCGAAGGAATGTTCCCCGGGTATACAGAAGATCTGGTATCCTTTGCAGAAAGGATGTTGTGACTGCCGTGGCAGCTCGCGCATTGTGCTACCTTCGCATCTCCCTTGACATTTTTCGTCCCGTGGACACTCGTGCGATACTTGTCGAGCTGGTCGACAGGCAGCGAGGGATTGTAGCTCCTCATGAATGCGGCATCAGCGTGACATTTGGTGCACGTCTTGACAATGTTCAGGGGATAGACAGGTGAAGCAGGATTCTTTACGGAAACCACGCCATGAGCATTATGGCAGGTGATACACTGAACAATGTGTCCCTTCCCGTTCGTGGCCAGTTTTCCGTGAACACTGATCTCAAGGTTGGCGTACTGTGTAATCGGAAGCGCAGATCCGAGCTTCTTCATCTGTTCCGCGTCACCGTGGCATCGCGCACAGGCCTCGGAGATTTCATCCCCTTTCGGTACTCCGATGAACCCGGCCTTCTTGTCCATCGCTTTTTCCATGTCATCCGTTTGTGCATTGCCGCCATGGCAACCTGCACAGGAAACTCCCTTCGCGTGGTGGACATCCCGCTTAAAGAGGTCCACGGCCTTGCCGCCGACGGTCTCGTGACACGTCAGGCATTTATCCTCTGTGAACGCCAGACTGAGGGAACAAGTCAGCAACACGATCGCTGCAGTCAACATACGGGTAGTCTTGCTCATAGGAACCACCCGACGATTGTGAGTGCCAGGATATAGAAGACTACAAAAATCCCAATGTAATTGATAAGCCGATTGTCCTCGCCGCGTGCAGTTTTCTTGTCCAAGAAAGGAACAAGGAGCCAGAGCGCCCCGGCCACTCCGAAGACGAGGATGCCCAGCACTTCGCCGTCGAAGAATAGAATTTTCCCGGGGATGTATTTCAGCGTCTGGAACATGAACAGAAAATACCATTCAGGTTTTATGCCAGCAGGGGCCGAGGCAAATGGATCAGCTTTCTTCCCAAGCTCCCACGGAAAGAAGACAGCCAGAATCGCCAGAAGGTTGAGCACGATAAGCCAGAAGAGCATGTCCCGCAGCAGAAAGTTCGGGAAGAAGGGCATCGTCTTGCGTTCCGCCGGAGGCACCTTGTCATCGGTCAGAGCCTCGCTCATCCCCTGCCGCTGCACAAGAAGCAGATGGATGGCAAGAAGCACTGTGAAAATTCCCGGGAGCACAGCGACGTGAAATCCAAAGAACCTCGAAAGCGTGGCGCCCGTGACATCCTCGCCTCCCCGCAAAAAAACCATGATCGGTTTGCCCACAACCGGAACCGCACCTGCGATGTCCGTTCCGACTTTCGTGGCAAAAAACGCGAGCTCATTCCACGGAAGAAGATATCCGCTGAATCCAAAGCCCAGCAGGAGAAAGAACATGAGCATGCCCGTGACCCAGGTGATTTCCCTCGGTTTGCGATACGCCTTTTCGAAGAAGACGCTGAACATGTGGATCATCGCCGTCAGGATGAACAGATTCGCCGTCCAGCTGTGGATCGACCTGATCAGCCAGCCGAACTGGACCTTTGCCATGATGAAATGAATGCTCTCGAAGGCAAGCTGTTCACCCCCCTTGTAATACAACAGCAGGAGAATTCCCGTCACTACCTGGATGATGAACAGGAAAAGTGAAACGCCGCCGAAGTAGTACCAAATCGAATGGCGGTTTACAGGGACGTACTTCTTGCCCATGTATTCCACCAGGCCGCCGAGTTTGACACGCTCGTCGACCCAGTCGTAGAGTTTGGACCAGAGCGTATTCATGCTTTTTTCGAGATTGAGATTTCGTCACCTTGGACAACAACTCTGTATTCGTCGAGCGGGCGCGGCGGCGGGCCGGCGACGTTGCGTCCGTTCAGGTCATAGCGCCCGTTATGGCAGGCGCACCAGATCAACCCCATATCCTTCCGATACTGCACTGTGCAGTCCAGGTGTGTACACGTTGCTGAGAAAGCTCGAAACTCACCATTCGCGTTCCGGACGAGAATCACCGGCTTGTTACCAAATCGGACAATGGCGCCGCTGTCCTTCTCCATCGCGCTCACCTTGCCGGCTTTCACGCTGGTGACCTCAACCTCAGCCTGTTTGGGAGGATTCAGATATGCCAAAACAGGATAGAGTACCGCCCCAAGCCACGCAACAAGACCACCACCCAGAATGTACTTCAGGAAGTTTCTCCTGTCACTCTCGGGCTGACCCGTGGGCGTTGATTCACTCTTCATAGTTTCGTGCTTTCTATCGATCCGACCAATGATCAGCCAGACATTGACAGCAAGGACATTACTGACCGTTGTGACAGTCGCTGCAATTCATTTCTTTCCAGGCATCGCCAATATCGACGGGATGCTTATATTCGATTCCTCCCAAATCCAGGCGAAGCTTGTCTTTCTCGAACTGCTGGGCAAGAATCGTATGGCACACATTACAGTCCCGGGAAAGCACTTTTCCCTGGTCGGAAACATGCTTGCCGTCGTGACACCGGAAACACCCGGGATAGTACATATGACCGATGTTGTCGTTGAACTTCTTCCAGCTCACATGCATTTCCGGAAAGTAGTCACGGCTGTAGATCTTCTGCAGCTCGGTAACAGTCCGTCCAATCTGAGCGCTCTTCTGGGCCATGACGTCGGGATACGTCGTGCGATAATACTCTTCGATCGTCAACTTGATGCTGTCCAGCGCGATTTTCTTCGTGGTGTATGACTTTTCGAGGGCTTTGACAGCGACGCTCTTCACATTGGGCAGCTCCGGATCGATCCATCCCAGTGACATGATGTGATTCACTGAACGGGCGGGCGGATGGTAGATATGGGACGGCCGGTTGTGACAATCGAGACAGTCCATCCGGCGCGTCTTCACCTTCTTGAGATCTTCATCGCTCAGCGGATTGTCGGTGGACTTGTACGTGACAACTTTTCCATCAGCCGATTTGATCTGCACCCAAGGGATCACCTGGCGCTGAGAGTCGAGCGCTGCATAGGTGACCGTATTGGCGATGTTCATGTGCCAGTGAATGCCCGAAGTCGGTCCTGCCTCTGAATTCCCCCCCCCCACCTTGACAAGCAAATTGAGCGTCCACTTCGAATTCTTTTCATCCGATGTGTAGTACGTGTTCTGGATCTGCTTCTCGCTGAAAAAGTGCTTGGGCCAGTGGCACTGTTCGCACGTTTCCTGAGCCGGGCGCAAGTTCTCGATCGGCGTCGGGATGGGCCGCGGGAATTTGTTGAAAATCGATGCATATACCTGATATGCACCGGAGAGTTTCGAACGGACGAACCAGCCGGCACCGGGTCCGATATGACATTTCACGCACCCCACGCGGGCGTGAGGAGAATTCTGATACGCTGTGAACTCCGGCTCCATAACGGTATGGCATGTCGTACCGCAGAATGTGTCGGAGTCCGTATGCTCGTATGCCTGATAGCTTCCGAACGCTGAGAGCAAAAGCAACGCGATCGTAGCTGTCGAGAACACCGCGAAGGCCGTTCTGTGTTTTGGATTATTGAGGTCAATCTGAGGAAGCCTTGTCTCGGGCTTCCCATCGTGCACGCGTTTTCTCTCACGGAGGATTCCGAAAATCAGGATACACAAACCGATGAGCAGCACCGCCGGAAGCAGCACAAAAGCGATGATTCCCATATACGGCTTTGGCGATTCGGCCAGAGCTTCGAGCAGCATGAGAAAGAAGATCAGGCCAAGACTGACGAGAGCAACCGCCGCTCCAACAAGCGTGACCGGATTATAGAATGACGACGGAAAGATACGTTTCATGGGATTTGCGATTATTTTTCAGAAACAACGCTCTGTGACAACAACGATAATACCATCAACACCCTTCATTTGCAATGGTTTTCTTGCCTTTATTGGTAGGCAAAAAGCATAGCGTAAATGATCCATAGGACTATGCTGAATCCCACAGACAACGCCGTCCAGCCGAAGATGCGAATCACCCGGATGACGATCGGCGGATAGGGCTCGACGAGGTTTTCATCAAGCTTCCCTGCCTTCACCAACTCTTCGTACTCAGCCGGCTTGTCTTCCTTCAGATCTTCCACAGTCATTCGACCCGTGAAGACGACGATATCCATCGGAAATTTCTCCGGTCGCAGATGGGTATTGAAGAAGTGCACAGTGAATATGAAACCCACCGCCAGCAGAGCTTCGTCGCTGTGGATTATTGTCGCCACATTCAAGAGCCATCCCGGGAAGACCCTTGTAAAGAGTTCTGGAAACCAGAGGGTGAGACCGGTCGACCCGATGACAGCCATTCCCCAGAACACGGCGAAGTAATCGAATTTCTCCCAATACGTCCATCGGCCATATTCGGGCCTTGGACCCTTCCCGAGGAACCACTTGAAGTTCCCGATCAGATCCTGGAGGTC
The DNA here is from genome assembly GCA_026390595.1 of Ignavibacteriales bacterium. Taxonomy (NCBI): domain Bacteria; kingdom Pseudomonadati; phylum Ignavibacteriota; class Ignavibacteria; order Ignavibacteriales; species Ignavibacteriales bacterium. The sequence goes on from JAPLFQ010000021.1 coordinate 16,237, forward strand.
TTTCTTGTTGAAGAGCATGGAATCGGGTCCCAGAATCAATGCACGCCACGAACCGTAGATCTTGTTCTTCATCCTGACGATGTCGACGATGTGTGCGATGAAGATGCCGATCATCGCAACAGCAGCGAGACGGTGAATGTATCCTGCAGATTCGAAACCACCAAAGAGATGAGAGAGAAACGCTGCCCACCCTGTATAGGCAAATTTCAACGTCATGCCGGTCAGAGCGAGGCTAATAAAGCTCACAATCATGATGACATGGAGAACGCGGTTCAGCCTCTTAAACCGAAGGAACTGGTGCTCCCCTGCGGCCTGCGCAGTTTCAGGTCCGGTCGCCTTATCCATTCTTGCCTTCTTCCCCTTGTTTCCGGGAGTTTTTTCGCCGTTCGCGCTGCATCCTGAGCGCCCGCGGCAGCCAGAGAAGCGTATGAACACCTCCCAGGATGAATGTAACGACAAGCAACGACGTCATGCCCCAGAATGTCCAGAACAGAAACGGATACTTCTGAGGATCGTGATGTGTCGCATGCGTCAGATATCCAGCGAAACGACGGGTGGCTCCCGCGTGGCATTTCTGGCATGTCCCAACGACATTCTCGCGGCTCAGGTGAGAACGCGAATCTGAGATAGGCAGGATGTCGTGCGCACCATGGCAATCGTAGCACTTCGCCGTCTTCGCGTACCCGAGCTGTGACACTTTTCCGTGGTAGGTATCGAAGTACGTTTTCGCGATCGCCTCGTGGCACCGGCCGCATTGGGTCATGATCTCCAGCTTGAATCCCGTTGCGTCGACGCGCCGGATCGTATGGGCCGTATGGCAATCGCTGCATACCGGCAGCGGCTTGTCCGTCTTTCCGATCATTTGCACATGAACGCTCGATTCAAACTGCCCTTCAATCCCATGGTGACACCGGCCGCACGTCTTCGGCACATTGCGCGGGTTCACGCTTGAAAGCGTATCACTCTTGGGAAGCACGCTGTGCGGCGTATGACAGTTCGTGCACGTCGCAGTCACCGTCAGCCCGCTTTTCATCAACCCTTTGCCATGAATGCTCTCAGTGTAATGCTCGATGATTTCATGCTGTGAGCCACCGTACCGGGCGGCCGCTTTCTGACCTTCGCGATGGCATCGCGCGCAGAGGAGCGGAACATTCGTCGGAAACGTGGCAGAATTCGGACTCAGCTTCCCGAGGACGTCATGCGTGCCGTGACACTCCTTGCACGTGGGACCGTTGGAGTCGTTTTTCGCAACAAGCTTTCCATGAGTACTGACCTGGAATTGCTGTCCCACTTCTGCGTGACACGCCGTGCAATCCACTTTCTTTGAGATCGTTTCGCACGGGCGGACGTGGGAAACACTTACTTCAGAGTGGCACTGACTGCAGGAGACTTTTGAATGACGCGAGTAGCCGAGCTGCTCACCCTTCACGAACAACGAGCGGCCATCCTTCGATGACTTCATGTTCTTGTTCTCGTGACAACGGAGACAATCCTTGTCCGCCATCCCCTGCGTATAGAACACCTTTCGGATCTTGTGCGGCTGATGGCAGTCGACGCAGGCAGGAAGCACGTTCGCCTGCTTCTCCCAGAGTTCTCCGCGTATCACCTTGCGGTGAACGATTTCGATTTGCCCATGGCACTTCGTGCACGTCTTGGAGATGTTGCCCCGGGCTATCGAGGACGCCGGGTCAGTATGCGGCAGAATCGAGTGCGGGGTATGACACGAAGCACAGTTAGGAGCGACTGTCAGTCCCTTCTGAAAAAGCGCCTGGCCATGAATACTCTCTGAAAAATTCTCAAGGATATGATCCTGGTGAATCGTCCGCTGCGCAGTGACGGGAGATCCTTCCTTGTGACACTTTCCACACAAGAACGGCACTTGAAGTACAGAAATGGGTGACTTTGGGTCCTTCGCAGACAAGATGTTATGGTTACCATGACAATCCTTGCAGCGTGGAGCGAGCTGGTCCCCGCGGGAGACAGCCTTCCCATGCAGCGACTTGGCATGAAGAGCTTCTTCCGACGAATGGCACGTTCCGCACTTCACCGGCTTCAAGCTCCCCTCATGCGGAAGCTCCTTTCCCGACAGGTCTTCGTGACATGACACGCACGTGAGAGCAGCGTGGACAGATCCTCCGAACTTCTTTTCGTCTACGAACACCGAGATCTTCCTGCCAGCGCGTGTCCCTTCCAGCGACTTGTCATTGTGGCAGCCGAGACAGTCGGTATTTTCCTGCGCACGAACCGGAGTGATCCAGAAACTCAATGCCAGCACCAGCGAGGCCGCCGTCACCAGCATCCTGCGGGTTCTCACTGACTGGCTATTGCTCCGTGTCGTTCGCGAATTCATAGACTTACTTTTTTACCTCTGGCGGAGTTGTCCCTGCTTTCTCTGATTCAATTTCCTTCGCCAACGCCGCGTTCATTTCGGCGTGACGGATTTGTTCCAACTCTTTCGGATGCTCCTCTTCCATCTCTTCTTCCGTTATTGTTCCCTTCCAAAACGCGAGATTGATCGGATAGATATCGGGATTGAACATGACGAAGTAGAAATGCCAGACAATAATTGACAGGGTCGCGAGCCAGGCTTCATAGTAGTGGACCGCCCGGGCGACGTCCCACCACGTCTTCGTAAGGATGCCGAGGAACGTGTTGTCAAACCAGAGGATGAACCCGGTCGCTGCCATCACGGCCGTGCCCCAGATCAGCGCCCAGTATTCGCTCTTCTCGATGTAGCTGAATCGTCCGAATTGCGGCTTCACCCGTGAGATGCCGAGATTGTACTTCAGGACGCCGATGGCGTCCGTCGCATCGTCGAGCGTCGGGAGCAGGTCGCGGATCAATTGCTTTCCACGGGGGACAAAGAAAACATAGTAGATATGGTACAAGCTCGCAGCCACGAGCACAACGGCGGCAACGCGGTGCAGGATGCCGCGCAGTTCGAACATCAAAGGACTCATGTTGCGCACGGGCGCGACCCACCATGCATCCGGATATTTAAGCGCGAAACCGGTCAGCACAAGCGTGATGAAACTGGTGAGGAGAGATGCGTGCTGGAGCCGCTCACTGAGCGACATGCGCAAATACAGCCGGTGTGCTACCGGCGGCCGCGGGATCAGTCCACGCCGGTACATCAACTGACGCTTCGATTTTCTCCTGAAGTCGAGCACATTGTGGAAGAACATGCCGCCCACGACGACGATGATCAGAACGATGTAGGTCGTCGAAACGTAGTAGAGCGCAGAGTCCTGCTTGTCGGTCGCGATGATGTGGACTGCACCTTTAGTGAAGTTCTCGTTCGCTCCGGGATGGCACGATCCACACGTCTTGATAAGATTGGCTTTGCTAATACGGGAAGTTGGATCGCTGGACGGTTTGATATCATGCACGCCATGACAGCTGGCGCAGTTCGCGACCTGAACAGACCCCGCAGTACCTGCAAGCCCGTGATAGCTGTCGGCGAAACTCTTGAACCGATCGTTTGCGAGCCCGTACTTCTGGTTGAGTTTCACCGAACTGTGGCACGGCGAACAGACCTGACTCGAAACGTTCGCAGCCGCGACGGGAGAACGAGGATCGGTTGTTTTGAGAATGTTGTGTTCACCATGGCAGTCCGTACACACAGGCGCCGAGTTGACGCCATTCTTGACTGCCATTCCATGAACGCTTGACTCAAACGCCTTTGCCACCTCGGCGTGGCACTGCGCACAGGTCTGAGGAATCCTCGCCTTGGCAACGCGTGAAGTCGGGTCCGATCCCTTCTTCATCTCATGGCTGCCGTGACAATCCACGCAGTTTGCAGCTTTTCCGTTTCCACGCTGAAGCGCTGAACCATGGACGCTCGCATCGTATGCGGAGATGAAACCCGCCGTCGGAGACATCCTTGCCTTCACGTTCGGATCATCCAGGTGACAGGAAAGGCAGAGTTTGTCCTGGGCAATCTTGAGCTGCGTCGTGTCCTGAGCCGCTGTCACGTGCACGATGGGATTCTTGTGGCAATCGATGCACGTTGGAGCGCCCTGAATACCCAATGCCTGGGCATGAGCATGTGACGACCGCAAGAAGGTCTGCTTCACCTCATTGTGGCACGATCCGCAGAACTCAGTCAACTTCGCGGAGTGAAATTTCGAGTCGGGAGATTTTGGAGAGTGAACGTCGTGAGTACCGTGGCAATCTGTGCATGAACCTGAACCGGCCCCCTTGCCCCCTGCAGTGAGATTCATTTGAGGATGGAACTGGTGCTTCAGCGGAGCATCCTTGTGGCACGTGAGGCACTTAACCGGCTCTATTTTCTCTTTGTGCGGAACGTTCTGAGCATCGAATCCGGAGTGGCATGCAACACACACCAACTTGCGGTGCGTCGACTTGTCGAGTGTGCCTCCGTTGACGAACAGAGAAACTTGCTTCCCTTTCCGCTCCATCGCCAACGATGAGTCGCTGTGACAAGCGAGACAGTCTTCTTTCGTCTGTGCCGCAGCACTCGTGGCTGCAAGGCCAATCACGACCAACCAGAAAAAAGCCCGAAGAATGTTGAAATGGGTTCCCATTTTCTTGGATCTTCTAACTGCTGAATTTATCAACACTTGAGAAAAGCATATATATTCAACTGAAAACTCGCAACTCTCGTGCCAGCAATGACAATTTGGAAGAAGTCAAAAACCTTAACAAATAGCAACATACGCGATCAATATGAGTTGGCCCATTCTCCCGGGCGAGAACAAGAATGCGGTGGTTCTCAGATTGGGGAAAGTGAATAAACTCACCAATCATTGGGATTTCTTGCGCCAACGCTTCCTACAGACGTGCCGGAGCGACCTTCGGTGAATCCATCAAGCGGGAGGAATGAGAGATGAGAGGATCAAACTCGGGGGACGTCAAATCCACCTTCCCACCGAGAATCACGAAGAGCTGTTGTTCAGGATACTGTTGCCCCGTACTCCCCTAGCAGGTAGTTGAAATTCAAGTTTCAAATCCAAAGATGAACCGCCAAGGCCGCCAAGAGCGCCAAATATTTTAAATTTCGGCCGAGGAGAATTTCTCAACAATTCCTTTGCGGTTCTTGGCGTGCTTCGCGGTTTGTTTTTCAACATCCTGCTAGAGAGCCGGTCGGAAAGTGGCGCCACCAAATCACCGAGCCAAAGGCTCATGCGCCTCTGGCGCATAAAGACACCAAGGTGTATGAAAACTCAACTTTTCAGCGTCCTTCTTCTTTTGTGATTTAGTGCCTTCGTGGCAAATGACGGGTTTTCAATCGCGCTTCTAGTCGTTCGCTTTTCCCTGGCAGAGCGCACAGCACGGCAGCGTCGGATCACGGAGCAGCGCCTCAGCCGATATCTCTCTGCCACATCGGACGCACAATCCGAATTTTCCGCGCGCCATTCGTTCCAGCGCTTCCCTCAGCTGCTGAACTGAGCGTGAAGGTTTGTATGTCAGCAAGTGGGTCTGCAGGATCACCGAGAATACTTTGTCGGGGGACGGATCGGGTTGGGAAACAACGCTCCTCATGCGGAGCTCGTTCAAGACTTCGACGAGGGTTTGGTGGTAGTTCTGACGCAGGGTGAAATCAAGCTGGCGAAGCATGGCAAGCTTGATCCGGCTCAAATCTGCAACGCTTGTCACGGTGCCTGCCCTCCTTCCAGAGAGTTGAGGAGGCAACAGCGAAAAGCGCGAATCCGTCCACTCAGGACTGTCCGTCGAGAAGCTTGTGAACGGCATCCGCTACGGCGTTGACATCAAACGGCTTGTAGAAAACAAAATCCGCAAGGTCCTTGATCGTTTCTTCAATCTCCGGGGAAAGCTGACGGTACACACGAAGAAGAACGACAGGAATCTTGAGCTTGCTCGTCCGAAGAACGGTGACCTCTTTGAGAATGTCGGAAGGGAACGAGAAGAGATCCACCAGCAGCAATGCAGGGGATGCTTTGCCGAGGGCGGTCTTCAGATTGTCAAGCTGCGTCTCGCATGCAATCTCATACTTGTCTTCCAGCAAGAGTGAAAGGCTCTTCGCCAGCGCGGCGTCAGGACTGAAAACCAGAACCTTCTTCTGTGCTTCACGCTGCAAGAGGCCCTCCCGAAAGGTACTCTCCGCTGGAATTGTTCTCATGGCGACCATCGATCTCACTTTCTCTGAGTAAACCGCTCAAGATGTATGCCACCTTGATTCCGTTGAGATTTTCATCGCCGACAGACTGTAAGTACCCAGCCTGCGTTGTTTTATGGCTTTGAGAGTTGCTTGCTGTCAACTGTTTTCCCGAATTCCAATAACTGCTTTCTCAATTTCTCAAAAGAAGAAATCCCACGAGAAAGCCTGCCGTCAAGTGGTTTCCCCGCCTGCAAGAACTCGTGGGCTGAGAGTAAATACAAAGGCAGGGTTCCCAGACGCTTATGGTATCCGCCTGAGAACTCCTGCCTAATGAACCGATTGATTACTTCAACAATGTCATTTTCTTCGTCGCAGTGAATCCTTCTGCCTGCAGATGGTAGAAGTATGCACCGCTGGCGACTGAGCGACCATCATCGGTCTTGCCGTTCCAGGTAACACGGTAGTTGCCTGCCGACATCGTCAGATTGACGACGGTGGCAACCACGTCTCCGGACAGACCATAGATAACGATCTTCACAGGCGTCTGCTTCGGCACCGAGAATGCGATTTCGGTAGACGGATTGAACGGGTTCGGATAGTTCTGATTCAGCGCGAACACTGTCGGAATTCCGCTCCCGGTCTCGACGCTGGTGACAACACTGACAGCGGCGTATCCGCTTTCGTTGCCGGCCTGGTCGATTGCAGAGATCTTGTAGTAGTACGCAACGCCGCTCTGGGAAACTGCGTCCCGATACAGAGGCGTTGTGACCTTCGCCACCGGAGCTGTGCCGGCCGGATCGAAGTTCGGTGTCGTTCCGCGATACACTGCATATGCTGCGATATCGCTCTCCTCGTTCGCCTTCCACTGGAGGTTGACCACGTTGTTCAGGAACGAGGCGGTCGTCCCTGCCGGAGATGCCGGGGCGATGTTGTCCACGGAGTATCCGCTGTCGGGCTGAGTTGCGAATGCCACGGTATTCGCTGCCGTATATCCGGCGATGTAGAATGTCGTCCAGCGCTGGCCGGAAGTCTTCGTTGAGTCAAAGATCGTCGGAGCCACGTACGAGTACTGCTGCATTGCAGACGCAGGGACTGAGCCGACATACGTCCAAACGGTTCCAGCCATAAGGGCCGATCCACCGACCGCTGTCGTTTGCATCAGCTCCGTGAAGTTTCCGACCTTCTTGATTGAATTCAGGCTCGGGAGCATCGGGTCTTTTCTGAAGACGCCGTACGTGACAACCTTGTTATAGCTGTACATCTCAGCCGGGAAGGCGGTCCAAACAACCTGGACCTTCTTGCCGTTGTCAACCGGCACGTCCTTGATCGAGGAGATTGAGGATGCTCCGGCGCCGAGTTTCACCTGCTCCAGTGAAGAAGTGAGCAGTCCCTTTGCGTAGTTGTAGTTGTGAACTCCGCCGCTGCCGTCGTTACGCACGAACTGCAGATTGTAGGCCGCCGCGCGCTCGACAACTGAAAGCTTGCGCTTCGACGTCACCGGCATCTTTGAGTTGTTCTGCCACGTGATTGTGTCGGTAAAGAGAATTGGCGTGCCGGTTGGATTGATCGTGCTGATGATCGTATCCCGTTTCGGCAGTGCTGCATACAATGCTGCCAGCAACTTGTCTGTCTTCCCCTTCGTCAATTCCACAAACTCGATCGAGGCCTCGCCATGGCATTCTTCGCATCCGGTAGGATTGAGAATGGTCTTGGTGACGCCGCCGACGGTGTTATCATATGCAACTCTGAACGTGTGCCCGCCCATTTTCGTCATCATGGTATCGGGCTTGGTGAAGTTTGATGCCGCGGAGGCCAGGAATGACGGCGAACTGGCCATATGACACACCGCGCAACGTTCTTTGATATCGCTATGGGAGGAATTCTCATACATATAGCCCGGCAGCTCCCATCCACCCCACGTGCCGACCGCAGCGCTGTTCTGCTGGACTGATCCGGATGGGGCCAAGAGGTATGCGTTCGCAACGTCCATGGTGAACGGAGCGGTGTTGGTTCCCATCAGCATTGTTCCCTGATGTGCAGTGTGTAAGCCGCGGGTGCTCATGCGTGTGATGTGGCAACCGATACAGACATCGCCGACGGTCTTCGCACGAAGCTGTTTCTCATTTGATCCGTCATGCGGATCATGGCAGGTGGCGCAACCGACTGGCATCGGGTCATTGTACACCAGCAGACCTGTCGTTGCCGGGACCGGCTGGGCTTTTCCACCGATAACTTCATTGACATATCCTTGTGACGTATGGCAGCGTGCGCATACGGGGCGGGATGTGTATTGAGGCTGACGCTCGGTTTCGGTTGTGGAAATTGCGTGAGCGGATGCGCTCCACGCATAACCGATGCCGTGCCGATCGCTCGAGAAGTGACACGGTGCGCAAACTTCAGACGACAGCGTCTCATCAAGCTTGTTGTTGCCCGCGACCGGCATGCCTGCGACGTGCTGTCCGGCTGGTCCGTGGCAATTTTCGCACTGGATGCCTGTTCGTGCCATCGATTTGGGGTACTTCGTCACCAACGTGTCGAACACGCCAGGTGCATTCGTCGGAACCGTTGTGAAATTCTCCGCCTTCGCTACATCATCCATCATTGCCGCTCGTTGTCAATCCATCATACCCAACGGAGTGACACGAGAAGCAGCTGAAGGAAAAGTGTCCACCTGTTTCTGTGACTTTCCGCTTCACGGCTGTAGCATGATTCGACTTCGACCATGTTGTGAAATTAGACGGATTGACAAGATGGCATGCGCAACCGGTGGGAACGGCTTGCGTGGACTGCATCGAGATTCCAGCGCCGATGAACTTGGCGGCGACGATTTTCGTTTGCACCGAAGCGGCAGCACCGAGAGGTGTTGTTGCCGTCATCGTCACAGTCCAATCGCCAACCGTGTCAGCAACGAAATACACCACTTTACCGTTGAGTCCAGTTGCCGTGTCCTGAATCGGCTTTGAGACGCCATACGGGCTTGTCAACGTCCACGTTGCGCTGTTCACAACAACCGTCGTGTCGCTGTATTTGTTTCCCAATCCGGAGAGGGCCTTCGGAGCCAACACAACGCGGCTCCCGACTCCGACCGACTTGAGGCCTGTCGTTGCCTGGTTCTTGTTTGCTGACTTGAACCTGTCAGGCACACCTACGATATCGATCTTGGCAGTCTGGGTCTGCGCAAGAACCGGCATGGCCAGAACGAAGATCAGAACAACCAACACTGTAGCGGTGAGTAGAAATCTCTTCATACAACCTCCCTCTTGGGTATTCGATTTGAGGTGCGACACAAAATTCCTTTGTCACTAAGCGTTGCCCCGCCCGGCTCGGGCGGGGCAACGGTGATCAGATTACTTCAGCAATGTCATTTTCTTCGTCGCGGTGAATCCTTCCGCCTGCAGATGGTAGAAGTAGACACCGCTTGCCACGGCACGACCGTCGTCGGTTTTGCCATTCCACGTGACGCGGTAGTTACCGGCTGACATCGTCTGGTTCACAACCGTCGCAACAACCTCACCGGACAAGCCATAGATCACGACCTTCACCGCAGTCTGTTTCGGCACCGAGAACGCGATTTCGGTAGACGGGTTGAACGGATTCGGATAGTTCTGATTCAGTGCAAACTCCGTCGGAACGCTCTTGCCGTTTTCCACATCGGTCAAGACGCTGACACTTGCATAGCCGCTTTCGTTGCCGGCGACATCAAGTGCAGAGACTTTGTAATAGTAGGTCACGCCGCTCTGGGAAACCGGATCCTGATAGAGAGGTGTCCGGACCTTCGCCACCGGCGTGGTGCCTGCCGGGTTGAAGGTCGCTGTCGTTCCACGATAGATTGCGTACTGGTACACATCACTCTCAACATTCGCTGTCCACTTCAATGTGACAGCATTTTGTTTGAACGCTGCGTTCAGACCTGAAGGGACCATCGGTGCGAGGTTATCCACCGAGTATCCGCTGTCGGGCTGGCTGGAATACATGACCTGGTTGTCTTTCGTGTAGCCGGCGACGTAGAACACCGTCCAACGCTGACCAGAGGTCTTCGTAGAATCGAACAACGTCGGAGCAAGGAATGAGTACTGCGCCATCCCCGATGCTGGAACTGCGCCTACGTACGACCAGACGCTTCCGCCCATGACAACCTGGCCGCCCTGGCTCGTCGTGCTCATCATTTCCGTGAAGCTGCCAACCTTCTTAATAGAGTTCAGACTGGGCAGGATAGGATCTTTTCTCCACACGCCGTAGTTGATTACCTGGCCAAAGCTATACATCTCAGCCGGGAATGCGGTCCACACAACCTGGACCTTTTTGCCGTTGTCAACCGGTACGTCCTTGATCGAGGAGATTGAGGATGCTCCGGCGCCGAGTTTCACCTGCTCGAGCGAGGAGGTGAGAAGGCCCTTCGTGTAATTGTAGTTGTGGACGCCACCGCTGCCATCGTTCCGAACGAACTGCAGATTGTAGGCAGCTGCGCGCTCGACAACTGAAAGCTTGCGCTTCGACGTCACCGGCAGCTTTGAGTTGTTCTGCCACGTGATTGTGTCGGTAAAGAGAATCGGCGTGCCGGTGGGGTTGATATCGCTGACGATCGTATCCCGCTTCGGCAGTGCTGCATACAATGCCGCCAGCAACTTGTCCGTCTTCCCCTTTGTCAATTCCACAAACTCGATCGAGGCTTTACCGTGGCACTCCTCGCAACCTGTGGGATTGAGGATCGTCGTGGTGACACCGCCGACGGTATTATCATATGCAACTCTGAACGTGTGCCCGCCCATTTTCGTCATCATAGTATCGGGCTTGGTGAAGTTTGATGCCGCGGAGGCCAGGAATGATGGTGAGCTGGCCATATGACACACCGCGCAACGCTCTTTGATGTCGCTGTGAGAGGAATTCTCATACATATAACCCGGGAGTTCCCATCCACCCCATGTGCCGACCGCAGCGTCGTTCTGCTGCACTGAACCGGAAGGAGCCTTAAGGTACGCGTTTGCCACGTCCATCGTGAACGGAGCAGTGTTCGTGCCCATCAACATCGTTCCCTGATGTGCGGTGTGCAGGCCGCGGCTGCTCATGCGTGTGATGTGGCAACCGATGCAAACATCGCCGACGGTCTTCGCACGGAGCTGTTTCTCATTTGATCCGTCATGCGGATCATGGCAGGTGGCGCAGCCGACTGGCATCGGGTCATTGTACACCAGCAGACCTGTCGTTGCCGGGACCGGCTGGGCTTTTCCACCGATAACTTCATTGACATATCCTTGTGACGTATGGCAGCGTGCGCATACGGGGCGGGACGTGTATTGAGGCTGACGCTCGGTTTCGGTTGTGGAAATCGCGTGAGCAGATGCGCTCCACGCATAACCGATACCATGCCGGTCGCTCGAGAAGTGACACGGTGCGCAAACTTCAGACGACAACGTCTCATCAAGCTTGTTGTTCCCGGCTTGCGGGAAGGCCGCGATGTGCTGTCCGGCTGGTCCGTGGCAATTTTCGCACTGGATGCCTGTTCGTGCCATCGATTTGGGGTACTTCGTCACCAACGTGTCGAACACGCCAGGTGCATTCGTCGGAACCGTTGTGAAATTCTCCGCCTTCGCTACATCGTGACTTTGCGCTTCACGGCTGTAGCATGATTCGTCTTTGACCATGAGGTGAATTGACTGGGGTTCACGAGGTGGCACGCACAACCCATCGGGACGTTTTGGTTCGCTGTCATCGAGATTCCGGCGCCGATGAACTTGGCGGCGACGATTTTCGTTTGCACCGAAGCGGCAGCACCGAGAGGTGTTGTTGCCGTCATCGTCACAGTCCAATCGCCAACCGTGTCAGCAACGAAATACACTACTTTACCGTTGAGGCCCGCTGCAGTGTCCTGAATCGGCTTCGAGACGCCATACGGGCTTGTCAACGTCCACGTCGCGCTGTTCACAACAACCAATGTGTCCGTGTATTTGTTTCCCAATCCGGAGAGGGCCTTCGGAGCCAACACAACGCGGCTCCCGACTCCGACTGACTTGAGGCCTGTCGTTGCCTGGTTCTTGTTTGCTGACTTGAACCTGTCAGGCACACCTACGATATCGATCTTGGCAGTCTGAGTCTGTGCAAGGACGGGCACAGCCAGAACGAAGATCAAGACGACGAGGATGGATAAGCCAAGTAGAAATTTCTTCATGGTACCTCCCTGTGAAGTATTTTGGAGCTTCGTTGTATTGAGGGGTCTTTCGTTCAACATAACCGTTACATCGTCAATTTCTGTGATTCAGCTCAGCGAGAGCCGGCAAGTCAGTCATTCGTATGTTTGGGAACGGCAACTCGTGTGCCAAAAACGCGAAAAATCAAAGCATCTTTTTGGGCTGAAATCAAATGAATTTGTCGATCGTATGGCAACTTCGGTCACAGATTCCCATCTTTGCTAATGTGAAGCAGTCGTAGTTCCGAATTCTGGAGAAACCCTGATGCCTGGAATTCTTCAAAAAAGCGATCCCGACCGGATTGTCCGTTGAAAAGTTCAACAATATCAGCCGGTATTCAGTATCACTGCTGAATGTTTTCAACAAGCGTGCCGACGAATTGTTGCACACCTTAGCCAATGAAATCCAGCAATTTCAACAGAATTCATCGATTTCCATCCTCCAGACAAAACCTAAATTACTGTTTTTGATTCGATGATCCGTTTGAATTCTTATGGCAGGAATCGCGAAGGGAGCTCACTGGACTCTGGCAGACGGTGCCTTTGTGGCTTTCCGGGGGCGTACGGGGAGAACAATAAGGTGGTGAACTGAAGTTTGAGGATCCTGGCCGCGAACCGGCCTGCGGAAAAAAGATGGCCGTGAAGAAGTGAAGCGGGACTATTCCTTGACCCACTCCTGGGTTGCCTGACGCAGTTTCTCCATTGCCTGTATGACTGATTCCCCCGCGTCCGATGGGAGAAGGTTGATGATGTCTTCGTGCACAGATACGTACATTGCTTTGAGCTGCGAGCGAGAAGCGATACCAACTTGGGTCAAACCGATGTCGACGATCCTCCGGTCATTGCCTCCTGCCTCCTTTTTCACCATTCCTTTCTTGAGGAGCCCGTCAATGATGCGCGTAATGCGGCTGCTGGAAAGACTCATCCTCTTCGCCAAAGCCCCGGCCGAGAGCATTTCGTCCTCTTGCAACGAGCGGAGGAGCTTGAATTCAGCCACCGTAAGATTGAGCTTTTCCGCGGTGCGTTCGATTTTCAGTTGGCAGTTCTCCAGCAGCTCGTAAGTCAGGTCTGCCATGTGTTCTGCCAGTTCGTTCTTTTGGACGGCCATAATTCCTCTTTGGGGACATGGTGGATATTCGCCGGAAGATTCTCGGGCCGACAATCACGGGCTCATACGAATGACGCAAACCGCTCGGGCATAGCCATCGTTCCTGCCTGCAGGCGGATCCGCAAGATGGTCTGGCAAAAAAAACGCCCACAGGCAGCAAGGCTCTCATGCGAATGCAAAGCACACCTGTGGGCAGATTCTTCTTATTGATGTTTCCAAGGGAATTGGCTCTCCTCCCGCGAACGGTATTGCGGGAAAGAGAACACGATTCGCTCTGTAGATCACTCGTTTCTGAGAGGATTTGAAACCGGGAACTCAGAAAATAAAGTTCACGCCCTCAAATTCGTCCTCAGGCACCTCATGCGGGAATGCTCCAAAATTCTTCAACGCGCTTTCGTTCTCGACGAAATACGGTCCTTCCCCTTCATCCAGTCCAAGTCGGCGAAGATACAACAACGTTCCCCCAACAGCTAAGGCAGCGAGTATTCCGGCAACCCACCAGCCCGGTTTCATAGACAGTACTCCTTTAACTGCAGCAGCGATGCACCAATAACTTTCCCCCAGCGACCGGTGCATCAATGAAACAAATGCCAACTTCCTAGTTCATCGCGGGATGCATTTCGGCCGCGTGTTCGGCCTCGTGACCTTCTTCGGTATCTTCAATCGAAAGTTCGCGCAGCTTCCTGTACAACGATGAGAGACTGATTCCTAACAGCTTTGCAACTTTGCGTTTGTCATTGCCGTTGACGCGCAGCGCATCGATGATCAAGGCACGTTCATATGTGCGGACGGATTCTTTCAGATTACCCGCAACTAACCCCTCTTGTTGCATTCTAGCTCGCTCCATTGTTTCCTCCTGGGTTTCAAGTCTGGTAGTAGCTTCGGTGCAGGGATGTGAAATTATCCCATTTGCGAAAATGCAAGGAACGTGCCACCAGAAAAAATATGCATGGCGTCCGCTTGCGTGCGAATTTTCGCAAAAATGGCCATCACTCTAGGGGAGCGATTTGCCGCTTGCTTACTATTGGGAAGGGGGGAAGAAGGGAATTCTCAAAGATTAGAAAGGAGGAAAAAAAGACGGAAAACTTGTCAAAAGGCAAGCATTTCTTCCTCAATGGCCGAGGTCTGGAACTCATCGTGTCGGAATTTCGAGTTCCTCCATTTTGCGATAGAGCGATGACAAGCTGACGCCAAGCGCCTGCGCCGTCGCCTCTTTGTTTCTGTCGTGCTGCGTCAGGACCTGTTCAATGTACGTCCGCTCGAATGCCTTCACCGCATCCCGCAGAGTCTGATGCCCTCCTGCCGGCATCGCCGCGTGCTGCGAGGTCATCATCCGGAAGTACTCGGGCAGATGCTCAAGACCGATAAATTCCTTGTCACAGAAAATGACCGCGCGCTCGAGCACGTTCTCCAGTTCGCGGACCTCGCCCTTCCACTGGTACTGCATCATCGCGCTCATTGCCTCGTTGGAGATCCCCTGGATCGGCCGCCCCATGTGCTTTCTGAAGGCTTCAAGGAAATGCTGGCACAGGAGCGGGATGTCTTCTTTTCTTTCGGCAAGCGAAGGGAGATCGATCTCCACCACATTCAACCGGTAGAACAAATCTTCCCTGAATTTTCCGTTCTCCACTTCCTGGCGAAGGTCCCTGTTTGTCGCCGCGATGATTCGCACATCGGTCGTCATCGGATCAGTGTACCCGACAGGGATGACCTCCTTCTGTTCAATGGCCCGTAGGAGTTTCACCTGCAGGTGTAACGGGATTTCGCTCACCTCGTCGAGAAACACGCTTCCACCATCGGCTACTTTGAAGAGTCCCTCTTTGTCCGTCGTCGCTCCCGTGAACGACCCCTTCTTGTGACCGAAGAGTTCGCTCTCGAACAGCGTCTCAACGATTGCGCCGCAGTTGATAGCAACGAACCGTTTCGTTTTCCGCCTGCTGTTGTAGTGGAGTGCGCGGGCGACGAGCTCCTTCCCCGTCCCGCTCTTTCCCGTGATGAGCACCGTCCCGTCGCTTTCGGCCACGGTCCGGATGATCTGGAACACGTTCTTCATGCTCTGGCTCTGACCGATGATCTGGTCGAAATCGTACGTCCGGTTAATCTCCTGCCGAAGAAGCGAGTTTTCCAGCGACAGCGCCCTGTGATCAAGCAGCTTGCGGACCCGGTGCAGAATGTCGTCGAAGTCGATCGGTTTAAGAACGTAGTCGTACGCTCCCTTTCTCAGTGCTGCCACCGCTGTTTCGATCGACGCGAACGCCGTGATCATGATGACAAACGTCTGCGGCGTCCGCTTGGTGATGTGTTCCAGCAGCTCCATGCCGCGCATCTCGGGCATTTCGATATCGGAGATGACCACATCGAACGGCCGTGCCTCCTGTTTCGCGAGCGCCTCCTTTCCGTTCGGAGCTTCTTCGACCTGGTATCCTTCCTTCTTCAGAACAAACCCAAGCGATTCGCGGATAATCTGTTCATCATCAACAACAAGTATGCGCTCTGTCATCAGCCCTCTTACTCCTCTTTGATCGGTAACTTGATCTTGAACGTACTCCCTTTGCCAAGTTCACTTTCCACTTCGATGTCGCCATTGAAACTCTCGACAATCCCGTAGCTGACCCAGAGCCCGAGTCCCGTCCCCTGCCCCACCGTCTTGGTGGTAAAGAACGGCTCGAAGATTTTTTCGCGGTCTCCGGGATCAATTCCCCGTCCCGTGTCTTTCACCAGCACTTCCGCATGATCCTCATGTGCGCGCGACTGTATCCAGATCGATCCCGGTTTCCCCTCGAGTGAATCAACCGCGTTCATCAGGATGTTGATGAACACCTGCGCGAGCTGGTCTGGGACAACAGGCAAACTCGGCAGGTCGTCTGCCAGTTCCAGCGTAAACGCGATGTCTTTCACTTTCTTCCCGTACTGCACGATGTTCAGCGCTTCACGGACAACCTTGTTCAGGTCCGTGGGCTTGATGACGTACGAAGACGGACGCGAGAAATCGACAAGGTCGCGGATAATGCGTGCGATCCGGTTGATCTGGTCTTTGATCAGACCAAGCTTGTCCTTTGCGAACTCATCGGCTGTCGTCCGCTGGATCACCTGGACCAGCGAAGAGATCGAGGTCAGCGGATTCCCGACCTCGTGCGCGATACCGGCTGCCAGAGTTCCGATGCTTTCCATTTTTTGAGAACGGAACAACTGCTGTTCCAATATCCGCTGTTCGGTGATGTCCCTGTGGGCTCCCATGAAGCCTACGATATGGTCGTTGCCATCGACGATCGGCGAAATAACGAGTTCCGTGTGGAATGGGCTCCCGTCTTTTCGACGATTCTCAAGTTCGCCAACCCATACCTTCCTTTGCACAATGTATTCCCAGACTTTCTTCCAGAATTCCGTCCCGTGCCTGCCACTGTTCAGGATCCTGGGGTTCCTGCCGATGAGTTCTTCCTTCGAATATCCGCTTGCTGTCTCGAATGCGGGATTGACGTAGACCATCTTCCCGCTGGCATCGGTGATCTGAATCGGATTGACGGTATGCTGAATGACGTTCGAGAACCTGAGATAATCGAGTTCCCGCTTCTTCTGCTCGGTGATATCTTTCGCAATAAGGACGGAGTAGAATCTCTCGGCCGAGTAGAGTCTCCGAAGGTCGATCTGGACATCCAATACCGCCTTGTCGGATCTGACAAATTTCGTCTCGAGCGATTGATCGCCGTAATTTGTCTTCAGGATACTCATGAGCACCCGGCGCTGCTCGGCAGGGAGCAGGAGATCCAACGAGCTATGCAGGAGCTCGTTCGACGGGTATCCCGTCCCTTCGGCGGCGGCCGTGTTATGGTCCACGATCTTCTGCTCAGCGTCCACGATGAGGATCATCTCGGGCAGAAGGTCGAAAACCCGGCCATATTTCGAATAATGGACTGTCATGAGTGTCTTTGGCCTCAAAGGTACTCCAACTTCGCCTCATTGGCAAGGAAAGAGATAGTGGTGACCCCGTGAACGAGGTGTAATGGTGAATGGCCAATTGTCAATTGATAGTTGATTGTTCACGAGTGACTATTATAAGCGGCGTCGAAGAATGATCCCGGCATAGCTCGAGCATCGGATCGCGAGCAGAACTCACGAACAGCAGGTTTTAGTATTCGGAGTTTGGCTCAATCGCAGGGCAAAATGATTGTGCCCCCGTGAACAGGGCAGAATAGCGAACGTCCAATTGTCAATTCTCAATTAGTCGTTCACAATTGACCATTATACGGGATGTGGAAACAGCGTGAGATCAGCCGCTCAATAAAAAAGCCACGCAAAGGATGCGTGGCTCTCGGTCAGGCCTCGTATTGCATCATGTCTAGATGCCCTGCAGCACGCGCACCCTCACACGGGGCCTTACTTCTCTTTCGATTTTCTCGCGCAGTTCGAGCGATTGATCTTTCAGTCGCCCCTTGAGATGGTTCATCTCGATCTTCAGCTTGTCCATATCGGGCTCAAGAGACTCGATGTGAATGTCCGGCATATCGAACTCCATCGGACCCTCGTTGAAGAAGACGCCGCCGCGGTGTTTCGGCATGGACGGAGCGTCGAAATAGTAGTGTGAGCCCGCGTTTCCCTCGCTCTCCTGCACTTCGAGCGTCAACGTCTGATGAGTCCCCTTCCGCACGACATCGAGCTCCGCCTTCTCTCCGTCATCGTAGATTCCGAGAGCTCTTCCGACATCACGCATGCCTTTGATTTTCTTCTTTCCAACCGTCGAGATCACATCACCCGCCTTGACACCGGCTTTGTCTGCCGCGCTTCCCTTTTCAACTTCCCACACAAGAACGCCCGCTCCTTCGGCCACGCCAAAATACTGTCCAAGCTGCTCATTCAGCTCCCGAAGGGTCATTCCCTGGTAATCCTGCGCACCAAAGAAGACATTGAAATTACCAGTTCCACGCGGTGCCACCGTTACGATTTTCGATTTTGATGGCTGTTTCCCTACGACAACATCCAGAGACTTCTTTTCGCCTTTTCGCATCACAACCGCCGTCACCTTGCTCTCCGGCTTCGTATCGGCGACAGCTTTCTGCAGATCGCTCGCGTCATCGACCTTCTTTCCGTTGAACTCAATGATGATGTCTCCTTCTTTGATTCCAGCCGCTTCCGCCGGGCTCTTGCGCGTGACCTCACCAACGAGCGCTCCATCCTTTGATTTCAGATCCATCGCTTTTTCCATTTGCGATGTGATATCCTGAATGGCGACTCCCAGCCACCCTTTTTGAGTGCTGGCTTTTTCCTTGACCTGCTGCGCGCTCGCGTCGCCTGCTGCCATGATCAAGAGACAAAAGGCAGACAGGATTGATACCGCAAGAATTATTCGATTTTTCACAATGGTCGCTCCTTCTCTTGTTTTGGAATATGTCGTCAATTGCCTTTCCCCGTTAGACGCCGCCCCACATCCAGAGGTTCCGTGAGTTCTGAGAGTCTCGCAGGTACACACCATTTAGCTGGGACGAACTGCAGGGGATCTGTGACGAACGGGCTTCAGGCAACGGATGCAGGTGATCGAAGGGGTCTGAGGATATTCATGGAGTTCCAACGCAAAGGAGACAAAGAAGACTGAAATGAGAACGCGCGAAGATGCTTCGGGACTCTGCGTTGCGGGCCCGGGATCTGAATCGGAATCGAGCAGCGAGGAAGTTTATTTCAGAAGGACGAGGCGCCTGGTTTCGACAAACGTGTCGGTTTGTATACGGTAGAAATACACGCCGCTCGGCTGCGAAGACGCATTCCACGTCGTGCTGTACTGACCCGGAGCGTAGCGGCCGTTCACCAAGAGGTGGACAAGATTGCCGAGCGCGTCGTAGATTGCGAGCTTGACGTTCGATGATGAAGGAATCGAGAACCGAATGGTCGTGGAGGGATTGAATGGATTTGGGTAGTTTTGCATCAATGAATATTCAGAGGGGAGCCCGCTCTCGAACAGTTCCACGCCAGTCGTCCTAACAATGCTGAAACTACGGGTTTTTGAAAACGCTCCTTCACCGCCGGGGTTGATGGCTGATACTCTCCAGTAGTACGTCGTATTGTAATCGAAAGAGACCGACATCGTGAGCGAAGTGATATCTCTCAAGTCGAGGATGTTGGTTGAGAACAACGGGTCTTCTGAGACCTGGAGGTGATACGCGACTGCGTTCGTTGCTGCTGCCCAGCCGAACGTGACAAGGCGGGGCAGATTTGCGGCCCCATCCGCCGGCGCTGAAAGGGTCGGTGCGGTTGGAAGCACCGGTTCGATCGTGAAATTCCAGACAGAAGACCAGGCGCTCGTTCCGCCCGGGTTGGATGCACTCACTCTCCAGAAATACTGTGTATTTTGTATGAGCCCGGACAGATCGAACGACGTCGCTGTGATTGCACTCTGGGTAAACATGAACGAAGAGAAGTTCGACGATAAGGAAACCTGAAGAGTGTAGGTCGCTGCCCCCGCGACGGCATTCCATGAGAGCGTAGGATTTGATCTGATTCCTTTCATCCCATTTGCCGGAGAACTCAGCACGGGAGCGGCAGGTGCCGGCGCCGATGTCGTAAATGAAAACGCGGTAGAGAATGCAGTGGTCCCACCCGAGTTCGTAGCACTCACTCTCCAGAAGTACTGCGTGCTGGCTGCAAGTCCGGAGAGAGTATAGAACGTCGAGGTGACCCCGCTT
This sequence comes from Ignavibacteriales bacterium, assembly GCA_026390595.1. Classification (NCBI taxonomy): domain Bacteria; kingdom Pseudomonadati; phylum Ignavibacteriota; class Ignavibacteria; order Ignavibacteriales; species Ignavibacteriales bacterium. Next base: position 36,282 of record JAPLFQ010000021.1, read on the forward strand.
TGGTTCAACACATAGCTTGAGAAGCCCGACGATGTCGAGACCTGCACAGTGTAACTCGACGCGCCGCTCGATGAGTTCCAGCTCAAGGTCGGAGCCGTCGAGAGATCGGTGGCCCCATTTGCCGGTAGTGCGAGAGTCGGAGGTCCGGGAGCCGCGATGACCGTGGTAAATGAGAACGTCGCGGAGAATGCACTGGTGCCTCCCGCGTTCGTTGCGCTGACGCGCCAGAAGTACTGCGTACTGTTGGACAAACCGACGGCGGTAAATGATGTGCCAGTGATCCCCGTTTGATTGACGTGCAGCGATGAGAAATCGGATGCAGTGGAAAGCTGCAGGTTGTAACTGTCAGCCCCGGGAGAACTGTTCCAGCTGAGTCCCGGATTGATTGGCGCGTTCACCGAGCCGTTCGAAGGAGACGCGAGTGTCGGCGCGGAAGGAGCGGTAACAACCGTCGTAAACGAAAATGCCATGGAGTAGGGACTTGTCCCGCCGACATTCGTGGCACTTACTCTCCAGTAGTACTGCGTGTTGTTCGTCAAACCCACGACGTTAAATGATGTTCCGGTCACTCCGCTCTGGTTCACGACAGTGGAAGAAAAATCAGATGCTGTGGAAACCTGCAGCGTGTAGCTCGAGGCGCCGGACGAACCATTCCAGCTGAGCGTTGGGTTACTCTGCACGCTCGCGGAGCCATTCAAGGGAGATGCGAGCGCCGGTGCCGCCGGGGGAGAGACGACCGTGGTAAATGAGAAAGCCGCCGAATACGGACTTGTCCCTCCGGCGTTGGTGGCACTCACTCGCCAATAGTATTGTGTGTTGGCGGATAATCCCGCAGCCCCGTACGATGTTGCTGTAACACCGGCCTGCGTAGACAGAATCGTTGAGAAATCGGAGGACGCGGAGACCTGCACGGTGTAGCTCGCGGCGCCAGCTGAAGCGATCCACGTCAGCGCGGGATTGACCGGGATACCGGTGGAGCCATTCGCTGGCGAAGAAAGCGAAGGCGTCGGCGGCCCGGCGAGGACGGTGGTGAACGAAAAAGTGGTCGAGAAGGAGCTTGTGCCTCCGTCATTTGCGGCGCTCACCCGCCAGTAGTACGCCGTGTTGTTGGACAGCGGTCCGACCTGACGCGATGGTGACGCGAGTGCATCATCATCCAGAATTGTCGGGTTGAATGTCGAAGACGTTGAAAGCTGGAGACGGTATCGTGTCGCTCCTGCCGGCGAGGTCCACGCGAGCGTCGGCGTCGTTCCAACGCCGGTCGTGTTATCCGCCGGGGATGTTGGCGTGGGCGCACCCGGAGGTGCAACGATTGTGGTAAACGAAAACGCAGAAGAATAAAGACCCGTGCCTCCAACGTTTGTCCCCCGGACCCGCCAGTAGTACCGCGTGTTGTTGGAGAGAGCTGCTGCGCCGTACGAAGTTCCCGTGATGCCGCTCTGAGTTGCGACAAGTGTTGAGAAGTCGGCAAGTGTGGAGACCTGTATCGTGTAGCTCGCCGCACCTTCCGAGGCATCCCACGTAAAGGCTGGACTTATGGAGACGTTTGCTGCATTGTTCTGAGGTGCTGCCAGTCTCGGAGCCGGTGGCGGTGCGACAATCGTCGTGAAGGAAAATACGGTCGAGTATGAACTTGAGCCTCCGACATTGGAAGCCATCACCCTCCAGAAATACTGTGTGTTGTTGGACAACGGACCCGCCTGAAGCGATGTGCCGGTTACCGCAGGGTCGTCAACCACAAATGACGAGAAGTTTGTCGAGGTCGATAGCTGCACACGGTATTTGGTGGCTCCCTGGGCTGCATTCCAGCCCAACGTCAGGCTGAGGGGTTGGTCAACTGAATTATTCAGAGGCAGGGAGAGAGTCGGAGCAGGCGGAGCAGCGACGATTGTTGTGAAACTCCATACCGTCGAATACTGGCTCGTCCCACCTGCATTGGCGGCACTCACCCTCCAATAATACTGCGTGTTGTTAGCGAGCGGTCCGACTGAGCGCGAAGTCCCTGTCACTGTGGGATCGTCCATTACAAGTGAAGCGAAGTTCGTCGAGGTCGAGACCTGCACGCGGTAGTTGGTGGCTCCCTGGGCTGCATTCCAACCCAACGTCAGGTTGACAGGTTGATCACCAGAATTGTTTGCAGGCAAAGAGAGAGTCGGAGCGGGCGGAGCGGCCACGATTGTTGTGAAACTCCATACAGTCGAATACGGGCTCGTCCCACCTGCGTTGGCAGCACTCACCCTCCAATAATACTGCGTGTTGTTAGCGAGCGGTCCGATCGAGCGCGAAGTTCCGCCCAGGGTTGAATCATCGACAACAGTTGTCGAGAACGTCGGTGACGTCGAAAGCTGCAAGCGGTACGAGGTTCCCCCGGAGGCTGCGTTCCAGGTCAAGGTCGTGGATATCGCAACATCAGATGTGCCATTCGCCGGGGATGCAAGTGTCGGCGCGGATGGAGGATTTGGCAATGACGAAGATGTCGTGAAACTGGAGATCGTCCACCCGCTTGCACCGCCAGAATTGATCGCCTGGACTCTCCAATAGTACTTCGTGGCAGAGGAGAGCGTTCTCACGATCGAAGGAGGCGAAGCAAGGCTGTCCTTGAATACTCGGGTCGTGAATGTGAAGTCGGTGTACACTTCGACGATGTACGACGTAGATCCGGTCACCAGAGCCCAACTCATCGATGCGCCGGAGGTGCTGGGAGTAGATGCGAGATTCCCCGGTGCAACCGGTATTGCGGTGGGGGTCCTGAACGCAGCATTTGTCCAGCCGCCCGATCCGGCAGAATTCGCCCCCTGGACCCTCCAGGCATAATCGGTGCCCGGCGACAATCCTCCAACCGTCAAAGCGGCAGAAACCACACTATCCCGAGACAGCCGGGAAGTGAAACTTGCATTGTAGACTTCGACGATATACCAGGCCGCACCGCTGACGCTCCCCCACGTAAGCGCAGCGCCGTTTGTTGTAGGCGTTGCCGCGAGGCCTGAGACTCCGCCCGGAACGGCGATGATTGTAGTGAACGAGAAGTTTGATGAGTACGAACTCGTCCCTCCCGCATTCTTCGCTCTCACTCTCCAATAATATTTCGTGCCATTGGCCAGCGGTCCGCCAAGCCGGGACGTTCCGGTGAGCGATGAGTCATCAAGAACCGTTGATGAGAATTGTGACGATGTCGAGAGCTGGAGACGATAGGATGTTGCTCCCGATGAAGTACCCCAGGTGATTGTGGGACTTGTGGAGACGCCTGTTGCGTTGTCCGCCGGCGATGTCAACGATGGTGCCGGAGGAGCGGCAACGATTGTCGTGAAGGTCCATGCCGATGAATACTGGCTCGTTCCACCTGCGTTGGTGGCGCTCACTCTCCAGTAATACGTCGTGTTATTCGTCAAACCGCTCGCGGTGCCTGACGTTGTGGTGAGGCCGCTTTGATTAAAGGTGAACGAAGTAAACGCGGAGGTCGTGGAAACCTGGAGAGTGAATGACGTCGCTCCACTGACTTGATTCCATGTCAACGAAGGAGTAACAGAAACTGAGGTTGCGTTATTTGCAGGCAAAGTGAGCGTTGGAGCCGTGGGCGCCGCAATTATTGTCGTAAAAGAGTACGTCGAAGAGTACGAGCTCGTGCCCCCCGAGTTCTTCGCGTTCACCCTCCAGTAGTAGAGAGTGCCGTTGTTCAAAGGTCCGACGGTCTGTGAAGTCCCCGTCAGCGTGGAATCATTGACGACCGTTGTCGAAAACGAAGACGATGTCGAAACTTGCAGGCGGTACGATGTCGCCCCCGAGGAGGAAGTCCAGCTCAACGTTGACGTCGTCGCTATTCCGGTGGCTCCGTTCGATGGAGAACTCAGCGAAGGGGCCGAAGGCGGATTGACAGGTGGCGAGCCCGAAGTTGTGAAACTGGAAGTTGCCCAACTCCCAAAAAAACCCTCATTGGATGCTCTGACCCGCCAATAGTACCTGGTGCCGTCCTGCAGATTCCTGAGAAGTGAAAACCCCCAGTATGACGTCGTAGTATCGCCGTAGAACAGGCTATTCGCACTATAGGAGACATCAGTGTACACTTCGACCGCGTAAGAGTCCGCCCCGGTCACTTGACTCCAATGCAAGACGTCCCATCCGAAAATCTTCGAATACCCAAGATCCGTTGGAGTTCTTACAATAGTCGTAAAGGAAAAGAAATTCGAGTAGGCGCCCGTTCCTCCGGCGTTTGTTGCGCTCACGTGCCAATAGTATTTCGTGGCATTGGCCAAGCCGGTGACATTGTATGAAGTTGACGGCAGCCCGCTTTGAGTGACGAGGTCTGATCTGAAATCCGAGGATGTAGAATACTGCAAAGTATAACTTGTCGCACCGCTGACCGGGTTCCAGCTGACCGTCTGACTTACCGGCGTTCCGTTGCTGCCACTCGCCGGCGTGGAGAGTGTCGGAGCAGATGGCGCGGGTACCAACGTGGCGAAGCTTGACGTAGTCCAACCGCTCGAGCCGCCAGCATTGACCGCTTGTACACGCCAATAATAAGTCGTTCCACTCAGAAGACCACTCGCAGATGCTGAGGCTGATGTCGGACTGCCACTCCAATTAAGGGAAGTGAAGTTCGCATTGGAATGGACCTCAACGACATAGGAAGTTGCGCCGCTCACGCTTCCCCAACTCAGTGCAGCGCCCGTCGTTGTCGGTGATGCAGCGAGGCCACTAGGAGCGGCCGGAGCGGGAACTAATGTGGCGAAGCTTGACGTAGTCCAACCGCTCGAACCGCTAGCATTGACTGCCTTCACACGCCAATAATAAGTCGTTCCACTCAGAAGACCACTCGCAGATGCTGAGGCTGATGTCGGACTGCCACTCCACTTAAGGGAAGTGAAGTTCGCATTGGAATGGACCTCAACGACATAGGAAGTTGCGCCGCTCACGCTTCCCCAACTCAGTGCAGCGCCCGTCGTTGTCGGTGATGCAACGAGGCCACTAGGAGCGGCCGGAGCGGGAACCAATGCGGCGAAGCTTGACGTAGTCCAACCGCTCGAGCCGCCAGCATTGAGTTCCGTCGGTGGAGGTTGCGACAGCGCGAGAGCAACACAGATGAACTGCACGGTCAATATCTTAGCAACGAACTTCATTCGGTAGAAAGAGTAGGCGAAGTTATGACCTGTTCAGATGAACCAATAGCTTTGGCGACTAAGGAATGGGTGATTCACACTTTACCCGAAAGGTAACGGTGCTCGCACACCAATCGGGTGCCACTGGAATCTCGGCTGCCGATGTACGTGTAAGCAATTCCGGCTGGTGTTCTACCCGGAGCAGTCACTTGCAAGCTACTCCCGTCGCCAAAACGAGAATTTGTCGTTATTAAGATAGGTTCGTCTGAATAGAAAATCAATGCAGGGGCCCCTGCAATCGGTGACATGTGCTGGCCATCACAGAAAAGGCGTGGTCTGGGGGGAGGCGCAGACGGACCAGAAAGTCAACGTAGGGCTGTTCCGGGAGGGTCTTCTCGGTCAGGGAGGAAATAAGCGCACGCAGTCGTGTCGTCAGGAGCAGAGCTCGTGACGAGCTTGGGGGGGGGGATGGAGCGGATTTACAGTGTGGGGGGCGTTTGCGAGACAGAAGCCAGCGGGAGGCAGATCCGGGCCGTTTTCGCGGGAGGGAAGAAACAAACTTCGTCGCTGGGAGTTCGGCGTTCGAGATTGAAAATTCACACCGCCTTGAAACCGGTCAAGGTCCAATATCCAACTCCCAATATCCAATTACCAAGTCTGGGCGCGGTCAGTTCATGGTGCCTGTTTGAGCTGCTTTGCAAGTTGATCCGGAAGAACGGGAGGCAACCGGTAACCGATTCTCTGGTTACCCAGCAGAAGAACCACGGAGTCTTTGCGGATCGTTTGAAGGCGGGCCTCACTTAGGTCGTTTCTTGTGAAGAGGGAATCCGAATAGAGGGACATCGTAAGCCCTCCTGAATCGGAGCAGAACAAAGTCTGCACCTGGGAAAGACTTTGCTTTCTGCGCATCTGGCTTTTCGGAAGATCGGATATGGGATGCTGCGTAACCACCACCGGCGGGCCATCGGATTGCTGAGCACGGGAACGAGCTGCGAAGGACATCAGAGCTGTTGGCTCCTTCTTTCCCTTCGGAGCCATCTCACGCAAATCCTCAGACGTTTTGTCCATCGCCTTCCCCGCAGCGCGAACGTTTTCCTCCCCGGAAACTACGGTTCCCTCCACCCAGATCCCTTCTGCATTTGGTTCGGCCATCACCTGATCTTTTTTAGAGAGAATGTTCCCGGAGTTATCAGGCACAGGCACGTTCATCACGTCGCGCTTCCCCCCCTCCGCCTCCCCTTTCTTCCTGTCAAGCTCGGAACCCCCTGCTCCTGCCCCCTTCGATTCTGCGAGATCGCGCTCAGCCACCGAAGATGGCTTCGACACATCTGCGAGTTGTGTCTTTTCAGGTGATTGCTGACCCGGAGACGGCGGCTGAGGAATCACTTCGGTCTTCGGTGCGATGCTGTCGGACTTCAGACGAGAATCGGCGACCTTTGTCTCGCCGGAAAAGAACCACTTGTTGTTTATCCCGATCGTGAGGAGCACAACGATGGCGGCAGCCACCGCCGCCACGCGATACCAGTTTGTCCCGGTCCCCTGTTGTTCGATCCGCTTTGTGAGCCGTTGCTTCAGTGCGTCACGGCCGGCGCGGCGAACGCCGGCGGCGAGCTGCTGTTCAGCCTCCACGGCGTCGCGGCATGGAGCGCACTGCCGAAGATGGTTGTCCAGCTCGGATGCATGTGATGCATCGAGTCGGCCGAGGACGTACTGCGAGAGCAGGTGCTCGTCGGTGGTCCAGTGTGTGTTTTGTGAATTAGCCATGTCTTAGCTCAATTTGAGCGGGAAGCGAATCCAGGTATTTGTTAATTGGTTAAATAGTTAATTAACCAGTTAACCAATTAACCAACTAACCGTCTAACCACTCTTCTTCCTCAACACTTCCTCCAGCGCCTTCTTGCACTGGTATTTCTTCGCCTTGGCGGTGTCGGCGTTTGCGAAGCCCAGCTCCACGGCGATTTCGTCCATTGACAATTCATCCCAATAGAAGAGAAGCAGGAGTTTCCGGCATTGCTCGCCAATCTTCCCAAGTGCGTCACTTACCTTGAGCGCTTGTTCAGATGCGATCAGGTTCTCCAGCGCAGAAGGAGCCGGGTCTTCCGCTCCATCCGGGTCGAGATTTCCAGAGACCTCCCTCCCTTTCCTACGCAACGTCTGCGACCACACGTTCTTCGCTGTCGCATACACAAAGGTGCTCAGTTTCGCTTTGTACTCAAATTTCCCGGCCCTGACCCGTTCCCAGAGGACAATGAGGGATTCCTGGAGAACATCCTCTGCGTCGTCCGAGCTGCCGCTATTCCGCATCACCAGGTTCACGATTGGCCTCCGGGTGGAATCGTACAACAAGACCAGCGCTTCCTCGTCCCCCTTCCGGATGAGATCCAGGATCCTCGCATCAGTAGTAAGAAAAAGGAGGGGAGACTTCATTTACCTTTCTCGGGTTAATGTCATAAACAGGCAAAAGGTGAACGGAGAAGATGAAAATCGATTCACGCAAAGGCGCAAAGAACGCGAAGAGCAGATGAACGCTGGTTCTTTTGAGCGTGACATTTGCGTGTGACTTTAACGATCCAGCATCCAAAAAATACACATTAACGGACCATTAAACAATCAAGGGGGCAACCATGAAAGACCATCGCAAAGCACTTATGATCCTGCTGCTTTTGGCGTTCGGCGCAGACCTGTTCGCACAGGGGAATCAGCAGACAATGGCCGGGGATCGGACATCCGTCGATCTTACGATCTACAGCCAAAATCTGTCGCTCATCCGCGAGGAGCGGGGAATCCGGCTCGTCAGGGGGATGAACCGTGTCATCCTGCCGGACATCCCTGCAACCATCGACGGGACATCGCTCCACTTCCTCAGCCTCACGGACCCGTCCGGCGTGCGTGTGCTGGAACAGAACTATCAGTACGACCTGGTCCACCAGGCAAAGCTGCTCGAGAAGTACGTCGGCAAAGAGGTCGAATTCATCCGCGAAGACCCTGTCACCCACAAGGAATACACGGTGCGGGGGAAACTTATTGCAACGGGGTATTCTTTTCAGCCGCAGTATGGCAACCCGGTTCCAAACTACTACTCCACCGGAGGGATGATCGCAGAGATCGATGGCAAGATCGAGATCAGTCCCAGTGGAAGACTGATTCTGCCTGCGATCTCAGAAGGACTTATTCTCCGCCCGCAGCTTGAGTGGCTGCTGTCTTCCAACCGCGATGGAAATCAGAAAACGGAAATCAGCTATCTGGCCGGACAGTTGAGCTGGAGCTGCAACTATGTGGCATTGCTGAACAGTGCTGATTCGAAGATCGATGTAACCGGATGGGTAACCGTCACGAACAACTCGGGGACCAGTTTCAGAAACGCAGGTTTGAAACTTGTCGCAGGCGACGTGAACGTTGTGAAGAACGCGATGGAGTATGACGCGCGGCTCAGCGCCAAGATGGACATGGCTCAGAATATGGCGGCTCCGCAATTCCAGCAAACCAGCTTGTTTGAGTACAAGCTTTATTCGCTGCAACGGCGCACGGATGTCAATAATAACGAGACAAAACAGATTGAGCTGGCTTCAGCGACCGGTGTGCCTGCACATAAGGTTTTCATCTACGACGGACTTTCAGACCAGTGGCGTTACTGGTATCGCAACTACTCCTACAGGACGCAAGGAAGTTTCGGGCAGCAGTCGAACGCCAAGGTCGGCGTGTACGTGACATTCAGGAACGATCTGGCCTCGGGAATCGGCATCCCGCTGCCGAAGGGGAAGGTTCGCGTCTACAAGCGTGATGATGACGGGAAAGAGCAATTCATCGGAGAGGACCAGATCGACCATACACCCAAGGACGAAGAGGTTCGTCTATATTTGGGGAATGCGTTTGACATCGTCGGAGAAAGGGCACAGAAGGATTTCAAGACGCTGGCGTCGGGACACGTCGTGGAGGAGACGATCGAGATAAAAGTGCGCAATCACAAAGACGAGAAGGCGGATGTCCAGGTGTACGAGCATCCGTGGCGCTGGAGCCAATGGGAGATCGTGAAGAGCTCGAGCGATTGGGTGAAGGTCGACCAGACCACGCTGAGGTTTCCGGTGAAGCTGGACAAAGGTGACGAGAAGACGGTGTCTTACACGATCCGGTACACGTGGTAGCGTGGAGTGACCGTCACCTTCCCGGTTCTTCGATTGGGTGCCGGTCACTTCCAGGAGGTTAGGAGCAGATCTCCTGACGAGCTTGAGGCAGGTGGACGATAAGACAATTTCTGCGCTGGAGGCGCATCCGCTCTTAGCGGACAATATCGAACACCGAATAACGAATGTTGAAGTCATTATAAGGAGGACAGAATCATGAAAGCACGAATCGCATTTACACTCGTCGTTGCGGCGGTGCTGGGGTTGGGGCTGGCAACAGGATCAGACAAGGGAACAACCATAAATGGACGATTCGGCAGCTCTTACATTTCCCACAACGGCGGGACGGCATATCTGCAGATCTGCATTACGACGCCGCCTGCCGAAAATCGCGAGCGCCAGCCGATGAATCTCGCGGTCGTTCTCGATCGCAGCGGCTCGATGGCTGACGAAGGGAAGATCGAGTATGCGAAAAAGGCAGTCCGCTCTCTCATGGACCAACTGCAGGAAGGCGATTACTTCTCTTTTGTGATCTATGACGACGTCGTTCAGGTGTTGCGTGAATCCAGGCGGGTCAGTGACAAGCGGGACCTCCGGAATCTCCTGGATGAGGTCTATCCCCGGGGGGCGACGAATCTCGGCGGCGGTCTGGTGGCAGGATTGGAACAGGTCGAGCGGCATCGGGACAGGGAATATCTCAACAGAGTCATCCTGCTCTCTGACGGACTCGCAAATCGTGGTATCACAAGCCCTCTTGAGCTCAAGCACATCGCCCGGCGGTACCGGTCAAATTCGATTTCCGTGACGACGATGGGTGTCGGACTCGACTACAATGAGAACCTCATGATGGGGCTCTCCCAGAGCGGCGGAGGCAACTACTATTTCATCGAGAGTCCGAACAGCCTGGCTTCGATTTTCAGGAAAGAGCTCACAAGGCTCTCGAGCATCGCAGCGCGGAACGCTTCGATCGAGCTGACACTGGCCGACGGCATTCACGTTCGTGATGTGATCGGATGCGAACGGGACCATGAAGGCAAACGGATCAAGATCCCCCTCGGCGATCTCTTCTCCGGCGAACAGCGACACCTCACCGTGGAGCTCGAGATCCCTGAGGGTTCGGGAACGCTGCAGGCGGTCAAAGGGGTGCTCCGGTATGAAGAGAAGCGCGGCTGGTTTGAGTCGTGGCCCTCGTTCAGCGCGTCTCTCCACTACACACGGATACTGGCTGACGTCGACAAGAACCGTGACAACGAAATCCAGGCGCTCGTCGATGTCGCTCTCTCGACGCGTAGTGTGGACAAAGCCCTGAGGGCACTCGACGAAGGCCGGAAGGATGACGCGGCAAGGGAGCTGAAGGCAGCTCAGTCGGCTATGATGTTGTCGCCGGCGGCTTTTTCAAAGGGAGCCGGTGGAGCGATGCTCGGTGAACAGCGTGTGCGGCTGGAGAGCTTTCAGAAATTGCTTGAGGACAGCGTAGATTTCAGGAAGGCAAAGAAGTCGATGCAGTACGAAAACTACCAGGCGCAGAAGAAGTAGGGATGGCGAAGTGAAACCCCCGAGGTCCTGAGGAGATACCTTTCAGACCTCGGGGGTTTACACCGTTCTATTTTCCTTTTCGGATATAGATATCGCCATTGAAGTTTGTGAGCTGGATATCTTGTCCACCCCCATTGATACTCGCGCGCACAGTCTTTTCAACCGAAATGCGGAATTTCCCTTTCTTTCCTTTGTTGTCCTGCACTCTCGAGGATGGGGAGACATCCTCCGTCAGCATTTTCATGTCGAAGTCGCTATAGATCTCACCCTGGTCCGATTTCATAGAGACGATCGCCTTGACGTCGGACGGGAAGGTCACGTCAATCTTACCGTTGAGCGAGCTGAAAGACATCGATTTCTGCGGATTGACTTTTGCGAACGATGCCGTGATGTCTTCATTGAGCGCATTGGCAACTGCAGAACCGGATATCCCCGTCAGTTTGACGTAGCCATTCGTGCAATTAATTTCCAAGTCGCCGTTGACATTCTCCACTTCGATGTTGCCGTCATTCACCGTGCTCAGGTGCATCGAGCAATTCGTCGGAACGCGCAGCGTGAGGTCCACGGTGCGCGACCCTCCACGCATCCCGGTACTCACAGAAACAACGTTGTCATCTTCCTCGACCGTCAGACTCGTACTATTGTTTGTGATGAGTTTCAAACCCCGCGGCTTCTCGGCCTTCTCTTCATCATCCTCCGTGGCCCGAATTCGTGCCTCGACAGTGACGTCTTTCACGGTTCCCCCCTTGACCGTGATGCTTCCGCTGATGAGGCCAATCTTCAGCATCACCGGGCGGGATGGATCTGAAAGCGGGACGTTTACTTTGTCCGCGGGCGCACTCTGTGCCAAGGCCAGCGCAAATGAGCACACTGTAAACACTCCCACCAGCCATATCATTCGTGCGTGTTTCATTTCAGGTACTCCTCTTTATCTTAATTTCGGTTGTTCAATATGCAATCGTTTTGGAAACCTCAGTGTGGTCGGAATGGCATTCAGGCCACCACTCGGAGCAGACCAACTCAGTCGTGCTTAAGGACGTAGATGCTGCCGTTCAGCGTATCAAACGAAAACTCCGGTCCCCCTTTTCCAACCCGAACGGTCTGGGAACCACCGCGCCGGTAGATTCTGCGGGATCCTTTGCGCTCTTCCACGGTCCTGTTCTCCCGAGGCACCGAGGAGACGTCAAAGTCGGTGTACACCTTGCCGTTGAACGTTTTCAGCTTCATATCGGCATTCAACCCGTCGTGCAACACCACCTCGATCTTGCCGTTGACCGTCTTGAAGGAGCAATCGGAGCCGGGATTTTTCGTAAAAGAGGCTTTAATAGGGCCATTCACGGTCCTGATGATGGCCGGTCCGTTGATATCGCTCATCTCGATTCCCGCGTTCACGTTGTTCACCTCAAACTCACCTTCGATGCTCTGAACCAGGACCTTGCCGTGGTTTATGGTCTTCAAATAGAGGCTGATTTTGCGAGGCACTTTCAGGTCGAAATCATACGTCACGTCATACCCGTAGTAGTGCCATCCCCTGTAGTGGATCCCGTCGCCTCTTCGCCACGGGGCATCAACGTAGAGTATGATCTTGTTCTTCTCTTCCCTGATCTCCAGCGTCACTTCCCGCTTCGCTTCTTCGATTTTCTCGCCTGACTCTGCCTTGATTTCCTTATGAGCAACGAGCTCAATGCTGTCTCCGTCATAACCGACCACGTTGATCTCGCCATTGATGTTGTCGACGACGAGTTGCCTGTGACCGTTGTCGGACAACCGGAAGCTCTTCTTGATCTCTTCTCTTTCGGAAAGTGCGTTCCTCTGTCCAACAGCGCAGCCGACCGGCAGCATCATCAACCCGCAGCCAATCAACAGTATCTCAATCCACCGATGTCTCATGTGTACGACTCCTTGATTGATGAGCTATGATCCCATTTCTTTGATGCGTTTCTCCACTCGCTCCCGGACAGTCTTGTTGAGATCTTTATTCTTCAGGAGCTCCATTAATGCGGCCACGCCTTCAGCGTCATGAACGGTTGTGATGACCTGAATGAGAGCCAGTTGAACGAGCGGAGAGGTCTGACGCAACAATGAACCAATGATCCCCTTTTTGACTTCTGCTTCGGCGTAATATTTCGTCAGTGCCTCGAGCGCTGCCAGCCGTACGTTGACCACGGGATCATAGTTGAGCGACTCGAAAAGCGCAGAGAAGACGTCTGTGTCCGGCTGGTTGATCCGCTCGGACCAATTCGCTCCACGAATCCGTTCGCTGGCAGATTCCGTTTTCAAGAGCGAGACCATGACGAGTCGCTGCATGTTGACGACTTCGCTCCGAAGCCGGGCAACATCGCCATTGGAACCGTTCCCGCCATCTATCCTGAAACCGATGACATATCCAACGAGGAGGCAAACTAGCGCGATTGCGATCTGAACAGCCGGTTGTTTTGGCCAGAGTCGCTCGACCAGGTTGTTCATCCGATCGATCAACCGCATCTCCGGCGCCACGCGGGGTTCGCTGGGAGCCTTCAGCGTCTCGAGTTTGGAGTAGAATTGCTCCTGCAATTGCGGACCCGGCCTCTCATCAGGCAAGCGACCAAGCTCCGCCCAGACCTTCGCGAGGACTGTGTACTCCGATCGGCATGACTTGCAGGACTTGAGATGGTGCGCAATCGATGTCCTTTCGGCCTTGCTCACACTTCCCGCAAGGTAATCAGGGAGTTGAATCAGAATATGAATCGTCTTCTTCATGATGTCACCTTGATATCTGTCTGTCGCATATGCAAATAACGATATTACGATGTCGCGTGCCTCAGAACCTCTCGCCGGTCAACTTTTGATATTCCCGTTTCAGATCTTTCAGCGCCCTGTGAACTCTCGCCTTGACGGTGCCAACCGGACAATTGAGTATGGCGCCAATCTCTTCATACTTCAGTTCCTGGTACCTGCTCAGAATCAGCACTTCCTTCTTGTCAACCGAAAGCAATGCCAGTGCTTTCCTTAAATGCTCCGCCCTCTCATCGCGCAGAAGTGAATCGTCGGGTGCCGAGTCCCGATCGGGCGCATCCTCGGCTCCTTCCATGGGCGTTTCGTTCTTCCACTTCCTGTAGTGGTCAGTTGCAGCGTTGCGCGCCAGCTGATACATCCACACCGTGAACGGCGCCTCACCGCGGAACGAATGCCCGTACTTCAGCATGCGGAAGAATACTTCTTGCACCAGGTCCTCGCTGGAGTCGCGCCTGTTCGTGACACGCGCGAGAAAGTTGTAAAGCTTCACATGGTGCCGTTCGAACAGTATGCCCAATTTCGCGACATCGCCCTCGCGAACCTGCAACATGAGCTCATTGTCTGTAGCTAAGAGTGAATTCACTCGACTCCGATTAGGGTCCCCGGCCGGTGTGGTGATTTGGATCTCAACCGGCCATAACTAGAGACCGGCCTCGTGGAAAAAGGTTGCGTCAACTGAGTGCACACAATTCCACAGCGACTACCCTTTGAAAATGCATCGAAATCGCAGTAATTTCCAGTGTTTCGCACTATCTGGAATGACAGAATAGTTGGAAATTTAACTTGACTTTGTGATATCGCTATGATATCATTATGCTATCACACATCTGGAAAGGAGTCATTCAATGAATACAGTTACTGAATTCAAAGCCAAAGGAATGAATGGATATTCTGCCTTCGTTCTTCAGGTAATCCTTATCGCCCTGAACGCCTACCTGGTCTATTTCATCGCGGTGAACGAAGCGCTCATGTATCTGTGGCTGGAAATTCCGCTGTTCGTCGCCACGCTGCTTTTCCCCGCCGGGTTTTTCGTTGTGCAGCCAAACGAAGCCCGCGTGCTGGTGCTCTTTGGAAAGTACATCGGGACAGTCCGGGAGTCGGGATTCTGGTATGCGAATCCGTTTGCGATCAAGCGGCACGTTTCGCTGCGGATACGGAACTTCAACAGTGAAAAGATCAAAGTGAACGATCTCCACGGCAACCCGATTGAGATCGCGGCCGTTGTTGTCTGGTCCGTCACCGATTCCGCCCGAGCTCTCTTCGATGTCGAGCACTATGAGAACTTCGTCGCAATTCAGAGTGAAACCGCCATCCGCGCTCTTGCGTCGGAATACCCCTATGACGCCGAGGAGGAAACAGTCCCTTCGCTCCGCGGCAGGCCGCAGGAGATCTCGGAGCGCATGAAGCACCAGGTGCAGACGCGGCTCGAGATTGCAGGCGTTGAGGTGAAAGATGCGCGCATCAGTCACCTGGCGTACTCGCCGGAAATCGCCCAGACCATGTTACGTCGCCAGCAGGCGCAGGCTGTTATCGCCGCACGCAAGAAGATCGTTGAAGGCGCAGTCGGCATGGTCGATCAGGCTCTCCGTACGCTGAGCGAGCAGCACATCGTCGAGCTCGACGAGGAGAAGAAAGCAACGATGGTGAACAACCTCCTGGTTGCGCTCGTTTCCGAGTCCGCGGCGCAGCCCGTCATCAATACCGGAACATTGTATCAATGAGCGAAAAGAAGAAATTCCTGCTCCGGCTTGACGAGAGCCATTATACGAGTCTCGAAAAGTGGGCCGCACACGATCTGCGCAGCGTCAACGCGCAGATCGAATTCATCCTCACGGATGCGCTGCGGAAATCGGGCAGGCTGAAATCACAGGAAGAGAACAGTGATAACAGAGAGAATACGGACATATCCTCTCCCGCTTCCTGACCTTTCGGCACGACCCGTTCGTGAGGAACGATCGGCCCCGCAAGCCGGGAGTCTGAGATGGGTCAAGCCGAGAATGTTCGGGAACGATTACGAGCTCCGGTCGGCAGGCGACTGCGTCGCAACGCTTACGGTCAGCGGCTTCTTCCACCCCGCCGGACACGGCAAGGGGATCGGCGGTTCCTGGGAGATGGAGCCGCTGGCGCGGGAGTCGGGAAGGATCGTTGTACGGGCCGACGGTTCGTTCCGGGAGGTTGGTGTCTTCGAAATGATTTTCCCCGACGGAGGCGGCATTCTCCGCACGAACGAGGGTCAGGCGCTCGTGCTGCGATCTGATTTCTGGAAAGGGCGCGCTGAATTCGAGACTCCGTCAGGAGAACCGTTGATCCGGTTCCGCTTTCGAGGGCTCTTCCGTCCATCGGCTGACGTCGAGATACTGGGTAAAGGGAAAGACCTGCGTGAACTCCCATGGATCTTGATGCTCGGCTGGTGTGTTATCGTTGGATATTTGTGATCGAGGAGTCATATCAAGAATCTTCACGCAAAGGCGCCAAGCAAGAACATAGAAAACACTTCTTAGAGGCTCGGCACGGCATTCTGATTTCTTGAGCAGGCGGTTTCGACAAGTTTTTGATCATCTGATTCGGAAATAACGAGGAAACGATCGATGCGAAAAATCAGTGCACTTGTAGACCATGAAATTGTGTGGCAGCAGCTCCAGGGCTTCAAATCCGAGTTCGAACTGCGCTTCGGTGACGACCTTGTTGGGACCATGAAGCTCCCCAAGATGCTCAGCTCCGCCGCGGTGTTTCACTGCGAGGAAGGAAACTGGACGATTGAGAGAGTCGGATTTCTCAGTTCGAAAACAGTCGTACGGAATGCGGCCTCGGGGGCAGAAATTGCGACGTATGTTGCGCGTGCGTGGAAAGGGGGAGGAATTCTCGAACTTTCGGAAGGACGCAAGCTGGAGCTCCGAATAAATATGTGGAGAAGCACGTTTGAATGGTACACGGATGCAGGTGAATCACTCGTGCATATGAAGGGGCGGGGATTCCTGAAGTACTTCGTCGACGTCAAGATGAACCGGGCGGCCCTGAAATGGCCTGAACTCCCATGGCTGGTGGCGCTTATGTTCTATCAGATGATCATGATGCGGAGAGACACGGCGACACATTCGGCCGTACATTGAAAGACATGTAATTGTCGATCGGCGATTGCAGATTGTCGAATGGGTGAGTTCAGTTGGCCTGAAAAAACCGTCAGGCTTGAAGCACTTTCTGGGAAGCGGCGAGGGCTGCTCCCGATTCGAACTTATAGCCAGCCCGCTTCAATCCGCTTTCGATCGCACCAACCGTTGCGAGGATGTCTGCAGCCGTCACGGCTCCCATATGGCCGACACGGAAGTATTGATCCCGGATGGCAGGATGCAGCCCACCGGCCACGATAACACCCGCCTCATCGATGTACTTCAACACCCCTTTGTCGACTCCCTGAGGATAGTAGACGGCGCTCAGAGTTGTGGCAAGGAGATCTGTTCTCACGGGAAGCTGCTTCAATCCCAAGGCACCAATACCGGCTTTGAACGCATCACTCAGTTTGCGATGCCTGGAAAATCGAACGTCCATTCCTTCTGACACAATCCCCTGCAGACTGACGTTGAGTGCCCACACCAGGTTCACAGCAGGCGTCGCGAAGTAGCTCGGCTTTCGCCCTTCATACGATTGCATGATCGGCAACCATTCCGTCCAGTCGGAGTAGAAGCTTCCGACCGGCGTTGTGCGCTTCCGGAATGCCTCCATCGCGCGCGGTCCTGCAACCACGATGGCAAGTCCCGGCGGTACACCAATCGCCTTCTGCGACGCTGTCAATGCGATGTCAATCCCCCACTCATCCTGACGCATCTCCTCCCCCGCCGTCGCGCACACTCCGTCAACGATGACGAGAGCGCCATGCTTGCGTCCAAGTGCCGACAGATCTTTCACGCTTGTCGCCACCGCCGTGGAGGTATCGACGTGAGTAATCGTCATCACTTTCGGCTTGATGGTTTGCAGCGCTGCTTTGACCTCACTCAATGACGGGGCGTCCCCGACCGTCAGGGCGTGCACGTGTGTGACATGTGCACCATACCGCTCGAGAACCTTTCCAAACCGATCGCTGAAGTACCCCGAGTTGACGACGAGAGCTCGGTCGCCGCGTTCGATAACGTTCGCGGCTGCCATATCCATTGCCAGCGTTCCGGACCCTGGCACCACGAACGGCTGACCCGAAGGAGAAAGGAAGACCTTCCGGAGATTCTCGAGCGCCTGACCGAAAACCTCGATGAAGTTTGCGGCGACGTGACTGGTGGTAGGCATTCCCATCGCGCGCAAGACATCTGGCGTGAATTCGATGGGTCCGGGAATCATCAGGAGCTTTCGGTTCTTCATTGTGCGATCCTCATTCTAAGTTCAGATTCGGCTCAAGGTAAAGACTCTTTTTGTGTTCGGCAACCACAGAGGAGATGAACATCAATCAGGAGAAGATACGTAAAAGTATTGAAAAAGCAGTTCTGTTGGTGAGCGGGGGGATTGAATTCCGTCGGGACCCATGTCAGTTGAGACAGCGTGTTGACTGACAGTCGGGCTCAATTGTCGCGGGTTTGAAACTGTGAGGAAAAAAAAGCGCCGGGGATTGCCCGGCGCTTCGCTCGAAATTCATGTTGCTCGGCTTGACATCCCCGCCGGCCGTCGTGGAACTACGATGGCCGGCAGGAGGGCCGAAAGCGGTTTAGTTGACTCCGGTGAGCAGTTCTTTGTCGATTGCTTCCTTCATGGCGTTTTTCGGAATGGCACCGACCGCCATCTTCGGCTGACCGGACTTCGGCACAAAGAGGAGCGATGGGATGCTGCGTATGCCGAATGCACCGGCAAGTTCCTGCTCCTCATCCGTGTTGATCTTATAGAAGTTGACTTTACCGGCATATTCTTTGGAGAGCTCGTCGATGACGGGACCTACGGCGCGACACGGACCGCACCACGGCGCCCAGAAGTCGATGACGCAAGGAAGTTCGCCTTCATACTTCCACTCGGGGTTGTTTTCAAAGTCGAACACTTTTTCGACGAACGTCTGTTTTGTGAGATTCTCTGCCATAATTTGCTCCGAACAGTTTGATGGTTGTTTTGGTGTTTCAATTCCGATTTGGTCTTGTTCCGACCATGCTGCAAATGTGATGCGGGAATTCCAAGAAGGATTCGGATTATCAAAAAAGGCGAATAAACATGGGCAGAATTGGGCTTTTCCATAGCGCAAGACGACAACAACCGGACTGATTCTCCGGGGTCTAGTTCGATTTGATTGATGCGAGGAGAGCAACCTGAGGATCGAACACCAGTTTCAGCGGCTTCGATTCAAGGATGAGCGGAAGCTGGATCCGTGCGGATTCCAGGGCCGGAACATCTATGGACACGATGTGGACCTTGCCTTCATGGGAATGCACTTCAAGAGCCAACGGGAACCTGTACGCAGAAGCGCTTTGTCTCTGGGAGATGTCCACGGTAACACGATGCAGCGCTTCATCGTACGACCAAGCAGTCCTCAGTTCGGGAAGTCCGGGTCTGCGGAGCCATTGATCGAAAAACCATCGAAGCTTCGAACGGGAGACCTGCTCAAAAGACTCGCACAGATCATCGGTCGTCGCCGTGCCGTGACGGTGGTGATCATAGTATGTTCTGATTCCCGCGAAGAAGAGACTATCCCCAAGCATCGAGCGCATCATATGCAGGACCCAGGCGCCCTTCTGGTAGCTGTTTGAATTCAGAAGCTGCATGAGATTTGCCTGCAGCGTGTCGATGACAGGGTGGTTGTAGGTCACTTTTGAATCGATGATCTCATTCCGCAGTCTGATCATCCCCTTCCGGAATGCATCCGTACCCTCGCTCTTTTGTACCCACAGCTGCTCGAAATACGACGCGAAGCCTTCCGAAAGCCAGAGATGTCCCCAACTGCGCGGCGTCACCGCATCGCCGAACCACTGATGAGCCGTCTCGTGTGCGATGATGCCGGTGTTGGTGCTCCGGCTCTCGAAGAGATCGTTCGCGTAAAAGATCGCGCTCGCGTTTTCCATTCCGCCGTACCGCGTGAAACTCTGCACATGCGCCAGCTTTTCGAACGGAAACGGCGCTACTGTGCGGGAATAGTACTCGACAATCTCTCCCGCTTTCTTGAACGGCCCCGGCGGATAGTCCGCCAACTCCGGGACAACAAAAACCGACTGTCTGACACCCGGGGGGAACTCACTGAGACCCCGGGCGGTCAAACCGAGGTCGTACGCGACAAGCGGCCCAGCTGCTATCACCATGAGATACGGAGGAATCGGCCGAGTCGTGGTCCACGTGGTGGATGTTTGACTCGCTACGCCGGATTTGAGAGGAAGCGTTTTTTGTTCGACCAATGTTCCGTTGGCGACGACGGTACGATTGCTGGGCGCTACGATAGTCCACGTCACGGTGGCCTTGTCGCCGGGCTGGTCGACAGTCGGAAGCCAGCACCTGGCCCGCGTCGGCCAATTGTCGCCAAACGCATACCAGCGCCCCTTCTCATCGGTGTGGATGATCAGTCCATCCTTCACCTCGCCGCCATACCGGACCGCGATGAGCAGTGTATCCGGCGAAGAATCCCGGGATGGGATCAAAGGGATGTCCAACAAGCCAGGCCTTCGTTCAAATCCGACCGGCTTCTGGTTCACCCACACGGTGTCGACACGCAAGCCGACGAGGTCAAGCATGAGATGATCGACAGGCAGTGTTCGACGGACGGTGAGACGGGCGAGCCCTTCGATGTGGCGGCCCTCCTCAGGAAGTAACAGAGAGAATTCATAGTGGAGCACGTCCATGCCCGGTTGGAGCGGGCGCTCCTGTGCCGTCAACCTTGTCGTAGAAGCAAATGCGGCAAGGAGAAGCAGGAAGAAAGACCGGGTCGTCATCCGTCTCAGCTTTATTGAATCCGATAGAGTTTTTTACCCGCGGGTTCGTACTTGTCCCCGGGTTTCCAGAACGGCTTCTCTTTCATGTCTGCGATGAGCCGGGCAGAGTGGACGTAGGCCTTGCAGAATCTGAGGAAGTAGGAGAAATTGAACGAATCGTCGACCTGATCTTCCGCTTTGTGGTAGTACTTCAAGATTTCATCACCAAACGATCGGAAGCCGGCGCTGTATGTAGGCGCCGGAACACCGACGGCTGCGAAGTTCGCATTGTCCGATCTGTCGAACAGATGTTGTTCGGGGACCGGGTCTGCGATCGCCGTCAAACCATACCGCTTGGATCCCTCCTGCATGGGACCCTCAGCCGTTGTGCGCTCCAACCCGACCACTGTCACGATCGTCGTGTCATCGAAGCCGGCGCCGTCGCTGTTCAGGTCGAACACAATATGATCCATCGGGACGGGAGGATTGAGAGACAGATGCCGGCTGCCGAACTCTCCCACTTCCTCTCCCGTGACCGCGGCGATGATGACCGAGCGTTTGGGCGGCTGGATAGAAAACGCCTGCGCTGCCTCAATGAGGGCAACGATTCCCATTGCGTTGTCGCGCGCACCGTTGAAGATCGTGTCCGCCGACGAGCTCCTCCCTTTGCCCGTCCCTATGTGATCGTAGTGAGCGGTGAGGAGAACGTACTCGTCGCGGAGTTTTGGATCGGAGCCCCTAACGAAGCCGATCACATTGCGAGCCTGAATAGGTTCACGCCGAATCCCTCCTGATTGGATAGAGACAGGCCCTTTGCCCTGAGCCTGCAGCTTCGCACCGATAGCGAAGGATGTATCTTCAATCATGAAATGCGGAAGATCCGGTCCGGCTGCGCCGAGTTCCATGCCCGGCCGGCTCAGAAACGAAGCCAGTCCACGCCAGGCGAACGTTCCTTTATAAAGCTCGATGAATGCGACGGCCCCATGATCTGCAGCGAATTTCCGTTTCGTCGCCGAGAGCTCGAGTGCCGCCATGGGGTTGAGGTCCGCCTTCGATCCGAATCTGGCGACGACCGTTTTCCCTTTGGCATCGATCCCCTTGTAGTCATCGATTTTCGCTGCCGGATCGATCAACCCGTAACCGACGAAGATGTATTCCCCTTTCCACTCCAGAGGGGCACCACTCCGCGTTGCCATCTTCTTCCCCTGCAGAAGCGTATCGCCGAGAAGGACGAGTTGGCCGCTCGCCGAAGGAACGCGGCGCTGCAGCGGCACTGACTGGAAATAACCTTCCATACCTGGAAACACTTCGAGACCCCACGCACGGAACTGCTCTGCGATGTAGCGGGCAGCGACATCGATGCCGGGCGATCCGGTCATGCGCCCCATGAGCTCATCCGAGGCGAGGAAACGGAGATGGGCGGCTGCGTCCTGCTGGCGCAACTGATCTTCCGGGTACTGGACATTTTTCTGAGCCACGCAAAGCGAGGCGTAGACGACAACGGAGACAAACACAAGAATGGGGCGAGACAATCGCGTGATGGCAGCCATCAGAAAACCACCTTTCTGTAGAATGAATGAGGTTCGAGACGTTCGATGTCCCGACGCATGTTCACAATCATGGATCTTCAACGAAGGAAGAGAATCGCTACTCCCCCCACCGCAACGACGGCTCCAGCGAGCGCACGCCAGGAGACTTTCTCTTTCAAGACGTATTTTACGAGAGGGAGCATAAGAATCGGTACTGTCGCCATAAGCGTGGCCGCTATTCCCACTGTCGTATACGTCACGGCAACGAGACTCAGCGTGATGCCCAGGAACGGTCCGAGGAACGAACCGAGTATGGTCAGCCAGAGCGCGCGGCGATCTTTCGTATAGATCTCTATTGAATTGCTGTACTCACCGGCCAGCCGGGCGAGCGGGAAAATGATGATGACGGCGGACGAGATCCTGATCAGGGATGCGACAAAACCATTGACAGGTCCTTCGTTAAACGCCATCTTCGCCAGGACAAGGGCCGCACCCTGCCCCGCGGCGGCAATGAATCCGTAGAGGATTCCCAGCGCGTGCGTTCTCCGAGTTCCTCTGACGGCTTCACGCCGTTCAAGGACAACGACCGCGATACCCAGCAGCGTCACTCCCATGCCAATCGCACCCATCGATCCGAGCACTTCGCCGAGAAGCACATACGCAAGGAGAGCGCTTATCGCCGGGGCAAAGGACATGATGAGCATGCCACTCCGCGCTCCGATATTCTCGTACGCCTTGAAAAGGTAGGTGTCACCGATGACCAGGCCGATGATTCCGCTGATTGCCAGGTTCCGGAGCTGGGACGAGGAGAGATGAATTTCGACACCGGCGAGTATGACGGTGACAAACAAGAGAAGAGCCGCCATGAGGAGACGAGTGACATTGAGCCGGATTGGGCCGACCCTCAGGGTTGCCGCAGAAAATGCAAGCGCGCTGCCGGACCAGCAACACGCAGTCAGCAGCGCGCACATTTCGCCGATATAGCTCATTCTCTCCTGTCCACCCGTCGATCAAAAGAAAATGAACGCACCATACTTAGACTCCTTCCGTGCCTGAAAACAGAGATTGAAGGTTGAGAGACCCTGTCTTCGATTTGCTTGCCAGGGTCACGTACCTCCTTGCAAGGGAGTCCTTTCCCGCACCAAGCACTGTTGCGACAAGTCCCAGAGCTTCGCCGTACTCCGCAGGAGGAAGCACCTTGAGGACACGAGTCCAGATGGCTTCTTCGAGGACGTTGAACGCAGTTTGTACCTCCGAGAGATCGTATCCTGCGGCGAAGCGTTCCTGCGCGATGGTCTCAGCATGGGCAATCATCGGACCAAGGTTGCGTTCTTTGACTCCACGCGTGGTCAGGACCAGGAGCGCTTTCAGGCGCTGGTGGGTGTGTTCCTTCCCAGCTCGTTCATAATTCTTCAGATGCGTTCTCTCGACCGCCTCCATTGCCGCGGCGAGGATTTCATCAGAAGAGTCGTGCAAAAGTGATACAATTTCCATACGTCAGCTCCGGCGTCCATCGTGCGTCTATTTTACTTCAAGGTAATCCCGATCCGGCAGTTTAGGAAACGGGGCGTGTGGTTCGGTCTGGTACCAGAACGCCACCGAAGCTATGTCATCCATCAGCGGGAGATACCGTCCTTCGGATCTCCAACCAAGAGCCTGAATGTTGATCTTGAGGTCCTTTTCAAACCGGACGGGATCCATGATATGCCATCGGTAGAGTCCGAACCGCTGCTGTGAATTGTACACACCATCGGGCCTGATGACCTGCGCCAGACCGCTATACGGCGTCGTGAATTCCTGGTACTGGTGCGTCGTCTGGTTTTCGAAATTGTACGAGCCGCAGAAATAATCCTCAGTGCCCGTCCCGCAAATGGTCGGGAATTCGGTGTCACCGTCGAGGAAGAACTTTATCTCCCCTTCGCCCCACCATCCGTTGTTGTTCACGCCCCAGGCAAGGTATGTGCCGACGTACTGTCCCCACCCTTTCACTCCGTCCAGGATTGTGTAGATGGACTTGTACGGAAGCGGGTTGACTCTTCGGAACTGGGAATGGAAATAGGCAAGATCCGGCGGGATATCTGTAAGGGTATAGTCGATCTGGTAATACAGCGTCATGTCGTTCTCGCCGATATTCTCCATCGTAATCCGGCACGATTTCCGGAATGGCATTTCCCAGTAGCAATTGAATGCACTGCCGGGGTTGACGGCAACCGGCAGAGAGGTGATGTGTGAGTACGTGCCCCAGCCATTTGCGAAGAAATCGCCCACAGGCACTTCCACCGACGGATCTTTTTCGCCATCCCAATATACGCGCAGGATCGAATAACGCCAGGTTCCCGTTGGCGTCATCCAGATGTGTTGAATGGCCCCGGGGCCGTCGATTTCTGCCAGCGTGTATGTGCTTCGCTTTTCGATTTTGATTGAGGGCGAAATCTTCCACCCCTTCCCGAGATCCCGTGCGGCCTTCTCGCCCGTGCCGCTCGTTGCTTTTCCCGCTTCACCTTTCTCGCCTGTGAAGTTTTCCGGCGAAATTGATCGGGTCTTCGCTTTGGAGAGTCGCGACAAGTTGCCCAGACCCAAATTGAGTCCATTGTACGATGTTCCCTGTGCGTCGAGTTCGTGAGCCATAAAGCCTCCAGCCAGTAAGAGACAGAGAATTCGGATGGTTCGATTCATGGGGAAGACCTCCTTATGACGTGAGATGTGCTTCTCATGGAAGGATGGATCTGAACGAAGGTAGCGGATATGTCTCACATTATCAAGACGAGCGGGTTGTGCTGCCCGCGAATGGAAAAGCCCTCTGGCATAGAGGGCTTGAAGGAATGAGCGATGTCAAAGCACCAACTCCATGAAGGAGATGCAGGAAATACTACAGCAGGCCGCCGCTGACCGTGTCTTCCCGGATCAAGTACAATCGGTTGTCTTCCACACGGTACATGAGCGGGGCAACCAGAATTTTCGGGTACCGCAGACGAAGTCGTTTGACCTCGCTAAGGATGAAGTCAGCTTCATTGCCAATCTCGAACATTGGCGCGAAATGATGGAAATGCTCTTCTGCAGCCTGAGCTTGCCATCCGGCGCTTTGCACAAGGCCGCTGATGAACTGCTCCTTCCGGCTGATGAGGTTGACCATTCCGCACTGGTTGTGACCAACGAGCGCTATGCAGTGCACATTACCGACAGCGATGGCGTACGATACTTTGAATTCGCTGTACCGCAGATTTGCACCGCCGGACCGTATGATGAACGCAAAATTGTCGGGGATGTGAAGATGCTTTCGATTGTCCATGCACATTCCGACGAGCAACTGCGCAGCTGCGTAGATTTCATGCGCGCGATCAAGGTTATGGTATTCGAGCAGCAGCCCGATAGGGGTTCCACGGTATTGCGGAGGAATGTCGCTCTCCGTGGATATCGTCAGAAGTTCATTCATTTGGAGGCGACCCTTCTTTCAGTGCAGCGGCTGCAATGCCGGAGGAGACATTTGGTCGAGCGGCAGCGTCAACGGTATGACTATCACAGGTTTCTTCTGGTCCAGCCCCAGACCGCCGGCGTCGACCCGTCATGAAAATACCACTCGGGAGAACGTGATGCAAATAGCCGATACTCCCGATCTGATGCGAGATTCTACGCTTTCGTCTCGGCCGGTTTGTCTGCGTGTTCTCCCCATCCGTGGCCGCAGCGCCGATTCCATTCTTCTCTGAACTTTTCCCTTTCCTCGGGAGCCATCGCAGCGAGCTTCTCCTCGAACTTGCGGCGCCAGCGATCGTGGCGCCAGCCATTCGCATAGCGCCATCTTCCCCAGCCGCGCAGCAGAATATGGGATAGTGCGAGCAGCCCCACTGCCTGCCAGAACGTGAGCGCCGGCCCCCTGAACAGATCCGGGATCAGCGCGTTCCAGAGCAGCATGACAACGAGCCCCAGCACTGCTCCACCGAACACAACAAACGCCACCATCGTTCCAACTTTTTTTATCCACCATGGTCTCATAGCAATACTCCTTATGTGGTTGTTTCGAATTCATCATAGAGATCCTGCAGCCGCTCGCGCAGAGCCAGGACCGCGTATCGCTTGCGGGACAACAGCGTGTTGACGGCTTCGCCTGTCTCCGCCGCAATCTCCTTGAAACTCTTTCCTTCCAATTCATGCATCACGAACGCTTCGCGTTGCTCCTCGGGGAGGTCTTCGAGGGCATCAGATAATTCACTCCACACGACCGACCTCGCATACAGGCTGTCCGGACTCATGGAATTGTCATAGAGAATGTCTTCGAGGTTGATCGGCTCGCCGGGATTCGCTTCATCCCGGGGGAGCGAATCGGGCCTCTTTTTCCTGTACCAATCGATAATCTTGTTGCGTGCAACACGGAACAACCAAGCAGTCAGTTTCTCAATCGGCTCCGTCACACTGTAGCTGGCAACGAACTGAAAGAGCACATCCTGCAGGATGTCTTCGGCGTCCTCCGTTGTTCGGACTCTCCTTCGGATGAAATCGAAAAGATGACGGTGTTCGGCGCCGACCGCGTCTTCGAGCGATTTGATATCCTGGACCGGTATGCTCTGTATTCCTATCAAGAATCCCATTCTCTTAGTATGACGAATGACCAACCGAAATATTGTCCGGCGCAGCAGCCTTCTGAGAACACGAACCGCCCGTGATCCGCTGCTCACGAGGGCGTGTGCGGAAAGGCCTTTGGATTATATGTTTCGGTTTGGGCGAAAAAGCTGTACTATTCAACATTGAGCGCTATTCAATAATTCCCTTACAAATACCTATAGAAAGGGTGCATCGTTGAAATCACATCTCAAGATCATAGGGATATTCCTTCTCGTGCCTGCGCTACTCTCCTCGCAGGGAAAAGAACCAATCAAGTCTCAGAAAGACAAAGTGAGCTACAGTATCGGCCTCGACTTTGGAAAGAACATGAAGAGCCAGTCGGTGGAACTCAATCTGGATCTCCTTCTCCGCGGCATACGTGACGGGCTTGCCGAAGCGGCCCCGGCTTTGACGGATGCGGAGATGAGGGAAGCTATGACTACATTCCAGAAGGAGATGATGGCGAAGATGCAGGAAAAGCAGAAAGTCTCGGGCGAAAAGAACAAGAAAGAAGGCGAGGCATTTCTTGCCGAGAACAAGAAAAAACCCGGCATCGTGACGCTCCCAAGCGGACTGCAATACAAGATTCTGAAAGACGGGATCGGAAAGTCACCGAAGGCGACTGACACGGTTACGGTGCACTACCGCGGCACGCTGGTCAGCGGGAAGGAATTTGAAAGTTCATACAAGGGGGGCGCACCCACGACGTACCCGTTGAAGGGCTTTATTCCGGGCTGGGTTGAGGCTCTTCAGAAAATGAAGGTCGGCTCGAAATGGCAGTTATTCGTCCCCTCGAACCTTGCCTATGGTGAAAACGGCCCAGGAGATATCGGACCGAATGCGACATTGATCTTTGAAGTGGAGCTTCTCGGAGCGAAATAGAGATGGGTCATTGGGAGGCTGTCCAAAGAGTACTTGCAGCAGGCAGAAAGATAGAGGAAAGACTTTGAACTCAGGTCATTGGTGAATCTCAGTCAGGTCTGAATATCATTTCGTCCTGCATTTTGGACAGCCTTCATAATTGGCATAAGAAATTCGTCAACCGGCCTGTGGTGTCGAACGCAGGGAGAAATCGACGGCAAACGTCGAGCCTTTCCCCAACTCGCTCGTTGTGCGGAGACTGTAACCCATCAACTTGCACAAAGCCCTCGAAATCGTCAATCCCAGTCCTGTTCCCTCGATGTACTGACCAACGGCTTGTTCTCCTCTTTCAAAAGCTTCAAAAACCGCTTCGAGCTTCTCTTCTGATATCCCCATCCCGTTATCCTGGACGTCGATTCGTGTCGGCCTGAGGAACTCATCCATGACCACGGAAACCGTGATGGATCCCTGCTGCGTGAATTTCCGCGCGTTCGCCAGGAGATTGATCAAGACTTGTTTCAGCTTTTGTCTGTCCGTTACGACCGGGAGCACACCCTCCGGAATTTCTGTGCGCATCTCCAGTGCTCCGCCCCGAGCGTCAACACCGATTTCTCCAATCGTCTCCCGTATCAAGTCACCAAGGTCAACCTCCGAAAGCACCATCGTGACCTTCCCCGTCTCGATGACTGACAGGTTGAGCATGTCACTCACCACGCCAAGCAAGTGCGTCGCATTTCCGATGATCCGCTGGACATAAAAGAGGTCTTGTTCACTGAAACGTGATTCTTGTTTGTTGGAGAGGAGATTTGCGAACCCAACAATGGAATTCAGCGGCGTGCGAAATTCATGACTTACTTGAGCGAAGAACTGGCTGCCGGGTGATGTTAGGCCAGCTTCGCGTTCCCCTGTCATCTCTTGTGATGTGGTCGGGGTTGCGAGGCCAACGCCGAGCAGACCAGTAACGATGCCATCGCGGTCCCGGAGGGGCGATAGAGTCGTCACAAGCGTTCGGTCCCCGATGCGCTCCGTCCAGCTGACAACAGTCCCATCGAGCGCGTGGGCCAGGCGCTGGCGGTTTTCATGGCTCTCGGGATAAAATTCGAAGAAGGAGCGTCCGACCGACTGCCGCTGCACTGGCGTGAACTCTGCCAGCCCTTTTCCTTCGAGCATCAGCAGATTTGCCTGTCGATCGAGTGCAAAGAGAAGAACGGGGAGTGACGAAAGGAGAGCGCGTAGCTGCTCGCGATCGCTGATGATGATGTTTGGAGATGGAGGAGCGAACGGAAGTGGGATTTGCGACAGCGGCTTCACCCGTTTGGAGGCCCGCCGTGAAGAGGCATCATCGACGCCGGACTGGGGCGTGAGTTCCTCACTATCGTCTGGCAGTTGCGACGTGTCCGCCACACCCTTCCTCACATTGTTCTTGGTTACAAGGCGCAGGACAGAAATTCCCGAGCTATGGATGCAGCCGCGCGTCGATGCAGGGACCGGGACAGCGACAAGACTGAAATCTGACTTCGTGCCCGCCCGGCTCCTTCTCACTTCTCTGCGGATTGCTGATCCGGCGGTGCGGCCTCATCGTCGCGGGAGGCCGGCAGCGTTACCGAAACGGTCGTCCCTTTTCCGTATTCGCTTTCAAGTTTAAGGAACCCGCCGTGGATTTCGGTGAGCCTTCTGGCAACCGTCAGACCCAGGCCGGAGCCCTGCTGTTCATACACTTTGCGTTCAAACTGCATGTAAGCACCGACGTTGTGCAACTGTTCTACAGACATTCCACGCCCGTGGTCGCGAATCGTCAGGACAAACTCGTCGCCACGCATCTCCGTTTCGACAATGATCGGCGATCCTTTTTTCGAGTACCGGATAGCGTTGTCAAAAAGTTCTTCAAAAGTCTTCGAGAAGTAGTCGGGTGACATGGCCACACTCCCGGGAGCCAGCCTCAAAGTCAGATCTCCCGCCCGCTCAGATTCGTACGCCCGCTGACAGGCCGCAGTGTCCACGATCTTTTGCGCATCGGGAGCTTTGTTCTTCCGGAGCTGCTCGATCTTGTGGTAATCCATCTTGAGAATTTCGATCTGCGCATAGATCAGAAAATTCTCGACCAAGCGATTCAGCCGTTTGCCGTTCTTGTAGATCCGCTCCGCCATCTGAGAAACTTCGCGCGGCTCGAGATCGGAAAACTGCTTCCGCAGGATGTCCGCGTATCCGAGGATACCGTTGAGTGGAGTTCGCAGTTCGTGCGGCAAGGCCGTGCTCAGGTGCTGGCGCAGGAGCTCGAGTTTCGTCTCGGCCTCCTGAATCAACAAACGATGCTTCTCGAGCCTGGCACTGACTGCCGAGAGCAGCTGCGCCGGGGTAAATGGCTTCGGGAGAAAATCATCCGCGCCCAGTTCCATCCCCTGCCTCATGCGCTCCACACTTGCCATGGACGTAACAAGGATGAACGGGATGGAAGCGGTCGAGGGATTATTGCGGATCGCTGCGAGCACTTCGTAACCGTCGACGAGCACCATGCGAACGTCACAGACGATCAATCCGGGGAGCTGCTTGCGGGCGAGCTCAAGTCCCTCTGCGCCGTTCGTCGCTTTGAACACTTCATATCCGGCTTTTCGAAGAGTGATGGCAATAACCTCGCGGATTGCCATGTCATCATCGATCACAAGTACTTTTGTCATGACGCGGGACGGCCAGTCGTTACAGGAATCTGGGGTTTCAGGTAGTAAGATAATAGAAGAGGACACGGAATACAACTCCCGGCGTCCATTGTTGTGAGGATTTGGAATAAAAACGGGAAGAATACGAAAAGACCCAGAAGAGCAAAAGAAACCCCGGCTGCGTACCTCCCCCTCAAGCTCTTTGTCTACGCAGTCGGGAGCTTCCTCTATGGAATTCGGTGATGCCCCAACACCGCCTCAGGTGGCCTCAGAAAACACGGAATTGAATCGCTCTGCTTCACTCTTGGTTCATGACATCACAAACAGTACCAAACCACTCGTGCCGGAACTGGGATTGGCCGCGTCTGCAAATGTCTGCCAGCCACGGAATTACGAAGTCCAAAATCATGCCATTGAATCAGGTCGCGTTCGGAGTTCTGAAGATTGTACAATTTACCGTCTGAGGGGGCAAGGCGCCGGAGTTGGGGTGTGGGCGATCGGTAGGATTCGACTATGCGGCATCGCGCCAGCGCCAATCAGTGCGGAGATTTCAGCTGGAGTGATTGAGGGAGGACGTCGATCATGCACGGAAGGTATCCGAGGAACTCGCCGTCGGATTCAACAGGGACATGCTCCTCCGATGTGACCGAGACGTGTCTCCCGCGAAAATGGCTTACCCAGGAAAGGTTGATGTGGCTTCCGAAGTAGATACGGGGGAAATTGACGAGCCGCGATGGGATGCTCTGCTGGTGAATAAGAATGACATCGAACAATCCGTCATTCACCACGGCACCCGGTGCGAAGTTCATTCCCCCTCCGGCATATCCGCCATTGGAGACAACCACGCCGAGCAAGAGATCAGAAGATACGAGTTTTCCATCGATTTCGACTGACATCATCTGTGCACGATGGCGAGCTGCAGTGGAGACCGCCGTGAGGCCGAAACCCAGAAAACCCCCGAGCCACTTGTGGTGCGACTGAAAGCGTTGAACGACAACGGCGGCGATACCTTGCTGGCATTCATTGAGGAAGAAATGTTCGCAGAAGGCACCCTGGGAATCGACCACGTTGACTTTTCCGATATCTACTGCACGGCTCCCGTCACCGCACGCCACAGCGATTTGTTCATTCATTTTGGCCGGCAGGCCGAAACTGCGGATGACATCCTGTGCGGTGCCGCTTCCAATGATGCCGAGCTGGCACCTGGGGTTGAGAAGAACTCCACGATCCGCGAAGCCGTTGACAACTTCGTGCATCGTGCCGTCTCCCCCCACAGCAATAACGAGATCCGCCCCCGCCCTGATTGCTTCACGGGTACTCTCAGTCGCTTCGAGCGGCTTCGAAGTGACATGGACAATCGGGCTCACTCCCAGCCGTCTTGCGATTTCTGCGATGATCGCCGGTTGGCGGCGCGCCGTCTTCCCTCCTGAGGAGAACGGATTGACTATGATATGGGCCTGGACTGTTCTCACGCCGAGGATGTGTGGTTTGTCGTGACAGAGTAGAATTCAGTGCGTGGAAAGTAGCAAGTTCCATAGGAATAATCAAATTTTTCCAGTAATAACAAATGCAATTCGCCCGGAGCCAATCGTCCTTCCAGAGAGCAGCTGATATGCCGGGATCCCAACGCCGGCGTTCCTGCCCCGGGGCAAATCAGTTTCACATATGAATCGATGTATCGTGAGTAAAAAACACCTTCCGGCGCTTGAGTTTTTTCAATGAATGGTGTATACTTGAGTCAGGGAACGATCCGACTCACCGAACCGTCGGCAGCCTTCAACATTCACTACTACTATCCCAGGGAAGAACGATGAACGAGATCCTTGAATCTCTTACCCGCTGCGTCGAGCGCGGAAAAGTCAACAGCAAATCCCCCTACCCGCCGGATCTCAAGGGACAGGACGGAGCAGACGAGTTCGCCCGGAAAGCACTCGAAGCGGGACTACCGCCTCAGGAAATTCTTTCGAACGGACTGATCATCGGCATGCAGCGCGTCGGCGTACGATTCCGGAACAAGGAGATCTTCGTGCCGGATGTTCTGATGGCTGCGAAGGCCATGGCCGCCGCCATGGAACACCTCAAACCCTTCTTCAAATCGGATGCGCTGAAGCACAAGGGCACAATCGTTATTGGAACCGTTCTGGGCGATCTCCACGATATCGGTAAGAAGCTCGTGTCGATGGTCATCGAGGGCTCAGGATGGGAGGTCGTCGATCTCGGGACGGACGTGTCGCCGGAGAAATTCCTCAAAGCAGCCGACGAACACCCGGGCTGCGTGATCGGACTAAGTGCGCTGCTGACCACGACGATGGTGAACATGGAAACGACGGTCAAGCACGTCAAAGCAAAACACCCGAACATCAAAGTCATTATCGGCGGAGCTCCGGTCACGGAGGAGTTCGCCCTCAAGATCGGCGCTGACGGGTATTCGTCCGATCCGCAGGGAGCGGTCGAGTTTTTGAACAGCCGGTGCGCGACGAACTAGAAATGCCCGTGTCGCCAGCAATCGACGTCGCCACATTCACTCCCCCGCTTCGCGACCTGGGAGTGAACAGAAATCTTGTCCTGTCAGATCTGGGATATCGTGACGGTGAAGCCCCCGAGATGATCGGGGATCTCATCGACGAGATCCTTCCTCTCATCCCGCTCCATATTTCTCTTCAATGCGGATATGGCATTCTTCCCGCCGGGTCGGTCAGCCTTTCCGATTCGGCAGTTGCGTGCTACGGCGTTGAATTCAACACCGGGCCCATTATCACAAACCAGTTGAAGCGATCCACCTCCGTTGCTCTGTTCGTCTCCACCACCGGTCCGCGGCTGGAACATTGGTCGGGCGAACTGATGGCTGGAGGAGATATGATGCGGGGATACATCGTCGATGCGATTGCTTCGGAGTACGTGGAGCAGGCCTCCATCTGGCTGGAGAAGCAGATCGCAGGACACGTGCAATCCCGCGGGTGGAAGATCACCAACAGGTACAGCCCGGGTTACTGCGACTGGCCTGTCACCGAACAGCACAAACTCTTCTCACTCCTCCCGCCAAAATTCTGCGGTATCACACTCACCGAAAGTGCATTGATGGTGCCTATCAAATCGCTGAGCGGCATCATCGGACTTGGACCTGACGTCAAGCGGGGCGCTTTTCAGTGCTCCATCTGCGACCTCAAAGACTGTTTTCGAAGAAGGGAAGAGCCGGAACCGGCATCGGAGAGAGAATGAAACCGAACATCGTTGTCGTTGGGAGCTCAAACACCGACCTTGTGGTGAAGCTTCCTCGCCTCCCCGGAAAGGGAGAAACGGTTATCGGTGGAACATTCTCGCTGGCTGCCGGAGGAAAAGGGGCGAACCAGGCCGTCGCCGCTTCGAGGGCCGGGGGCAGCGTTGCGTTTGTATCGAAAGTCGGTGACGACCATTTCGGCAGACAAGCTCTCGACGCGTTCAAGAACGACGCTCTCGATACCCGGTTCGTGGGCGTCCATACAACGACCGCATCCGGGATTGCGCTCATCTTTGTTGACGGGCATGGCGAAAACTGCATCGGCGTGGCGTCCGGTGCAAATAGTGAGTTTCTCCCCGCCGACGTTGAGAAGGCGCGCGAGCTCATCATATCAGCCGACGTTCTCCTCCTGCAACTCGAGATACCGCTTTCCACAGTAGAAGCTACCATCCGCATCGCGTCTGACGCCGGAGTTCCCGTTCTGCTCAACCCTGCTCCGGCTTTTCCACTCGAGCCGTCACTGCTTAGACATGTCTCAATCATCACTCCCAATGAAAGCGAAGTCGAGATCCTGACCGGAATGCGTATTTCTGATGATGCAACCATTGTGGCGGCTTCATTGATCCTCAGGAACATGGGTATTCCTGCCGTTGTCATCACCCTCGGAGCCCGGGGCGCATACCTTAGTGAAGAATCAGGCGATCAGTTCGTTGCTCCATTCACGGTTGATCCAGTCGATACGACGGCAGCGGGGGATGTCTTCAGCGGCGCTCTTGCGGTCTCGATTGGTGAAGGGACTGCATTGAGAGATGCTGTTCGCTTCGCAAGTGCAGCGGCCGCCCTCTCGGTGACAAAACTCGGGGCACAACCTTCAGCACCTCAGCGGGCGGAAATCGAGACCTTGCTGAATGGTACAAACTCCCGATCAGCATCGTATGCGGGTTGAGACAAGGGAAACAATTGGCTATCTTGGTTTGAACTATCGACGACAGGAAGAACATGAAAAGAGATGAAGTGGAACGACTCCGGGCAGAAACCGCCGAGTTTTTGAAGAAGGCCTCGATTACAATCACCGAGAAGGAACGAGCATCGATTGAAGTGGCAGACTTCGGCCTGAATGACATCAGGAATATCGGGCTGGAGATCGTAGTCTACGAAAACAACGACAGGTATTGTGCGAAGGAACTGGTCCTTTTTCCCCGGCAGATGTGCCCGCAGCACCGCCATCCGAGAGTTGATCCAGTCAACCCCGGGAAACAAGAGACGTTCCGATGCCGCTGGGGGGAAGTGTATCTTTACGTTGAAGGGATGGCCACGCCGAACCCGAAGGCCGTCGTGAGCGAAAGACACAAAAAACACTTGTCCGTCTGGCAGGAAATAGTCATGCGACCAGGAGACCAGTACACCATCAAATCGGACACGCTTCACTGGTTTCAGGCAGGCGACAACGGAGCGATCGTCGCTGAATTCTCATCAACCAACACGGATGAGCTTGACGTGTTTTCCGACCCGAACATTAAAAGGATGCCCGAAATCGAATAGTATTCATCCTCAAATACGACTCACACCCGCCTGCCCCCTGTAACTCCCATGGGCGGCAAGGCAATGAGCAGAAACGCTGCGCTCAGAAGACCCAGGACAACAGCTTGACTCCGAAACAGCGATTTATCGCGGCGCTCACGCGCCAGAAAGCTGACCGGCTTCCGGTCACGACACATCATGTGATGCCGTATTTCCTGAAGAAGTATATGAACGGCATTACAAACGACGAATTCTTTGACACCATCGGGCTCGACCCGATCCGCTGGCTGATAGCCTACAAGCCGGACGAAGCCAACGGTGAGTTCTACGATCCGATTCATACACCGGGATACCTCGAGGCTCACAGGATTGTCTCGGACAATTGGCGCATTGAACATGAACCGCTTGCCGATCCTCGTTATGAGACAGTCCGGTACAAGTTCATCACCCCAAAAAAGACCCTCACAACAGTTCTCCAGAGCAACGACCATACCTCCTGGGTGAGCGAGCGACTGATCAAGGAAAAATCTGATATCGACATCATAGGCGAATTTGCCGTGAAGCCAACGTGCGATGTGGCGATGGTCAACCGGGAGGCGGACACGTTTGGAGAGCGGGGCATGATACGGGGCTTTGTGAATTCGTTCGACGTGTATGGACAACCGGGGTGCTGGCAGGATGCATCGGTTTTGTACGGCATCGAAGATTTGATCATGGCTTCATTCGAAGATCCCGATTGGGTACATGCCTTCATGAAGGTGATGTTGGAAAGAAAACAAGTGTTCATCCAATCGCTCAAAGGGGCGAAGTACGACGTCATCGAGCTTGGCGGCGGTGATGCGTCTTCAACGGTGATTTCTCCCGACATCTTCGACCAATTCGTTGCACCCTATGATGTGCCGTTGATTGACCTCGCCCATGCGGTGGGTCAGCGCGTCGTGTATCATACTTGCGGGGGAATGATGCCATTCCTCGAACGCCTCGCCGAAATGATGCCGGACGCGATGGAGACGTTCACCCCCTCTTCAATGGGAGGAGACACTCTCCTCGCCGAGGCCAGGGAACGAATTGGGGACAAAGTATGCATGATTGGAGGGTTCGATCAATTCCATTACTTCAAGGATTGCACTCCCGAGGAGACGCGAAAAGCTGTGAGGAAGTGCTTCGATGAAGCCGGTCGGGACGGCGGTTACATTCTGTGCCCGTCGGATCACTTTTTCGATGCTGATATGGAACTGCTGAAAGCCTTCGCAGATGAAGCGCGGAAATGCACCTATTGATGCTATGTGTGAGTCAGATTTAAGGTCACCCTCTCGCCGGCGGGGAGCTGGTAGCGTACCCGGCCAAACTGCCCCATACCCCGCAGACGCTTCAGAGCAACATCCTCACGCTTGTCGATTGCGATCTCCCCTGCTCCTTCCGGCGGAGTCTCGATGATGAGTTGCCTCCCACCGACGGCCCCATCCCATTTCACTCGAATCGGTCCACGGACTGTATGAGCGGTAAGATCCATCGAACGGATGTCCGCGCACTGCGGGACGATTTCGTACGTCCGGTATCCAGGCGTCAGGGGCCGGATGCCGGCGATATTCATGTACAACACGAAAAGGGGAACAACCGCACAGTGGCTCCATTGATCTGTAGAATCTAACCTTGCTGTCCAGAACTCCTGCAGCGTGTTGTTCAGTCGCACCGAATCCATGGGAGCCCAGCGAGTGCGAAGATCATTGACAATCGCGTCGGCTCGCCCTCCCTTGGAGAGGGCCCAGAGTCTCCACCCGGCGTTTGCCGGATAGGAGAATCCCATCTCCGGCGGACACGCGGCCAGCATCTCAACTGCGGGCTGCTGTTTTGCCCCCGGGCATTGATCGAACAAGACCGACGTCGCGAGTGTCCTGTCTGAGAACCGGAGCCCGTTTTCCTTTTCGGACCAGGGAAGATTGTCAACGAAAAGATTCCGTTTCTTGTCCCAGAATAGTCGCACGGTCGACTTCAGAAGCTCAGTTCCGAACTCCCTTGCTTCTTCCCCCCAACGCCGATCACCGAACGCATCACACAGCGGCGCCAAAGCGTGCAGCGACATCGCTGACGCATAGAGGTTGAAAGAACATTGTTTGTGTTTTTGCTGCTTGAATGCACTGTGATCGATATAGAGCGATGGAACGCCAAGATTTTCGACCGGGAGCAGCCCATCGGATCCTTTGATGGACCGCAGGTAGTTGAAAAACCGGAGAAGCCGCGGGTACGGTTCCCGCACAGATTCGAGGTCTCCGGTGTAGAGATAGTGATGCCAGCAATCGAAGTTGAACCCAACCCCGTGGTCAAGGAGCGGCCCCCAGAAGGTCATCTGCAGCTGGCGTTCCTGCAGGCGCGCAAGCCGGTCATACGCAGGCCAGCAATCGAGAAAATATCCGTCAATCGTGATTCCCTGACTAAACGTCTCGAGATACCGAGCTGTCTGTCTTGTTTCTCCGAACGCGTAGTAGATCGCGTGCAGCTGGTGTCCCCCGTCGCCGCTGTACTGCTGGCGCTCGCGTGCCATGCCGTCCACGATGGTCTCCTGTGCACAATTGTTGAGCGTATTCACCGAAGCATCAAACAGACTCTGCAGTCCGGGTTCAGAGCAAACGATTGCGGGCTGATGCAGCCAGGGAAACACACGCCGGCGCAGACCGACGTTCCGGATGACCACATCTCCGGCTACACCCCTGATGTGGAGCTGCATCCAGCGGCAGCTTTCAAAATCGAACGTTTCAAATTCGTTCACTCCCTTTCGACAGATAAACCTTGTCCACGAGTAGAACTGCGTATTCAGGAGTGCGGGCCCGCCGACCTCGTGGGACTCCTGAACCATCAGTTCTACGATCGTTCCCTCCGGGGCCTCGATGACAAAGGAAGGCCAGCCAACGATCTGTTCTTCGAATTCAAAAGTCAGTGCAGCGGCGCGGGATCCATCGAGAGAGACCTTCCATGTACCTGGGGCAACCTGCGCTGCGCTTGAAGCGCGGATCGCGTCGAAGCAGTCGGGAGTCATGTTGTCAAAGTACTCATCCGGCGTTCGCTTCCAGCGGATCCACAGTGATTCGCTCAGCTGCTTGACCGGGACAAGTTGTTCCGATAGCATCGGAATGCTCCGGCGTCTGAGCTCTGATACGTCCTTGGTGCCGCGGATCTCCATTGCGTATTCGGGATACGATGAACACCCGCTTGGCTTGTCTGCCGGGCATCTGAGGTTCATCGGCGGCAGCCAGTTCGCGTCGGTTTTGAAATCCGATTGCAGCCATCCGTAGGGATACAGACGCGCATCGAATTCCTCCTGCAGCGATCGCAGATACCATCGTTTGTACCGGCCGGGTTTCCAGCTCCATGCAAGGCGCGTGAGCCATGAAGGATCGGATACAACCTTGACGAGGCTTCCGTCCTGCAGTTCTATCTCGAGATTGAACAGAAATCCGGTCTTGCCAATAGGCCACGTGCCATCACCAAGGCCGAAGTACAGGACTTCTGCCCCGATGACATTTTCTCCTTCCTTCAGACTCGCAGTAAGATCAAGCGGATCCGCTTCGACCCACCGAGGATCACATGGCGCAGGCCCCCACTGAATTCGCTTGCCGTTCACGAACAACCGGTAGCGGCTGTCCGCAACAATCCAACCGGAAGCTCTTTTGACGGGCGCCGCAAGACTGAGCGTACGGCGAAACAGAACCACCGTATTGCACAGGGTTCTTCCCGACGGATACCAAATCCACTCTGCCGGACTCAGATTGAGGTATCGCGGCGAGGGAAGAGAATTGTCTGGTATGCGCAACGACACGGGCGCAGTCTGCACAGGCTTCTCTTTCTTGCTTTGAGGAGTGAACGAAAGGAAGGAAAGCCCCACACCGCCGAGGGCTGTCTTCCGGAAGAAATCTCGCCGATTGATATTCTTAGGTGTTCGTTTTCGGGACTTCATGCAATCCCCTTTCGGTTGCACGGTGAGTGTGAAGCTTCACACTACTCGTGACGCTGGTCTTAGGAATTCAGCACACCTACGGTCCAGCATTGAATTCACTCAATGCCGCAAAGAAAGCATCGATGTTTTCGAGAGGGACGTGGGGCGGAACATCGCAGCCTGATGAGAGAACGAAATTGGAAAAACCCTTCGTGGCCTGCAACAATTGCAGCGTTGCCGAGCGGACTGATTTTGGTGATCCCGATTTGAAAACAGCAACGGGATCGATATTGCCAAATACGAGTGTGTCTCCGGGAATCTGCTCGAGTGCTTTCACGATGTTGCAGCGATTACCGAAATGCAGTCCTCCCGCACCGGTCGAGAGCATCGATGAAACGAGCGTGTCCGTATCCCCACAATTGTGCAGGATCACCAGAAAGCTATCGTCCTGCACGGCTTCCACAATTCTCTTGATGAAATTCGACGAGAACTCCGTGCAGTGGTCAGCAGAGAGCACACCGGCTACTGGCTCCGCGATCAGCACTCCGTTGGCCCCGGCCGCCTTGAATGCCTTCACATATGCCATCAGAAACTGAGTGCACTTTTCGAGCAAAGCAAGAACACTGTCGGGTTCCGTGAGAATCGCCGTCATCACTTCCGTGACATCGAAGAGACGCCCTGCGAGCGAAAAAGGCCCGATGCAACCGGCAAAGACCGGCCTGTCCGAAATCGAATTCGCCGCAAGCCTTGATGCTTCAAGCCATTGACCAACCCGCGCTTGTGTAAGACCGGGGATTGCCAGCTGCTCGATCGAGTCGGCGTCATGGACACATCGCGCCGTCACCGAAGGAACTTCGTCGTCGGCAAACCGGATGGTCGCGCCAAACGCCTCGGCTTCGACGGAGAGGTCCATGATCATCGTCGAAGCACCGGTCGGATACTGTTGAGCGACGGCCTGCACCGCTTCAAAATGAAACCTGGGATTCGTTACAGTTGCCAGGACAGTGTTGCCCCGCAGCGCCATGCCAGGATGCGTCATCACGGGCACAGCCAGGCGTTTCTTCGAATCCAGGACCGATTGTTTCCACTTCATCATATCACGGTGCATTTCCACTCCAGAGCGCTATGTTGTTGCTGATTCACCCCCCACACCCAACTCCACCTGGTCTTATTTCACTACTTCAATCTCTGATTTCACGCGGATATCATCTGACGAGCTTCCCACCATAACCTCGATAGTACCGGGCTCGACGACAAACTTCAAAGCATCGTCCAGGAATCCCATTTCCTCTTTGGAAAGAGCGAACACGATGGCTTTCTTTTCTCCGGGGGCGAGGGAGATTCGCTTGAAACCTCTCAGCTCCTTGACGGGCCGCGTGACGCT
The DNA here is from genome assembly GCA_026390595.1 of Ignavibacteriales bacterium. Lineage (NCBI taxonomy): Bacteria > Pseudomonadati > Ignavibacteriota > Ignavibacteria > Ignavibacteriales > Ignavibacteriales bacterium. The sequence goes on from JAPLFQ010000021.1 coordinate 76,360, forward strand.
CGCAACAGGATCGTGCAAATACAGTTGGACAACCTCGTCCCCTGCCCGACGTCCGGTGTTCTCAACATCAACGGAGATCTGAACTTTCCCGTCCGGGTTTATTCGCTGAGGGGACACCTGCAAATTTGAGTACTTGAATTTTGTATAGCTTAGCCCAAAACCGAATGGAAATAGCGGTTTGCCGCTGAGATCTGTGTAGTCATCTCCCCGCCCCGTGGGTTTGTGATTGTAGTACAAGGGAACCTGGCCGACGGCCTGGGGAAATGTGATGGGCAACTTGCCGCCGGGATTGAAGTCACCGAAGAGCACATCCGCCACTGCATTGCCCCCTTCTTCACCCGGATACCACACCTCGACGATTGCTGAAACCTTGTTCACCCATTTCCTCATCGTGACAGCGCTGCCATTGATCAGGACGACAATGGTCGGTGTCTTCGTCTCGACCACTGCTTGAATCAGCTGCTCCTGCTCGCCCGGAAGATCGAGATTTGATCGGTCGTATCCCTCCCCCTCGATAATTCCAACGGCGACAATGGCCACGTCGGATTTCTTCGCCGCGTCTGCGGCCGCCTGTATGCGCGGATCAACGGGACGCTTCATGTCCCACACGAAGCTCGCATAGGCCCATCCTTCGTTCTCATAGTATTCGATCTTGACATCATACTCTCGACCTGCCTCGAGCTTCATCGTGACGACGTCAAGCGTGGCACCGCGGTCGAACCAGCTGTCGATGAGCAGTTTCCCGTCTATGTACAAACGGACTCCGTCATCCGAGCTGAACCCCACACTGTAGGTTCCCGATTCCTTCGGAATCAGCTTGCCGGTCCAACGCGCCGAGAAATGGTCAGGAGCGATGTTCGGCTCAGGGGATCCCATCGCCCACTCGAAGTTGATGACCTTGTCGGTTCGGACGAGTGCAGGCGGCCCCTGCAGATCTTTGTTCTTGAAGTACTCGCCGCGCAGACCGTGCTCACCCGGCTTGGCATCTGCAGGCACTAGAAATTCCGATGATATCGGCGGCAGCGCCGTGAAGCCGACATCGCAACCCTTCTCGTACACTATCTTCGCCGCGGGAACCTTGCTCTTGATTCCATCGAGCAGCGTCACGACTTTTGTGCCGAAACCGCTGTACCCGCCAAGCCTGGCCGCCTCAGCTTCGGGACCGATCACCGCGATGGATTTGACCTCTTTCTTCAATGGAAGCGTATTCTCTTCGTTCCTCAGAAGCACGATTGCCTTGCGGGCGGCGTCCCGCGCAAGCGCCCGATGGTCGGGCGAATCATTTACTGAAGCGGCGCTCTCGGGATCGACGTACGGATTCTCAAATAACCCAAGCCGAAACTTTGCGCGCAGGACGTTCCGCGCGGCCTCGTCGATAGCTTTCATCGAAGCGGATCCGTCCCTGGCAGCCTGAAGGAGAGGCTCGCCATAAAAATAGATGTCCGGCAATTCCACGTCGAGCCCCGCCTCCACAGCTTTCGCGGCCCCTTCTTTCGGCGTAGCGGCTACGTGGTGCTTATCCATAATGCCAGATACAGAGCCGTAATCGGACACGACAAATCCTTTGAATCCCCATTCTTTCCTCAGAACCTCCGTGAGGAGCCATTTGCTTGACGTGCTCGGGATGCCATCGATCGCATTATAAGCGGACATGACAGATGAGGCATTTGCCTCCTGGAACGCAGCTTTGAACGGGGGGAAATACACTTCCCTCAACTCCCGCTCCGAGAAGTGAATCGGATAACTGTCTCTCCCGCCGTCGCCGACATTTGCCACGAAGTGTTTGGGGGTCGTGATAACACCTGCATCTTCAATGTTCTTGCAGAATTCGATAGCGAGGCGGGATTGCAGATAGGGATCTTCACCGTACGTTTCTTCGACTCGTCCCCAGCGGACGTCTCTGGCAATATTGATGACGGGGGAGAGCACCTGACGGATACCGCGGCTGCGCGTTTCTTTCGCAATTGCAGTCGCAACATTCGCCATCAGATCGGTATCCCAACTCGCCGCCAGACCGATCGCCTGCGGGAAACTCGTCGCACCATTGGCAATGAGGCCGTGCAGCGCTTCGTCATGAATAATGATCGGGATTCCCAGCCTCGTTTTCTCGCGTGCCATCTTCTGGTACTCGTTTGCCTTCTCAGCCGCCTCCTTCGCAACAGACCATCGGAGCAGCGGCCCGATGCCTCCGAGTCCGTTCACCGTGAAGTTCTTGCCCCACTCGATCTTCTTCAAGGTAGATTGAAGCTGTGCGACTCTCTCCTCAACAGTCATCCTGGAGAGAAGATCTGTCACGCGGTCTTCGATGGCCACTTTCGGGTCGAGGTATTTTGCCCTTGTCTTCTGTTGCTGCCCGCGCGCAAAAGGGACTGCCAGGGCGAGAGCACAGCCCAGTAGAAGATATCGAACGATGACCTTCGTTTTCATTACTCAACCCTCCTTCGGGAAGCTCAAGAAATACCATTCAGTCGTGTATTTCACTTCGGATTCGCTCTCTGATCATGGAACTCACCCGCCGAATTCACGGGACGCCTCAAGGAGAGCCAGATAATTATCATAGAGAACATATTCCGGGATGCTGTTCCCTGAGCCAATGCAATAGCCACCGTTCTGTCCAACCTTTTCGACATTTGCTTTCACGATTCTCCGAATATCCTCACGCGTGCCCCTGGCAAGTGTATCCACATCGACATTGCCGAGCAGGCACAATCTGTCACCGTAGCGCAGCTTGACTTCAGCGATCTCCATGGCCTTGGGTTCGATCGGGTGAATCGCATCGACCCCGCAGCCGATGATGTCCTCGAAAACATCCCAGAGCACTCCATCGGTGTGGTAGAGCAATGGTTTGTTCGAGTTACGGGCGAGTTCTCCGATACGCATGAGCCATGGGAAGAAATATGAATGGAGCGTATCGGGAGACACTAAGAGCCCCTCTGTGAAGGCTATATCGTCGCTGTACCAGATGGCATCGACCGCATCCGACTGGGCAAAATACTCGAACATGCTTATGACGAGCTCGCCGATTCTGTTGTTGAGCGCCTTGACGAGATCCGGATTCTCGAAAATAGCGAGCGAGAATGATTCAAATCCCATCATCTCCCAGGTCATCGTGAAGATGTCACCGTACTGAGCGATCACGCCCATGCCTTCGGGCAGCAGGGAGCGCACTTGTTCGAACTTTTTGTAGTCGAAGTCGGCTTTCGAGGGCCACGTGTATTTCTCGAGATCCCCGAAATCGGCGATGACCCCCTTGTTCTCTGACGCCCATTTCCGAAACAGCGTCCCATCTTGATTGTACGTGAGATGCTCCGAGAGACCAATCTTCGCAGGATTGAAATCCGCCACAGGCTGGATCTTCACGTAGTCGTATCCGGCTGTTCGCCAGAAATCGATGTCGTCCTGCAGCGACTTTACTTCCCTTCCCAGAAAACGCTCTTTGATTTTCGGATGCACCCCAAGTTCGATCATGGGGATGTGCGTCCCTTTGCCCCTCCGTAATGTCTTGATCAGTTGCGTGATGTCTGGTCTCATGAACTCCCTAACGTTCGCTGATCAATCCGACTTCCCGACACTTACCGGATTTCTCAAATCGGATCGTTTTGATTTCAAATGGTTTGAATAAAAGAGGCGGGATTGGCTTCTTCGTCCCAATCGAGAGCCTTGCTTTCGAGGCAAGCCCCACCGTCTCCTGCATCCGGAGAATGAGCGCCTTCCCATCTTCGGATTGCTTCGAGGCAAGCAGTCGGACATGCCGGGGCTGAAGTCGCACGAACTCGTCCGACGGACTCATCGCCGATCCAATCGGAAGATGAGAATACACAATTGGCGGCGCACTCAGCCAGTCGGCCAGGCCGGAAAGTGATGTGAGGATCTCCTCCGCATTTCCCGCCGTCACAAGCAGCCGGACTTCGTGAACCCCCTGATCCATGTATTTTCTTGCCGTCGGCCCGCTGATTTTGAATCCCTGATCGTGACAGTACGCAGCGCTGCGCAGGACCGAGAGCCGGATCTCACCGTTATAGAAATCAAATCCATGCTGGCCGCTGTTGACGATTGCCAATGCAGTCTTTTGTCCCCGGATGCTGCCTTCAAGCATACACCAGCGACCGTGAACATGTTCTTCGCCATCGGCAGGCCTGAGGATTGCACCTCCGGGAACTTCGCAATAGATCGCTTCATTCCTGAACGCGGTAGGAATCGAGAGCTTGAGCCGCTTGGCCGACTCTGCCCAGTTGATCCTGAGCAGGAATTCCACGACCGGCCAGGATGAGTACGCAATCATCCGCATCTCAATTGAGCTGCGAGCATACTGAAAAACCGATTGTGTGATGGTTCGAATCGGGCCTTTCTCCAGGACCACATGCTTGTCAGGTCTTGCCTGGAACAGACCTGCAACCTCCCGATAGCACCATCGATCGGCTCCCCACGAATCTCCGTCATCTTCCACCACAATCGGCTGGAGCAATGGTCCGGACAGACACTCTCTCCCTCCTCCGGCGTCAAGGCTTGTGATCAATCCTTTCCGCGGATCCAATGTATGGCTGAGCAATGCGGGAGCATTCTTGTCAATCTTCCTGCCTTCGTGAATTCGCAGCTCATACCTTGCGGCACCCACCTGCGGCAGACCTGCCATGAACGAAATCCTCTTGCGCCAGTTGAAAGGCATGAGGGACTCAGGTTGTTCTTCCTGGCAGGGGATTTCCTCACCATCGAGCGAGTGGAGACGAAGGTGCCAATCACCGGTCCACCGCGGGCGGAGATCGATCATGCACTCCAGCTCAATCGGGACGAATGCAGTCGCAGTGTTTGTGTTCCAGACTGAAACCGGAATGTACAGCTTGCGGTGTTTCCCGGCATTGAATGCGCTGACTGCCGAGAGCCGCAGGCGGCGTACACTCTCCGAGATCTTTCCATATTGATCCAACGCGTCCAGCTCGGCCGTTTCGACGCCCGAACCGGGCAGGATGTCGTGAAAGTCATTAAACAAATGATCGGCCCACACTTCTCCGAGATCTTTCACTGGATATCGATCCTTTGCCAGCCACCATGCCCAGGAACAGAGAGCTTCCCCCTGCACGATGTCGCCAAGGCTGCGTTGAGCTCGACGCTTCACACGCGAGAGCGAGGTATAGCAGCCTGTAAACACGCGTTGAAGATCGCCCTGGAAGAGAGGAGCCGATGCAGCGTGTTTCCTGAGTGCCATGTAGAGATTTTCAGTCGTACTGTGAACGATCCTGACCCGTCGTTCCTTTTTCATGAACGCGTCGATCTGTTCGAGCGCTTCACGACTTGCACCTCCTCCATGGTTGCCGATTCCCCAGAAGACGGGGACATCGCGATTCATCTTCAGGGCAGCCTCAACACCCCCGCGGAGTTTTTCTTCGATGTTGTCACGCTCCGAGTGGTAATACCCGACTGAGATTCGATGAGTGAGGATTTCTGTTCCATCGACACCGCGCCATCGATAGAGATCCGCGGGGAGCTTCAGGTCGGGATGCTGCGGGCGCATGTGGATATACATCTTGTACCCGGCCTGTCGGAGAATCTGCGGGAGCCCGCCGCTATGTCCGAATGAATCGAAATTATAAGCCACCAACGGTTCGGCGCCAAAATGCTCTCGGAAGAATTTCCGTCCGACAAGAATCTGCCTTATCAGGGATTCAATACCGGGGATATTGACGTCCGGCTGCAGATACCATCCTCCGCTGATGCACCATCGTTTCGCCTTTACGAGCTTCTGGATCTGCCTGAAAAGTGCTGGATCGTATCGCTGCACCCAACGATAGAGCACTGCCTCATTATGGTTGAAGACAAGGTCTTTGTGAGAGTGCAGAAGTTCGACGGTATTGCCGAATGTCGCAATCGCTTCGGCACATCCCTCTTCCCACCTCCACTGCCACACAGGATCGAGATGTGCGTTACAAATGAGATGAACGGTAGGCTTGCCCATACGGGTCTCTGGTTTCTCCTGCGGATGAGTGTTCCGGGACGACAACGCCTGATGCTATTTGCCCGAAAGCGTTCGCTTGAGTAGACTGATAAACGCCGGACTAGTACCGCAGCATCCGCCGATAAAGTCCGCACCGGCCGCCACGACTTCTGATGCGTGCGCTGCAAAATGGGCAGGATCGATATTGTAGACAACCTTTCCCTCGATCACCTCTGGCAAACCGGCGTTTGGCTTGATCCAGACAGGGCGGTCTGTTGCCGCACGGAGGCGCTTCGTAACAGTCAGAATGAACTCGATGCCCATGCCGCAGTTCGCGCCGATGACATCCGCTCCCTCGTTGTGCAACTCATGGGCCGCTTCTTCGGGCGTTGTCCCCATCATCGTACGATCGAATTCCTTCCCCGAATCATACACCATGGACACCACCACCGGCAACCCCGTTTTTCGCGCAGCTTTGAGAGCGATCTTCGCTTCATCGAGTTCGCTGATGGTCTCGATAACTATTCCTTGTGCGCCCCCTTCGGCCAGCGCCATCGCCTGCTCTTCGAACGCGTCGCTCAGTTCTTTCTCTGCAATTTCGCCGGTGAAGTAGAGTTTCCCTGTAGGGCCGATCGACCCGAACACAAACGCTTTGTTCGCGGCCGCCTTGCGTGAAATCTCCGCCCCAGCGCGATTAATCGCCGCCGCTTTGTCTGACAAACCGTGGCGTTCGAGCATGATCCGGCTCGCGCCGAAGGTATTGGTCAGTATGATCCGGCTTCCGGCATCGACGTACGCTGTTGCGACCTTCTCGATTGCAGAAGGGTTTTCGAGGTTCCATAGATCGGGACAGGCGCCTGCCGCGAGGCCCAGACTTTGGATCTGCGTTCCCCACGCACCATCAGTGATGATAGGTTGTTCGGTGAGAAGCTTCGTAAGAAAGGCGTTCATAGATCTCCCGTAGATTTTTGTTTTCGTCAATACTGTGCCGGACAACGCAAGAACCCGGGCCTGCGCTGCACCGACCGGGTTTACTTAGCATTCGCTTCTTCACCAACCGGAATGTCAGATTGAACTTCCAACTCCGGTTGCGCACAACGCCGGTGTCCCGGACCACATGACTCTCTGAGAACTTCCTCTCCCCGAAGCACAATATTCTCAATTTCCGGAGATTCTCCCTCAATAATTCCTATCAATTTCTGGATGGCTCTCTTCCCCACCTCATACGCCGGCTGACGTATAGTCGTCAACGGCGTCGGCATGAGCTCGGCTCTGATGTCATCCGAAAAACCGACAAGAGCGATATCCTCTGGAATCCGCAATCCACATTCTTTGACAGCTTTGAACGCCCCGAACGCGGCCGGGTCATTGACGGCCACCACCGCGCGCGGCCGGCGGTCGGGCGAAAGCGCCAGCAGTGCTTTCATGGCGACATAGCCATCCTCTTCCTGGAATCCGGACCCGACGATCCACTCGTCACGACACTGCAATCCGCGTTCGCTCAAAGCGCGTTTGAACCCGCGCAGCCGCTCACGACCGATCGACACTTTCTGCGGCCCCGAGAGGTGAGCGATGCGCGTGTATCCGTGATCGATGACGTGGTTCGTGATTCTGAATGCGCTGTCGTCGTCATCCAGACTGACACAACTGGCGCCGATCCCCTGGACGCAGCGGTCGAAGAACACTATCGGCACTCCCAGCCGAATGACCTGCCGGTACGGCTGGTAGTCTTCGACAGTCTGGGCCATGGAAATCAGAATCCCATCCACTCTTTCCGATTCAAGCGTGAGGATGGCATCCCTTTCCCGCTCGGCGCTTTCGGCCGAATGCATCAGGATCAGCCGGAAGTGCGCTTGATACGCGACTTCTTCCATGCCCCGTATCGCTTCGGGGAAAAAGGAATGCGTGATCTCCGGGACAACAACGCCGAGTGAATTTGTCCGCCGGAGGACGAGGCTTTTCGCGATGCGATTGGGACTGTACCCCAGTTCCCGCGCCGCTTCAAGGACAAGCGTGCGCGTCTGCTCGCCGACGTTTGAGCGTTTGTTCATGACTCTCGAAACGGTCATGGACGAGATGCCGAGTTTCGCGGCAACATCTTTCGCCATTACGCGCCCATCCGGATTCTTCGCCGAGTTCCCGTCTTCCCGCTTTGGTTTGCTCATCGTCCAATCATGCAGTTCTTCGATCAACAGCATGCTGCCGCTTCACTGAGTTTGAGCTGCATCCTTGACACATCGAAAACCAACCGTAGCGTTGCGGTCCAGCGCGGGTGAAACCATCAATAGAATTTGGGGATTGTCCACCGGTTGAGGTCCCCCTTTGATATACCATACGCTGGAACTCGGGTTGTAGAAGGAACCGCCGCGCACGATACCGAAATAGTTGCTGCCATTGTCATACACATCGTTCGTCAGCTGCCAGACATTTCCGATAAGGTCTTCCACTCCGAACGGACTTTTTCCGGAGGGGAACATGCCAACTGGAGTCGATTTCCCCAGACTGTTGTTGCACCGCGTCGAGTCAAAGGTATTTCCCCATGGATATTTCCGTCCATCCGTCCCCTGCGCCGCGTACTGCCATTCGATTTCAGTGGGAAGACGCTTACCGCTCCACTGCGCGTACGCCCTTGCGTCTTCCACGCTCACATAGACAACGGGATGATTCTCAAGTCCCTTTGGCGGGCTCCCTGCAGCCCAGTGCCTCAGGAAATTCGTCGTGTCTTCTGGCTTGTAGCGACTCGCCTTCAGGAACATTTTGAACTGCGAGTTGGTGACCGGATACCTGTCCATATAAAGTCGTTGAACGCCAACGATACGGCCATCGGCATAATCAGGATAGGGAATCGCCTCGTTGGGGCTTAGAAAACTTCTGGATGTTTTAAACTTGAAGGTTCCTGATGATAATTCAACCATTCCCTCCGGATGGATAGATGCCGGAGTTGTTCGCTGAACGTGTGAGACCAATCTTGGAGTGGCCAGCGGTACGTTCACCACGCGTTCGTCAAGGAGTTCCCTCTCCCGGAAGAGTTGCACCACAAATTTTTCCTCGTGAGTCCCGAGGCGCTCACGCAGAGAGATCGTTCGTGATCCTATCGGAAATTCAACCGAGCGGCAGCCGTACGCCGGCAATCCGGCCCAGACGACAACTTTCGTTCCCTGTGAAGCTTCGAATCGAAGCGAGTCCTGATCGACATTCACTCTCAGCAGATTTGGAAGCAACGCTATGCAATCGACATTTCCTTCCCGTCGTGTATCCAGCCAGGCCCGGCTGAAGCCATCAACCGTCGCCGGAACGAACGATGTGCCGTTCACCACTTTGAGCGTGAGCTCTTCGTGATTCCAGAGGCTGACGTAGTGTGAATCCTTCGGCGGATTCACTTCAAACAGCGGCCCGGTGAATCCTTCCGGACGCAAACCGTAGACCGTGAAGAGCGTTTTCGACGGCGTGGGCCATCGATTGACCCATATGCTGTCCATCCTCGTTTGCAGCAATGGAGTCCAGGACTGACTGAGGAACGCAGAGGAGTTCTCGCGCAAGATCTTCGTCGTCCTTCCCAGGTACGCGAATTCTTCGCCTATCCAGTCGGGCCGCCCCGGTCTCATGATATTGAGTTCCACCCCATATCCATTGAAGAACGACACTGCTGTCTCCCGATGGATCCTGCCTTCGGCCAGTTGAATCACACGGAAGATTGCCATGTCGGGCTTGATGAGCTTGTTGAGATTCAGCGGCGGCGGCAGGTAGATGGCATCGTGAACGCGGCCTGCGACGATGCCGGGCATGTCTTTTGGAACGGCCATCCCTTCGCTGTAGAGAATAATCCCCGGTTTCACGCGATCAGCTGCTGCTTGAAATTCCCTGCTCGATTCTCCCCAGGTATCGAGCACGACGCCGTCAGCATCGATCTCCTTCAGGAGCATTTCCATGCCCTTGATGTGATCTTCATGGCGGGTGCTCTCATCCCATGGGTTGTAGGAAATGAAAAATCTCTCGCCGCGTTTGTGCATGACCGCGGATTGACGCCGCAGCTCCTTCAGCCCACCCGGCAGATCCCTGTACATATCCCATTGATTTCGCTGGTCAAGACCGAGGCGGGGCCACGTAGGCCAAATCATGAATGCCTCATAACCGCCGAGCACCTTGTCCTGCTCGGCGATGAAGCGATCAAAGAGAGACTTACCCTGAGCGGCGTCGTAGTACTGTTGATCCCACGCGAATTGGAGGAGGAGAAGATAGCTTTGACGAATCCAGCCGAGGTCTGTGCGCTCGAACAGCGTGTTGTCAAATCTGCCGAGGTCATACAACCATCGCTCCTGGAACATCATCCTCAATCCATTTCGCCAATCGCCTTCGTGCTGGTCAACAAAACACGCGTACTGCACGGAACCACCCGGCTCCAGAATGGTCCTGAACCGGCGTACGTCCGCTTTGCCTGATTCCGTCCGCCGAGCAAGAGACGTGAGCGAACGGGAGTCAGAAATCGCGACGTCACAAAACCCGAGCTCCCACGCGTTGTCCGGGAGAACTACGCCAATCGGTCCGACTCCAGGCCTGAACAACTGGGAGCGACTCAGACGATGGGCAACGTCAGCAGGTCCTGCAGAAATGATGGTGACGTGATCAGGCGCGACACCGAGGGGAACGACGTTCGAGATCTGCAGTTTCCGTGCGGACGCATTCCGAAAGGTGAGGAGCGCTTTCCAACCGAGGGAGAAGTCTCCCTGGATTCTGACCGAGCCTTCGATCCCCGAACCATGTGTCCACCGGATGCTGTCCTTCTCCTGCACAGCCGAGACCGCGAAGGAACTCACCACGGTGTCATTCAATTCAAATGTGAACAGAGGCAGTGTATCGTCGCACCCGTAATGCGCGCCGGTTCCGGAACGGAACCCGGTGACCGCGAGTCCCCAAGCCGTGCTGATATCGAGGGTCTTAAGGGATTGGCCCTGAAGCAGTGAAAAGGAAAAAAGAAATGTGAGGATGAACCTGAATGTTCGCGTCATATCGATTCCCGTTCGTCCGTCTTTCCGGTCAGAGCATTCAGAACACGATGAGGGATACACCTGATGAGTTCAACGGAGGGCTTCAGTAAACCCTCTCCTCCACAATGGTCAACATCGTGAGGCACGCTGAGCAGCATGCTCCCGATGCAGTATGTGCAGCAGCTCAGCCTCAGAGTGCCGAAACCAGGCCTGTGCCCGACTCAATCCGGGTCACGTACACGTTGTTTGCTGTGCCCGAACGCTTGCGGCACCGCTCATGAATCGTGTCTACGAATTCCTGAACTCTGGCCTGTTCGACAAGGTTAATCGTGCATCCTCCGAATCCTGCTCCCATCATGCGAGCCCCGAGCACTCCGTTGATGGATGAAGCCGCATCGACGAGGAAATCGAGATCGGGACTGCTGACCTGGTATCCGCGGCTTAACCCATCGTGTGACTGGTACATCTTTTCACCGAAGGAACGGAAGTCGTTTCGCTGAAGGGCTTCACATGCGGCAAGGACTCTCTGGTTCTCCTGCACAACGTACTCGCATCTCTGATAGATTACCGGTTCCATCTCGGCCCGATGTTCCAGCAGAAAATCCGTGGTCACATCACGCAGGCTTGAAATTTCCTTGTTATGGCGCCGAAGGATTGTGACGCCAGCCTCGCACTGCTGACGCCGGATGTTGTATTCAGACGAGGCGAGAGATCGTTTCGATTCCGTTTCACAGAGGACGATATTGAGGTCCGGCCGCTCGAAGGGAAAATACTCGAAGTCGAGCGTTCGGCAATCGATCTTCAACACCTTGCGATCCTGACCGAAGATGTTGACAAACTGATCCATGATGCCGCATTGCACACCGACGAACTTGTTTTCAGCCCTCTGGCCAAGCTTCACGAGGTCGAGCTTGCCGAGATCGAGTCGAAAAAGCTCATTCAGGGCGAACGCAAGGCCGCATTCGATGGCGGCCGAAGAGGACATGCCGGCGCCGATAGGGATGTCGGCACCGAATACCACGTCGCAGCCTAGGAGGCGTTTCCCGGACCTGGTCAGCTCGTCGATGACGCCAAGAAGGTAGTTCGGCCAGCTCTTTGAGGATTTCTGAATCGCTGCGATAGATCCGCTGAAATCGTCGTTCAGATCAGCAGCATGGAAGTGAAGTTGGTCATCTTTGCGAGGCGCGACGACAAAAATCATGGCTTTGTCCACCGAGGCGGGTAGGACAAAGCCTTCATTGTAGTCGGTGTGTTCGCCGATCAGGTTGACCCTTCCGGGCGATCGCACGATGATCCGGTCGTCCCTTATTCCGAATCTCTTCTGAAAGAGGGCATCGAGCTTGCTTGCAAGATGGTTCAATGTCAGCGGTCCCGGTTATTGAACCTTCGGTTTTCGATTCGGAAGGAAGAAAATGAGTCCGGCGACTATCATCACCGCACCCCACCACAAAGCGGGATGGAGCTCCGCCAAAACGGTTTTCGAGGTCCCCTCTCCCAGGTAATCGATCACTCCCGAGATGAGAACGACGGCTCCCATCGCGGTCAGCATCAGGCCGACGAAATACCAGATCGGCTTCATTTGTTTGGGTTCCTGTTCCATTGCACGCTCCAGTTTACCAGAAGTAGATGTTCAGGGCGACGAGCACGATGACCGATATGATCGCGAACGTTTCGGGTTTTTGGTACCACGGAATTCCTTCGGAGCTGACGTCCGGAGTGAGACCCTTCACGAGACCGACCAGCTCGCTTTCCGGTTTGCGCTCGGTGAAGAGGCTGATGACGATGGTGACGAAGAAGCAGATCAGCCAGGCCCACCATGCGCGCCAAAAATTCGCAGCCATATCACTCGCAGTGCCTGAAAGTGTCAGGTACTTCACCGCAAACCAATTGAATTTCACCGCAAGGAAAAGTGTGAAGGAAGACCCCATGCCTGCCAACAGTCCCCAGAACGCACCATTTGGGGTAATCCATCGGACAAACATGCCAAGGAGCATGGTCGCGAACAATGGAGCATTCACCCACGAGAAGATGGCCTGCATATAATCCATGATGCTCGGAAAACTCTTTGCCCAGTATGCGGTTCCTACGCTGATCAGGATTCCGACGATTGTCGCGACGCGCCCCATCCAGAGCAGATGAGCGTCGGATGCCTTCCTGTTCAGAACTGAATGGTAAATATCGTACGTCCATACCGTATTGAAAGCACTGATGTTGCCGGCCTGGCCGGCCATGAATCCGGCAAGAAGAGCGGTCACTCCAAGGCCGACAAGTCCGGGAGGATAGTATCGTGCAATAAGGAGAGGCAGAGCAGAATCATAATTGACTTGCCCTCCATCTTTTATGAGAGCGAATCCGCTCTTGGCATCGTTGGCGAGCACTATTGCGATGAGGCCCGTGAGGATGACAATGAACGGGACTGCCATCTTGAAGAAGGAGGCCAGAATCGGAGTCATACGTGCGGCACGAAGGTCCTTGGCGGAGAAGGCGCGCTGCACGACGAGGAAGTCAGTGGTCCAATACCCGAACGAAAGAACAAAACCGAGTCCCAGGATGATGCCCCCCCATGTGATGAGCATGCCGTTCAGATTGGGATCACCGCTTGTCGACCAGAGCGTCGTGTATGACACGGTCTTGTAGAGTTCATCGACGCGATGGAATATGTCGCTCACGCTGCCAATCTCGATGATACCGAGGACGGAGACAAGAAACAGACCGAACCAGATGAGAAAGAACTGCATGATCTCCGTGAAGATTGCAGACAAGAGTCCGCTGAGGGTTACATAGCCAGCGACCGTCGCCGCCGAGATCCACATGCTTATGTTCCAGTCCCACCCAAGGAATGTGTGGAGGACCAGAGCCATGGCATAGAGGTTAATGCCCGAGACAAGGAGCGTCATAACTGCGAAGGCAATGCCGTTGAGGACCCGGGTCTTTTCATCAAACCGGAGCTTGAGATATCCGGGAACGGACTTGATGCGGGCACTGTAATAGAACGGCATCATGTAGAGTCCGAGGAAAAGCATAGCCGGAATCGCCCCTATCCAGTAGAAATGGGCGACATACATTCCGTACTTGAATGTATTGCCCGTCATGCCCAGCAACTCGAGTGCGCCGAGGTTCGCTGAGAGGAAAGCGAGGCCCGCGACCCATGCGCTGTTCTTCCTGCCCGCGAGGAAGAAGTCGTTTTCGTTTTTCGTGAACCGTTTGAGATAGAAGCCTATCCCGAGAACAAAACCAAAATAGATGGCGATAATTAGCCAGTCGGAGAATGCAAGATGGATGGATTGCATCGGCGCCAGTCCTTGCGAGTGGAGGAGCAGTGATTTATAGGGATTCAGACGATGCCGGGGCCCGAGCGCCCGGTGGAGGGGCTGCGATGTCGGGACCGGCATACATCAGCGGCGAGCGAGAGAAACGCCAATCCTGTTGATCCAAGAGAGAAATCAAGACGGGATCTTCATGGTCGTGCTGATGTTATCGCTCACATTCAGTGGTAAGCATACCATTTCTGAACTGAAAAGTCAAGAAAAGCCCAGTGATATGCTTGGGAATCGGTGAGTGGAAATCAGATCCCAGACCGGGAAGTCACCTGGGAGAATTCGAAGAGAGCCCTTGAAGAAGGTCAACCATTCGCCTCACCTTTTCGCGGTCGACTATCCTGCCATTGACCCTCGAACGATTCGATACATCTGCTCCAGAAGGCTCATCAAGCAGAACTGCAGAGAGCGTATGGACCTCGTGGACTCTCGATCTTTTCACAAGTTCCCTCACGTTCTCGAATTGCACTCCCCCACCCGCCATTACCTTCACCGCTCTGTCCGATCTGCGAACAATGTCCCCAAGCAATCTCGAGTTTCCAAGAATATCTCCTTTGCCGCCCGATGTCAGGAGGCGGTCGACTCCGAGAGCTTTCAGGTCATCCATCCCCTGCAAGAGGTCCAAGGTCTCGTCAAACGCCCGGTGAAAAGTCACCGAGAGCGGTCTTGCCAACTCGAGCAGGCGGCCGGATCGTTCAAGATCGACTCTTCCTTTCGGTGTGAGAATACCGAATACCACTCCATCAGCTCCAAGTCTCCTGGCCAGCTCTGTCTCCCGTTTCATCGCATCGTACTCAAGGTCGGAATAACAGAAATCTCCAGGTCTTGGTCTTATCATCACGTGCAGAGCAATCGAAATGCTCTCGCGAACGGACTTCATCACGCCTGCATCTGGCGTCGTGCCACCGACATCCAGGTCAGCACAGAGCTCGACTCTTCCTGCTCCCCCTTCCTGAGCAGCAAGCGCAGATGCAACCGAATCGATACAGACTTCGAGGATCACGGGGAGAACTCCATTGGGTTTTTGCGTCTATCTGGTCACCTTGCGGGTGTGACCGATCTTGAAGGGGGGACGTGACAGAGCACGTCCCCCCAGATTCTATTTCACCATGTACTCTGCATCGACGATGCTCACAACCCCGTCCTTGTGAAGCGAATACTGCAAGCCTTTGCGATAGCTCATTGCTCCGATTTCGCCATCCTTCGTCATTGCGATGAATCCGGCGAGGAAATCACCCCTCTCTGCATAGTGCGGCTGCTTGTGCACGATCCGCTCCAAAGCGATCTTGCACGCCTCCTGCGGTGATTTGCCGTTGCGCATCAATTCCACGATGAGGAAGCTCCCGGCCACTTTTATTACCGCCTCACCCAATCCAGTGGAAGTCGCGCCACCGACATCGCTGTCGACATAGAGTCCCGCCCCGATGATCGGTGAATCGCCCACTCGTCCGCGTATTTTCCATGCCATCCCGCTCGTCGTACACGCACCCGCCATCTTCCCCTTGCCGTCCATTGCCAGAAGACCGATGGTATCATGATTGTGCTCATCGACTTTTGGAGGGAGGTACTTGCTGGTCTTCAACCATTCCTTGTAAGCGTTCTCTGCCTCCTTTGTCAGGAGATTCTCCTTTTTAAATCCGTTCTCCAACGCGAATTGCAGAGCTCCCTCTCCCACCAACACCACATGCTGCGTTTTTTCCATCACGAGCCGGGCAACGGAGACAGGATGCATAATGTGTTCGAGGCACATGACCGATCCACAGTTCCCGTTACCGTCCATGATGCACGCATCGAGCGTGACTCTGCCATCACGGTCCGGATAGCCGCCATACCCGACGCTTGTCACTTTCGGATCGGCTTCGGGAATCATCACGGCTTTCTCGACTGCGTCGATGAGAGTTCCGCCATTCATCAGTGTTCGATAGGCGGTCTCAGGAACCGCCTTGCCGAAATCCCAGGTAGAGAGAATGACCGATCCCTTCGCTCCCCCGGTAGTATGCGAGATTGCAGCAGGCATCCCGGAAGGGGCTTCGTGAGATATCAACGTTGCCGCGCTTGCCAGCGAGGCCGTCTTGATGAATGTCCTTCTTTTCATGATCCTATCTCTCCAATCTTGACGAGGAACGAATGAATGCAGGAGTGAACTGAATTTTCATGGGCGGACTATTGCGCGATCAGGTTGATTTCGTCTACGAAGAGCCACGCCCTGCTGCCGGCGCCCTTGTGCCATTCAGGGCACAGGCCGACATTTTTGGCTCTGATCCGGACGTACCGTGCACTCGCTGAGCGGGTGTCGGTCGAGAACTCCTTCAGACGAACCCCTTCATCTTTCTGGCTGACGTTGTTGGCGACCACAACAGGATTTCCAAAGGAGACTCCATCCGACGAAAGAGAGAATTCGACGCTTGTCGGGAAGAAGATCCACGAATTGTTGTCCTGCAAACAGCCAAGCGCGATGCGAGAAACACGCTTGATGCTCCCAAGATCAAGCACAGCGTCCAGGTCATTCCCTTCGTACCCTTGCCAGGCACCGAGGCGGAAGTCCGTATTTCCGCGCCGCCCGTCAATCAGCGCCGGATCTCCGCCTCCGGTATACTGAGGACTGTAGGAAGTGCTGAGGGTGATTGTCCCGGGTGGTGTGAATTTCGTAAACGAAGCCCTGATCGTTTTGCTCCTTCCGGCGTTCTCTTTTTGTGCATAGAACGAGATGGCAGTACCTTCCCGTAGAACAAGCGGAGCGTCATACTTGCGGAATGTCGCATCTCTCATGTTTCCCGCCAAAGAGTAGTAGATAGAAGTCCCGGGCGTGGTGCAACTCATACTGATTTCAAGAGAATCGGTGAAGACAGCAGATGAAGCCTTCAACACCGGCGCTGAGACCGCGGCAACCGTTGGAGAGACTGCAGGAGCATCAGCGGGACCGGAGCCCCATTGTTCGTTTGGCCGCGGACCCATGACAAAATCGAGAATTCCTCCGCGCATGATCTCTTCGTGACCGATGTATGTGCGCGTAGAAGGGATCGTGTTCAAACGGGCAGATTGAATGAAGCGATTCGCTCCCGAGTTCGCGTCCGCCAGGATGACGAACTGCTTTCCATTTTCCAGGTTGAGGGTGACGCGATCAAATATCGGGCTCCCGATTGAATAGTATGGCAGGCCCGGTGTCACGGGATAAAACCCCATCGCGCCGAATACATACCAGGCGGACATTTGTCCGCAATCGTCATTGCCGCACAAACCGTCCGGTTCCGGGGTGTACAATGAATCGAGTATGCGTCTTACGATTTGTTGAGTTTTCCAGGGCGCGCCGGCATAGTCATACAGATACGCCACGTGATGACTCGGTTCATTCCCCTGAGCGTACTGACCAATCATTCCGCTGATATCGAGCTGGTTACGGCCCGTCAGGTCTTCCTTCGCCGAGAAAAGCTGATCGAGTTTGCTGACGAAGCTCTCTCTTCCTCCGTTCAACTCAATCAGGCCGGCAATATCCTGCGGGGCAAAGAAGCTGTATTGCCACGCGTTTGCCTCGGTATAATGCACCGTCACGGACCTCGGATCGAACGGCTCCACCCAAGCCGCATTCTCCTTGGCTCTCATGAAGCCGGTTGAAGGGTCGAACAGGTTCCGGAAGTGCGCTCCCCGCTCACCGAATTCCGCCGCCTCCCTCTTCCTCCCAAGCCATGATGCAAACTGTGCAATGCACCAATCGTCGTACGAGTATTCGAGAGTTTTCGATACGGATTCAGATTCCACTTCCGCTGCGACGTATCCGTTCTCTCGGTACGATTTCAAGCCGTAATGGTCGAGGTTGGCGCTGTGTTTCATCGCAACCAGCGCCCGCTCTGCATCAAATGAACGTATCCCCTTCACATAGGCATCGAGGATCACAGGCACAGCGTGATACCCGATCATACACCATGTTTCGTTTGCTGCCAGCTCCCATACGGGCAGGATGCCTGATTCCTCATACTTCTGCAGCAGGGACAGGACGAAATCGCTCGCACGTTTTCGGTCGATGATGGTGAACAGCGGATGCTCCGCCCGGAACGTATCCCAGAGCGAAAACACGGAGTACATCTCGAATCCGTTCGCCTGGCGCGCCGTGCCATCCATGCCGCGATACAGGCCGTCCACGTCGCTGAACGTATTCGGCGCGAGCATCGCGTGATACAATGCAGTATAAAACGTGCGACGTTGAGTCTCCGAGCCCC
This sequence comes from Ignavibacteriales bacterium, assembly GCA_026390595.1. Taxonomy (NCBI): domain Bacteria; kingdom Pseudomonadati; phylum Ignavibacteriota; class Ignavibacteria; order Ignavibacteriales; species Ignavibacteriales bacterium. The sequence goes on from JAPLFQ010000021.1 coordinate 94,805, forward strand.
CGTCAACCCATATCCGGTTCAGCTCCGTGTTCCAAGCACGCTCCGCCCCGGCTTTCACGCTCTCAAAATCCCAACCGGGGACCTCAGCTATCGAGTTCTTCCGGGCTCCTTTGATGCTTACCGACGACAGACCGACCTTAACCAGAATCGTCTCGTTGGCCTGCGTCTTGAAGCGGATAAACCCCTTCACATTTTCCCCCGACGCCTCCCGGCGCTGGGATCGTATGACATCGTCAAGTGCAATTCCAAATGACTTGAACGGCCTGGAGAACTTCGCCGCGAAATACACGACCTGGTCCTTCGCCCACCCCTCCGATCTCCGGAACCCAACAATTTCATCGTCCCCAATAATCTGTATGCTCGCTTCTTTCACTTTGTCGAGCCCGAGTCCATGGTTCAGATCGATTACAATGTTTGCGCTATCGGCCTTGGGGAATGTGTATTTGTGGACACCGACTCGCTTCGTCGCGGACAACTCTGCCTGTATGCCATAGTCTTCAAGTTTCACCCGGTAGTATCCGGGCGAAGCCGATTCTTCTGCGTGGCGGAACTTCGACCAGTACCCCCGCACGCCACGTACAGGATCCCCCTGCATGACGCGGAGTGGTCCGACCGTCGGCATGATGAGAATGTCGCCGTAGTCGGCAACGCCGGTGCCGCTCAGATGCACATGGCTGAACCCGAGGATGCTGGAATCTGAGTAGTGATATCCGGAGCATGCATCCCACCCTTCAGTGCGGGTATCGGGACTCAACTGTACCATCCCAAACGGTACCGTTGCCCCGGGATACGTATGGCCGTTCTTCGCCGTACCAACAAACGGATTGACGAGGCGGGTCAGGTTTCGCTGCGCAAGAGCCGTCGAAATGGCGCAGCACGCGAGGAGGCCTCCGACAAAAGCAGACCTGGCGAATAGACGGGCGGAGAGTACGCTCAAGAGAGTCCGGCTCCTAGTGGATGGACAGCAATCTGGGGGGTAATGGCTGCTTCGGCAAGCCGGGCCCCTCGATCGAGACGTTGAGATCCTGCGCTCCCCCCTGTTGAAAATAGCGAACTTCGAGTTTGTGTTTGCCGCTGGTGAGTGTGGTTTTCGACGATGCCTCAACCATGCCATGAGCACCATCGTTATTGATAAGCTCTTTGTCGTCAAGAAACAGCTTGCTGCCATCGTCAGAAGCAAGATAGAATGCATACTCGCCGGCGCTCGGTATTGTGACGGTGCACTTGAACTGGAGCCCATAGTTGTCCCAACGCTTGGGGACGCTCCCTAGTCCGATATCGAACACCACCCCTGACTGTGCCGGCTTCATTGCGTTCATGTCCGGGACCATCACCCATTCTCCCTGGAAATAATTGAACGCCACACCATTGAAGTTCGGATCAACCATCATGAAGTTTGTCGTGACGGTGCTGCTCGTCTTTCCGTCCGGAAGAACGAGGATGGTTTTCAGCGTCACGTCCCCCTTGATCGGAATAGGTTTAAAATACTGAGGTGAGTTGCGTGTTGGCTCATCGCCGTTCATCGTAAAGCAGAGTATGGCATCCTGTACCGGACTCGTTATGACAGCGATCGTGTCACGGAAGATGATCTTTCGTCCACCGATGCCGAGCGGACCCGGGACGCGGTAGTTGATGTCACGATATCCCAACCGCTTGTACTGCGGAGTCATGCGATGCATGAAGTCTTTGAAGTTTCGATGCGATTGGGCGGACCAGACGACCTCACTCAGAGCCATCATGCGTGTCGCCGCCATGTATTCGGCCTGCCGGTAGTTGGGGATCCACTCACTCCACACATTCCCCTGAGCGCCCAGCACGTGTTTCGCCTGATCGGCAGTCAGTTCAGTCGGAATCGGTTCATAAGCATACACCGTGTCAATCGGGAGAAAGCCGCCAATAGCTTTTGGTTCACCGGCGGCTGCCTGGTAATAGTCGAAATAGCAGTATGATGTGGGCGTCATAACGACATCGTGCCCTGATTTGGCCGCTTCGATTCCACCGACGATCCCGCGCCACGACATGACGGTTGCTCGCGGAGCAATTCCCCCTTCGAGGATTTCATCCCATCCGACAAGGCGTTTTCCTTGAGCTTCCAGCATCTTCTCGATCCTCTTCACGAAATAGCTCTGAAGTTCCTGCTCGTTCTTCAGGCCGTTTGCCGCCATGCGATCCTGGCATCGTTTACAGTTGTTCCAGCGAAGTTTTGGACATTCATCGCCGCCGATATGGAAGAACTGACCCGGAAACAGTGCGGCGACCTCGGCTATCACGTCTTCGAGAAACTGGAATGTCTTTTCATTCCCCGCACAGTAGACGTCATTGACGACGCCCCACTCCGTTCCCACTTTGAATGGTCCTCCGGAGCAGGACAGCTCGGGATAGGCAGCCAAGGCCGCTAGTGAATGGCCCGGCATTTCAATTTCGGGGACGACCGTGATGAATCGCTCGCGCGCATACGCGACGATCTCGCGCACTTCGTCCTGCGTATAAAACCCGCCATGAGGCGTGCAGTCCATCATCGTCTCACGTCTCCATGCGCCGACAGTCGTCAGGCGGGGATACTTCTTGATTTCGATCCGCCACCCCTGGTCTTCGGTCAGATGCCAGTGGAAGGTATTCATCTTGTATGAAGCGATCATGTCGATGTAACGTTTGACAGAATCCTTGGAAAAGAAATGTCTTCCGACGTCGAGATGCATCCCCCGCCAGGTAAACCGCGGTTTGTCCTCAATGCGCACACACGGAGCCGACCACGCAACGCCTGAGGTCACGGTGCTTTTGTCTATCTCTGCCGGCAGGAGTTGGAACAATGTCTGCACCCCATAGAACAATCCGGCGGCTGCCGAGCCCTCGATGCGGACCGCTTTCTTCGTCACACTGACCCGGTAACCTTCGGGACCGAGATTCACGTCATCAACCAGTGCGAGAACGATTGCGTCGGAAGGCACCTTTCCCTCTTTCTGAAGCGTGGCGGCGACCGCGAATCCGGTGGGCGCCGAAAGCCTTGCCGCGAGACGTTCTGCGATCATGCGCACGTCTTTTGAATCGTCAACAAACCTGATACTTGTATTCCTGGTGAGAAGAAACGTGCCGTCATCCAACTTCATCGAGAGGGGCTTGGGAATAATGGAGATTGCTGGTCCCTTCTTGTCCATTGTTACAGCATTCCCCTCGATTGCTGTGAAGGTCGTGAGAACGATGAGGAAAAGGCATCGCAGAAAAGCGATCAGGGTTTTCATTGGAGGAACGGAATAGTGAATGTGATCGGGAGAAAGAGAATTGGCTACTGACGGGTGCGGTGGCGGAACCGATCGAGAGCCACGGCGATTACAATAATGGCACCGGCGACGATTTCCTGTACCCAGTTTGGGAACTCCATCTTTGTACAACCGTTTCCGACTGTCGTCATGATCAGCGCTCCCACGAGACTGCCAAGGATAGTTCCCTCGCCGCCAGCAAGGCTTCCTCCACCGATGACGACAGCAGCGATGATGTCCAACTCCATGCCGGAGGCCGTGGTCGGATCACCGACGGTCAGATACGAAAACTGGAGAACTCCAGCCAGCGCAGCGAACCCGGACCCGAGGATGTATACCAGGAGTTTCGTCCGCTCGACGGGGACTCCGCAAATCCTGGCGGCTGCCTCGTTCGATCCCACAGCGAACATATACCGCCCCGGCTTCGTGTACTTCAGCACAACGCCGATAACGACAGCAAGAAACAGCATCATCCAGACGCCGGGAGGAAGGAGCATCCAGGCCTGTTCTTCCGTGAGAGTGTTCAGGAGTCTGGTGAGCCAGGTGCCGGGAGTAACGACAATCTGTTCGTTTGCCAGTCCCTTTGCGGTGCCGCGAAGGGCGCCCCACATGCCGAGTGTGACGATGAAGGGTGCAAGCCGGAAACGAGTAATGAGGAGGCCGATCATGGAACCGCAAATCATCCCCGCCACAACACCGCCAGCGGCTGCAAGCAATGGCGGGGCACCGATGTTGAGGAGCAGAGCAACCACGACAGTTGTCAGGGCAATAACAGATCCGACAGAGAGGTCAATCCCTCCGCTGATGATGATCATCGTCATCCCCAAAGCGGCAGTGCCGACGACGGCGGTCTGCATCAGCATCAGTTGGAGGTTGCTGACGGACGCAAATTTCCCCGGCGTCAGCAACGTGAAGAGCGCGAAAACGAAAGCCAGACCAACGAGAGGTCCGAGCTTCTTGAGCCAGACTTTCATTCGGTTCGACGAAAGTAGTAGGTTTACTTCTTCAATCCGTTCTTGATTTGATCGAGTCCAACACCCAGGGTTGCGCGCGCGATTGCGTCGAGCTCAGGCTCCGGGCCTTGAAGGTGCATTGTCCGGCTCACGTGAGTTCCGCTCGCATTCGGTTTCAATGCCAGCGCCTGCGAAGAGGTCTCGAGCTCGTAGAATCTCCCCAGCTGGGCCGCGCCGGGTTTCGGAGGACCGTCGTTGTAGCTGTTGACGACATCGCCGCCGAAGGGTTTCTTCTGAACCTCCCACATCGAATTCACGTAGTCCACCGCACCCTTCGGGAATGTGAACTGGACGAGCGTGAGGACTTTGTTGACGGCGTCGTAGCTTCCCAGCATGGGCTTCGTACGGAGCGGAGGAATGCCGATCTTGCTCCGGTAGTTTGCATCAGCGGCGAAGTAGATCATTCCGTCTTTCACGACCAGGCGATCCGCAGGCACCTTTCCGAAATAGGAGTCGTTCACAACGGGACCCAGTTTGGTTTCATCCCCCTTCACATATGGGATTGCTATGGTCGTGGCCGGTGAAGCGTTAAACATACCCAGAATCCAGATGGAAAGAAGTCCCCCTTCTTTGGTCCACAGATTTGTGCCGGTGTTTCTGACCGAGTTCACGGATTCATACGCGACGACTCTTACGCCGGGTTTAAGAGAAACGCCAAGGTACTTCTGAGCTGACTTTGTGTCCAGGAGACTGATTTCGCGATTCACTACCAGATCGAACGTCGTACCCGAGTAGTTCGTCAGCTGGATTGACTTGCGGCAAACGACACGATCAGAGCTCTTGCTCACCAACTCGAACGGCTCCGTATCGATGGAGGCGGGAGTGAACCAGTGCTCAAGGTCAAAGGCGTCCCCCTTCTTGAAAAAGACGGAAAACTGCCCCCCTTCCGGACCGATCCAGAAGCGGTCTTCACCGCCAAAGACATTAATGTGAGGTTGCGTCTTGCCTGATGAAATGAGATCACGATTCACCCATCCATAGCTGAGGCCATCAGAGCCCCCTGTAGTGCTCGTCATCACTCTGCATTGATATGACGGGATCACAGCGACTTGTGTCGACGATGACTTGTCGGAAAGAACGATGACGTCAACATGCTTCTTGAGGAACGCGACATCATCGCCGAATTTCGGGGCACCTGCGCCCTGAGCAAGGACAGCTTGAGTAACCATGACAAAAACCAGTATTGTGAGTCTGATGGATTTCATTGGTTGACTCCTGCATAGCTTATTGGATGCCGAGAAGTTTTTTGATTTCAGGGGTGTTAAGGTTTTCCCGTGTTATCACGCGCTCGCCGGTGTCGATCGTCGCAGAGACCTGTTTGCCTCTGATGGACGCAACGACGGTCTTGACCCCTTCATATCCCATCTTCGTCGGATCTTGCGCGACGAGAGCGTCAATCTCACCTCTTTGCAATGCTTCGATGAGCGGCGGGGAAGTGTCGAACCCGACGAATTTGATCTTGCCTGCAAGGTTGTTCTGTCGGAGCGCCAGGAGCATCCCGAATGTGGAAGATTCGTTCGGTGCAAAAACGCCATCCGCCTCTTTCAGCTTGTCGATAATATTCATTGCCGCGGTCTTCGCTTCTCCGGCAGTGGCTCCGGCATAGCGATTGTCCACAGTCATTTTGAGCCCCGGACTCTTTGCAAGAGCAGAGACAAATCCATCCTCGCGTTCTTGCGTGCTGGCAGATCCCACCTGATAGCGCAGGAGGACGATCTTTCCTTTTCCATTCAGCAGCTTGCTGAGATACTCTCCTCCCAGGGATCCCCCCTTTTTGTTATTCGTCGCTACAAAACTGACGAAATCCTTGCCAGGCTCTCCTTTCAGGGCGCTATCGAAAATGACGACAGGAATTTTTTTGCTCACGGCCGTCGCGACAGGACGCTGCAATGCAGTGTTGTCCAGTGGAGCGAGAACGATGCCCGAGACCCCCTCCTGAACAAACTGTTCCACGATTGCAATCTGCTGAGCCCGATCGTTTTCCTTGAGCGGTCCCTTCCAGATGATTTCAACTCCCAATTCTTTCCCCGCCGCCTGTGCCCCGGCCTCTACCGATTTCCAGAAGATATGCGTCGTCCCCTTGGGTATCACGGCAATCTTGATTTTCGACTGTGCCAGCGCAACGCACGACATGAGGCTGATCATCATAATGCCGACAAAAATGCGCATTCTCATAGTTGAGTCCCCATTGAATTGATCAAATTCCTGTTTCTTTTGGGTTCGTCACAAGACCCGAACCCGGGGTTCCGGCAATGTTTCTATGATGAGAACATCTTCCGCACAACAAACCAGACATTAGCAGGCCGTTCAGCAAGCCGGCGGATATACCAGGGGAACCAGAAGCTCCCGTAACTGATCAGCACGCGAACAGAATATCCTTCACGGGCAAGACGCTGTTGCTCGTTCGCCTGTATCCCATAGAGAAGATGAAACTCGTAGTCAGACCTCTGTGCTCCCACCCGTTCTGCTTCCACTTGTATCCTGCGAATCAACTGCATGTCATGAGTTCCGGCAACAAGTTTCGCTCCGTTCCCAACCTGGCCAAGCAATGCTTTGCTGAGCTTGAAGAAATTCTCGTCAACATCGGATTTCTTTTTGAATGCAACCGACGGGGGTTCTTTGTATGCCCCCTTCACGAATCTAATTGTAGGTTTCTGAGGAAAGAGGTCTTCGAGATCTTTCTCCGTCCTGTAGAGGTAGGCCTGCAGACAGAGCCCGACATTTGGATAGTCTTTGCGGACCTTTTTGTACACATCGATGGTGCGGTCAACATATTGGCTTTGCTCCATGTCAATCCAGACCATGTTGTTCAGCGCTTTGGCCTCGGCGACTATCGCCAAAAGGTTGTTGACGCAAAGATCTTCATTGAGATCGAGGCCAAGGTGAGTCAACTTCACAGAGACGTGAGTGTCCAGGCCGCGCGTGCTGATCTGGCGCAGCATAGCGACGTAGTGTGTGACCTCCTGCTTCGCTTCCCGTTCGTCGGCTACGTTCTCCCCGAGCAGCGTGAAGACCGAAGAGATAGACAGCGGCTTCAGTCTCTCCGCCGCCCGAAGGGCGTCTTCAAGCAGTTCCCCCGGCATAAACCGAGAGACCGCCCGCCGGATGAACCTGTACTTCGGCAAGGCCTGTCGGAGTTTTCGGTTTTCCGATATCCACAGTAACGTATTTCGCGCCACTCCCATCAGAAATTCTCCAGCGAACGTAGATTACCGTTTCGTTCTTCCTCGGTATGGGGTCTTTGGCTCCTCAATCCTGAATCCAATCTTTCGATCTGACTTCGCCGGCGGTTCCAATAGCTGCTTGATTGCTTCAAAGACTATCTGAAATCGTCGGTCGTATTTCTTTTCCATTTCATCCAGCTTCCTGGAGACATCCTTGTGGGGTTCAAAAATCTTTCGAAGCGCTACAAAGGTTCTCATGATCTGGATATTGACCAACACCGCCCGCTTGCTTTTTAGAACGCTGGAGAGCATCGCAACTCCCAATTCTGTGAAGGCGTAAGGGAGTTTCCGAGTGCCTCCCCAACTTGATGTTCCAAAATGGAACATCAAATCTCTGAATTCACCAGCAGTCAACTGAAACAAAAAATCTGGCGGGAAACGATCGAAATTGCGCCCAACCGCCTTATTGAGATCACGAGTTTGAACGCCATAGAGCGCAGCAAGATCTTTGTCGAGAATGACCTTATGGGTTCTGATTGACAAGATTGAGCGCTCTATTCGCTCAGTGGGGATGAGAGACGTGTCTGCTCGTTTCATGGACTGATCCTTACGCCGTTAGAGAGGGCTCACATCGATGGGGACGATGATCCATCCATCGCCTTTCACCTCAAGAACGCCTCGTGCAACCCGCCATCGATGCTAAGAATCTGGCCCGTAGTCTTCGCCAATCGACTACTGAGGAGCAGAAACACTGCTTCTGCCTGATCGGCCGGCGTGACCGCCTGCTTCAACATCGTCCGCTCCGCATAGAACTGGGCCAGCCTCGACCGCAGCGTATCATCGCTGTCGGTCTCGGAATAGACAATCTTGTACTTCGCGAGGGACGCGATGACTCTATCACGAGGAAACATCGCGCTGCCTTCAACTACCGTGGCAGGGGCGACGCCATTCACACGAACCAGGGGCGCCAGTTCAAGCGCCAGTTCCCGCACCAGGTGGTTTGCTGCTGCCTTGCTGCTGTCGTACGCAAGGCTCCCCTTCTTGGCGACAACCGCATTCGCGCTGGTGGTAACGATAAGACTTCCCTTCAGCCCCTGTTCTTTCCAGATCTTCCACGCTTCATCTGCAACCAGGTAGACACCCGTGACATTGACCGCGAACGTCTGCGCCCATTTGTCATCCGGAATGTGGCCGCTCATATCAGGAGGAACGAACACACCTGCCGTGACTACGACGCCATCGATGCCTCCATAGGCAAGCGTGATGTCCTCGAGCATCGTTTTGATGGCGTTCCTGTTCGTTGTGTCCGTCAGGAGGCCGATCGCCGGACCGCAGTTCGAGATACCGGTTCCCGCTACACCGATGCCGAGCCCGAACTTATCGGTTATCTCCTTCGCGGTCGCTTTCGCTGCATCGGCGTTGACATCAGCGCACACCGCGTGCGCTCCTTCTCTCACGACGCGATGAGCGATTTCTTTTCCGATCCCGCTTCCAGCACCAATCACTGCCACAATCTGGCGTGCGAGTTCTTTCTCAGGAGGCATGCGTTTGAGCTTTGCCTCCTCGAGGAGCCAGTATTCGATATCGAATGCCTCTTGCTGGGGGAGCGGAATGTATTCATCCATCGCTTCTGCACCCCGCATCACATCGATCGCACAATTGTAGAACTCCGCGGTTACGCGTGATTCGCTTTTGTCTTTCCCCCACGCGATCATACCAAGGCCCGGGATTAGCATCACAGTTGGATTGGCATCGCGCATGGCAGGTGAGTCGGAGTGCTTGCAGCGGTTGTAGTAGCTTGCATAGTCTCTCCGGTATTGGGCCAATCCGTCGGCCAGCTTCTTCTTCAACTGATCGAGATTCTCCTCACCCGGGTTCCAATCGACGTAGAGCGGCTTGATTTTCGTCCGGAGGAAATGGTCGGGGCAGGACGTTCCGAGGTCAGCCAGCCGCGGAGCATCGACGCTGTTCACGAATCGCAGCATCGTGTCGTCGTCCTGGACTGTTCCTATGAAGCGTTTCTGCTGACTCACCTGTCCACGGAGCCACGGAAGAATCTGGACGAACACTTCACGCCGTTTCTGAGGATCGAGCGAACGATATTTCTCTCCGCCGAATGTCTTCTCTCTCTTGTCGCGTGTATCGATGAACGCTGCAGCTTTTTCGATCAGATCGAGCGTCAGGTCATAGCATGCACGGCTCTCATTGGCCCAATTGATGATCCCATGCTGACCGAGGAGGACACCCCTGGCTTTCGGATACTGCGTGCAGATTTCCTGCAGCTTCAGTCCGAGATCGAATCCCGGTCGCTGCCATCCTATCCAGACGATATCGTCACCGAAAATCTCCCGTGTCAATCTCTCGGAGTTCTTCGACGCTGCGATCGCGATCACCGCGTTGGGATGCATGTGATCAACGTGCGTGAACGGTACAAATGAGTGGAGCGGGGTATCGATCGATGTCGCCCTGGGGTTCAGGTTGAACGTGCAGTGAGGATACGCTCCGACCATGGAATCCTCGATCTCACTTTTCGGCCCCTTCTTCCCTGCCCTCAGATACTTCGGCTGCAATGCGAGAAGTCTCTCCTGATAGAGAGAGGAGAAGTTCTCTTTCGTCGAAGTCCGCAGGTCTCCGCCTGAGCCCTTGACCCAAAGGACCTCTGCCAGGAGTCCGGTCATCGGATCGATTTCCTTCACCTTCGCCGAAGTGTTTCCTCCGCCCGTATTTGTGATGCGCTGATCGGTTCCCAGCAGATTGGAGCGGTAGATCAGCTGTCCCACGGGATCGAGCTTTGCAGCGACGGCATCATCCCAAAGATAGTTTACAAAGCGGTACGATTTTCGCGTTTCCAAGATTTTCTCCCTTTGACCTCAAATTCCCATCGCACGACGACGAACCTCTTCGTCCTGTCTGGTAGCAATCCGGTCGACCTGTTGCTTCGTCATAAATACAGGTCCACCCAAAGCGACTGCCCCCACCCAGATCGTTGCAGCCTTTTCTGCCATCATCATCGCGGCAAGCACGGCTTGCGTCGTTCCGCCGATCGTGATAATGCCATGGTTCTGAAGCACGATGACCCGAGGATAGATTCTCTTTCGTTTATGGTATGATTCAGTGGTCTTCTTGATAGCTTGTGCAAGTTTCAGACCAGGGTCCGTGTACGGAATGAAGACCGATTCGGTTCCGCAACAAATAGCCTCGTCCGGAAATATTCTCTTCACTGCAAATTCCCTCGCTCGGCGCGAGCAGAGCACCTGGTTTACCGCCGGAGCATGCGTATGACCTACGAACGCAATACCCGGCAAGCTCAGGAGATAAGCGTGGAAAACCGCTTCAACTGATGGCTTCTTCGTATCCTCTCCCACTCTACATGCATAGAGAGCGGAATCGACCTCCTGGTCTGTCGCACTCCGTCTGTCCATGAGACTCAGTAACTGCAGCGATTTGCATTGCACGAGTTCTTCCTTACGCAGCGTTCCGAGGCTGCTACCGCTCGCCTTCACAAGAAAGCTCTCAGTGTCAACGCGAGCTGACGCGTTTCCTTCGCCCAGGATCGCCCATCCGCGATCCTCACGCCCCAGCTCATGGGATAGTTTCAACAAGGCTTCACGCCGATCAGTCAACTGCTCGCTCATACGCACCTGTTATCGGTTCACACTACTTCAATTTCGCTGCGGAAAGCTTCACCTCTCCCAATTTCAAGTTCTTCCGCACTTCACCGCTTTGCCAGACGATCGGTGGGAGTGATCGCTCCAGCGGAGACTGCTTAAGAGCTATTTCCAAAACCTTCGTGTTCTGCCGCTGCTTCGCGACAAACCAGGCTGTCGCCTTCCCCTGCCAGGAGAGGCTGTCTTTCGTCGGCGCAATCTTCAGGGTCAAACTATGCCTTCCAGGCGTCACAGCGACTGTGTACCATTGCGACTTTCCCTCCTGGTATTCCGTCGATACCTTTGTGTCTTGTCCGTCAACCTGCGCCGTCACTTTCAATGTTGTTTTTGCCTTGGTGGAATTGTCCTGCGCAAGGAGGACGGCCATCATTGCATCCGCTGCATTCTCTGCGGCGGTGAACGTGACAGCGACCACGCCGGTCGAACTCTGGGACCCGTCGATCTTCACGTCACCGACGACGGCGGCCGATCGGCCTCCGGTGAGCCCCATCTGCAAATCGCGGATTGTATTCGAAGCATCTGCTTCTGATCTGAGAACTGACGGATTGAGTATCCTGAAATCCGGAGTTACCGAATGAACCACGGATTTCCATGCGACATGATCGTTGCCGACGACATCGTACACTGCTCCGGCAAGAAGCGGTTCAGTAGCATCTTGTATCGGAAAGAGCTCGTAGACCGCAGTTTCGAAGCCATCAAGCGGAAGGGTGATCTTGTCTCCTGCCTTGTAGAGCTTCGGGGAAGTCCAGCGAGTCGGATAGAGCCGCTGCAATACCAAAGAAGAGGCTTTCGGGTCGAGCCCCTGTGAGACTGCCAGTTCCACATCCACCTTGGAGGCTTCCATGACGGGATTGCGGGCAGCTATGATTCCTTTCGCTCCCTTGTAGTGCACATAGGCGTACGTCTCCCCCTTCATCGGGTTTCCGCCAACCAGCTCTGTATTCATCAGAACATCAAAATTTTTCCGCGCCCAAGCCATCGAGCGGGAGATCGAGGTCCATTCACCATCGGAGAGGATATCGGGCGAAATGTAGAGCTCATACATTGCCACCCCGCGTGCGAAGTACAAAAGCACATCGTCGGTGAATTTGTCAAGCGGCTCGGCCGCATTCCCGACGGAGAAGTTCTTTCCCTTGATAATACCGTGCGTCATCAGGTTCGAGATGGGAAACCAGAGCCCCTTAAGCTTCCAGTCTTCATACAGGACAAAGTCGCGGTACGTAATGGAACCGTCGCGTGAGCTTATCGACGGGACATCGGCAAATCCATAGTCTGCACCCTGCATCCAGATTGTGTTGGCGTATGTGACCCACCACGGGCTCATCCAGGTGCCGGAGGTGATATTCAGGAACATGTTGGGGTTCCTGTCGCGTGCAGCCTTGGACATCGATGCAACCGAGTTCAGCACAGCTCTCCTCGAATACACATCGACGGGATGGCCGTGATTCGGTTCGCTGCAGGAGAACTGGATGCCATCCCATTTGAAATATCCGACACCGTCATTCTGCACAAAGTCCGAAACCCGGCCACGCAAGAGCGCGGCATAGTTCTTTCCGGCAACGCACATCATGTCGCCAACGGTCTCATACCCATGTTCCTTCATCCAATTGAACCGCTGCGAATGGAACGAATAGCCGCCCGTGGGACCGATCCAGACACCAAGGCTCGTGTTTGTCTTGCCGAGTTCGTCTGCCAAAGGCTTCAACCCGTTAGGCCACTGCTCTTTTCTCAGCACCCAATCGCTCTTGTACACGTCCCACCCGTCGTCAAGGACAAACGCGTCCAGCTGGATGTGATGCTTCTCAATCATGTTCCGCCGCAGGATATCGACCATCTTCAAGGACGTCTCGATGCCCATCACATTGTCCTTCGACCAACGCGGGTATTCCGGCGATCGCAGATCGTACCATGTGTTGTACAGTGAAAACGATCGCAGCGGCGCCACACGAATATTGTCCACATACCTGGAGAACCAGAGCTTCACGTACGGATCCGGAGTGATACCCTCCACCGACCAATCGCTTGCGAGCAACGTCCTCCCGATGCGCTCGCCCATCTCTGCCCCGCACTTGATCAGGTACTTCCCGTTTGAGAGTGCGGACAGACGATTGTCTGACGCCGGGTACTCGTCTCCGAAAAACGCTCCTCCCCGTTTCAGGAGAACAGCGACGGGTTGGCCAAAACCACCATCCTTGATCACTTTTGTTACACCCAGTACTTCTCCCGAGCGCGGCCAGATGAAGCGCACAAAATGCCGGTTCAATGTCGTATCGACAAGCGCAATGTTCCTCTTTACATAAAACGTCTTCGGTTCAAGACGATACGTCATGACGAGCTGGATGGAGTGCCCCAATCCACCGAAGTAGAGCACAAGCTCCCTCGCGCCGTCTGATGTTTCACGAGTCTCCTGGCGCTGGTAGAGAAATGAACTTTTTGTAAATGTGATCAAATTGTCGGCGTTGTTTGCTTTCCCCGGTGCGTCCCAATCGGTGTACATCAGGTCGATTGCGAAATCGGCGTCAGTTTCGATGCTCGTCGCGCTTCCTCCGAGACTCGATGCCCACGCAGGCAATGCTTCGAGGCCGTCGGAGACCAGCTTTGCCCCGTCGAGCTGGACTGTGCATCGCACCTGCTGGTTTTCAATCGTCAGAGCTTTTTGTATCGATGGTTGTGACTTCTGCTCTCGCTGAGGCCGACCAAAGGAAAAGGAGTACGCGACAACAAGAAGAATGGCCAGCGGGCGCAAGCAGAGGAACGACAGACGATTCTTGTATGGTCTCATACGCGTGACACCTTTCAGATACTGCGAGGCATTTTCATTTGATATGAGTCGAGGAGAGCGGTAATAACAGCCCGTCCGCGGTGTAGCGAAACATGAAGAATAGAGCAGATACGGCTGGCAACTGAAGGTACGGCGTAAGTATCGAATTATCCAGCGATTGTAGGCTCTCCTCCAGATTTCCATCGATGCTCATCACTACATGAACGTGCTCGTGCACGCATCGAGTTCCGACAAGAAATCGAAGATCAATCAGTTCGGAGCGCACCTGCCGGGCGAGGTGATACTCCGCTCAGCGGCTCAGACACGGTTCATCGTCGTTTTGGTGACCCAAAACAACGGAAACAGCTACGCTTCGCCAAAGGGCTTGTCGATTGCTGTTGCTTCCATTCCACCAAAGAAACGGCCCCCATCTTCGGTAACCACGAAGCAATCCTCGATCCTGATGCCGAATTCGCCGTAGATGTAGATTCCCGGCTCATCACTGAACGTCATGCCAGTCTGCAGTTTGAGCTTGTTCTCTTTCACGAGGTAGGGGAATTCATGACCGTCCATGCCGATTCCGTGCCCGAGACGGTGGGCAAAGTATTTGTACCCCGGACCGTATCCTGCATCTTCAATCACCTTCCGGGCGGCACGGTCGACCTCTTCACACGGGACGCCCGGTCGGGCCGCTTTCAGGGCAGCTGACTGAGCTTTCTTCACGATATCCCAAACTGCTTTTTGCTTGTCGGTGGGCTTTCCAAATACGACCGTCCGGGTGACATCCGATTGGAATCCCTCGACGCTGCATCCACCGTCCACCATAACAACGTCTCCGTCATGGAGCGTACGTTGAGCCCGCGATCCATGGGGGAACGCGGTGCTCAAACCGAACTGAGGTCCGCCGCTCCCTCTGACACCCATCTGCTGATGAGCAGAACTGATGGCGCCCGAAAGATCGCGCGGGGACATGCCTTCCTTGATTTGTTTGAAGCCTTCAGCATATGCGAGCTTGGTGATCTTGTTCGCAAGTTCCATATACGCAAGTTCTTTCGGAGACTTGATGCCCCTGCACCCTTCGCTGATGACCGCTCCATTGACGAGTTCCAGTCCCGGAACTTCCTTCTTGAGTCCGAAGCCAACGAAACTCCGCGTCGCAGGAGCAATGCCGAGCCTTCCTGATGCGGCACCAAGATCCTTCATCACTCCGCCGATCAACTGAAACGGATTCTCATGTTCCTCCCAGGTGCGAAGCTCCTGTTCCTTCGGTATCATTTCCCTGGCGCTCTCTGCCTCGAAGGCAGGCCAAACCCAGATTGTCTTTCCTTTGCGATTGATGATCCCTCCGAACGTCCTTTCGCTGAGGAACCAGTTGACGTTCGTGAAGTAGCCAAGATCAGATCCGCCACTCACGAACAATGCATCCATGTTCGTTTTCGCCATCAGTTTCCGGGCCTGCTCCAAACGCTCTTCATAGTCTTCCGGCGTCAGGGGTTTCACACCCGATACCATGTTCTGAAGCTTGGCCTCCTGCGAAGACGAGGTGTTTGCGAACAGGCTGCTGGCAAATCCGGCTGCCGAGATGGACAAGCCTCCGACTTTCAGAAAACTCCGGCGTGAGATCATGCTCTGTGCTCCTTCTTATTACCCTGGTGGAAAATGATAGTTCAAATCTGTATGCCCATCTCAGTTGAACTTGAGCCAATCGATCGAGAACATCTGGCTGCCCTTCCCAAAGAACTGAAGCCACAGCGCGTGTACCCCCGCAACAGGTTCAACATCAAACGTCAGAGTCTGCCACTCTTTCGTTCCCTTCGTCCCGGGAATAGTGATATTGGCCAGTCTCTTGTGCCACGGCTGGTCGATGGCAACGACAATCCGTCCCCCGTTTTCACCCGGAGCGACGCGAAGAGAAATGCTCTTCACACCCGCCTTGAAGTCCACATATTTGAAAACCGCCTTGTCACCGTTCCCCATTCCTGCAAGCTCTTCGTTATCGGATGCGAACGCCTGGATTCTGACGTTGCCATACAAAAGGCACGCTCGTTCAGCATCGATCGTGGAAGTGGCAGGCAGGGGATCGCCGGCTCCCTGGGAGGTCATTTCAACTTCCGGGATCGATCCGTCTGGATTGAACCGGATCGGTTCGATACATGCTTTCCTCATCGTGTTGCAGCCGTGCGTGGAGCGATGATAGAGAACGTACCACTTCTCCCTGAATTTCACAATGGAGCCATGGTTATTCCAATTGCCCGGGTCGCAATGGTCGTTGTCGACGATGACTCCGCCGTACTTATATGGACCGAACGGTGACGTGCTGGTTGCATAACCGATACACGTCGGCATTTCGGACCGGCTGATGTCGGAATAGATCAGATAGTAGATGCCGTTTCGTTTGGCAAGGAATGCACCTTCGTGAAAAAAATGTTCTCCTTCCGTCAGCACGCTATCTTTGATTGTCGACAGATCCAGTTCGCGCATGGTGGGCTTCATTTTCGCCATTTTCATGGTGAATTGTCCCCACAGATAGTACGCCTGGCCGTCATCGTCGATGAACAGCGACGGATCGATCTGGTTTTGTCCGCCCAGATCGAGCGCCTGACCATGTTCGAAGGGACCCGTTGGGCTCGTGGATGTCGCAACCCCTTCCGGCACCTTGCGACTTGGCTGGCAATAGTAGAGATAGAAAGTGTCTTTCTTCACCGCACAATCAGGGGCGAAGAGAAGATCGTCGTTGTATGAGACGGCGTCTCCGTCTCCCTTCGAGGAGAAGGCATTCCGGTAGATTTTCCAGGTCTTTAGATCATCCGTCACAAGGACGTGATGTTTCCACGAACAGTAGTACTGCGGGCTTTCATCCAACGAACCGTAGATATACATCTTGCCGTCCGGCCAAACGTGTGCCGAAGGATCTGCAATGTAGACGCCGGATGGCGTGATCGGATTTTGAGAAAACAACCCACCGCTCATCAATACGAAGAGAGAAGCGATGATTCTCAGCAGCCTGTCTCGCAGAGTGTTCATAGAGAAATTCCAACGCTGGAGATCACAGTGAGCACACGAAGTCACTACTTAGAGGGATCCGCTCTCTTCAGAACGACTCGCTGGAGATTGTTCACCGAGTAATTAGTGACCCCTCCCCCTGTCGGGGGCTCCTTCTTGCCCGATGTCACTTCAAAAATCAGCTCATTGCCAATCAGATCGTAGGTGGCAGTGAGCATCGTGTTCTGTACTTCAAAGACGTTATACATCTTGTTCCCAACGAGATAGGTGGTTAGTTCAACGCCTTCCCCCTCATCGGTGACGTACATTCCCTTGGCGGCATCGATAGTTCGCAGCGTATAGTCCTTTATCATCGG
Organism: Ignavibacteriales bacterium; assembly: GCA_026390595.1. Taxonomy (NCBI): domain Bacteria; kingdom Pseudomonadati; phylum Ignavibacteriota; class Ignavibacteria; order Ignavibacteriales; species Ignavibacteriales bacterium. Next base: position 112,027 of record JAPLFQ010000021.1, read on the forward strand.
TTGTTTCGCAGAGTGATACTCTGTTCTCCAGATGTAGCTCCCCTGCCTGGCCGAGGGTTTGATCGTCATCGTGACGGATACGCTGTCAACAGTCTTGCCCAGCCTGTAGATCTGCATCATGCCCTTCCAATCGCCAATCCAGCGCGCGTCCAGTTGGGCATAGGAAGATGACGTGAGTGTCACGATGGCTGCAAGGAGGCAAACGAGATCGTTCTTTCTCATCTTAGGTCGGATTGGAGAGTCCGTGCATATTTCGCATCAGATTTGTCCTCATTCAAGCCTTCACCGCATCTGACAAAGAACTCATATTCACCGTCAGAATCCACACGAATATTCTCAGTGGACCGGCAGAACCATGAGCATGAGCAATTTGAGAGGGGACGTCGGTCTCACCATATTGTTCATACGTGCTGAGCCCATGAAAGGCAAGTTCAACTCATTTTTACAGCCATCGTCTTTCCTCCATGACGGCTTTCCTCAGCTTTGAACGCCATCAGATGGCTTTCCATGGATTCCTGGATCGTGGACGTAAGCACTTTCGCATCCTTCGTGCTCACTGCGTGAATGAAATCATGCAGCAAGCCATAGTCGCCGCCTCCGTGACCGGATTGGACTTTGATCGCCGCGCTGGCGTCCCAGGTTTTCGTTTTGCGAGTGCTGAAGTCGAACACGGTCAAGATGTTCTCATCACCCACGATGTCCCCTTTCGTACCCATGACGCGAGTGCGCCGCCCGGCGTAGGAGGTCAGAGCCTCCATCGAGAATGCTGCAGTGATATTTCCCCCGAATTCGAGATTCGTGATCTGATGATCGACGACGTCGTTGTCGCAATGGAACACGCAGCGGCCGTACGGGCCTTCTGTGAGGTGTTTCATGATTGCCGGCCCCTGATCTCCTTCTGCGGGAAGATCCAGGTGTGTGAGCCACGTGCGATTGCGGTAATAGATCTTCAGCGCCGAGAACGGGCAGGTTGACTCCACTTTGCAGCCGCCCGTACAACGCATGGTGGATCCTTCCGGCGCGTGCGCCTTGTTGAAGAATGTGAGCGACCCAAACGAAGATACTCTCGTGCACTGCTTGCCGATCATCCAGCGCAGAATGTCGAGATCGTGGCATGATTTGGCGAGAATCATGGGATTCGATTCTTTTGTGTTTCTCCAATTGCCCCGGACGAACGAGTGCGACATGTGGACATGCTCAACCGGCTCCAGGTGCTGGATGCTGACAACTTCCCCGATCTCGCCGGAATTCATGATCTCTTTGAGTTTTCTGAAATACGGAGTATAGCGCAGCACATGGCATATTGCGACAATCCTCTGCGCCTTCTCGGTGAGCTTCATGATGTCGTTGCACTCTCTCCACGACTGGGAAATCGGTTTCTCAAGCACCATATCATATCCCATTTTGAGTCCGCCCATGGCCGGGCCGTAGTGCAGGTGGTCCGGCGTTGTGATGATCAGCGCATCGGCGAACTTCGGCACTTTCAGCGCGTGTTCCCACGTCACCCACTGATGCTGCTCCGGTATTTGATACTTCTTCGCAAATCTGTTCCTCCTGAACTCGTTAGGCTCTGCCACGCCGACGATCTTCAACTCGTCGGGGAATTTCAGACTGTACCCGGAGTACACATTGCCCCGGTTCCCGGCGCCAAGGACGATGGCCGTCAGCGGCCGATCCGGTTTCCACGAATCCATGTCCTGTGGAATGGAGAGCATTTCCGGCTCAGATGCGCTTGCTTCTTTGGCGTGCAAGAACGGAGCTCCCAGCGCGAGGAGAGACCCTTTCTTCAACAAATCTCTTCTACTGATTCGATGGTCTTTCATGCAACCTCCATTGAGCAATGGTGACGAGAAGATGATTACGGCAACTTGAAAACTCTTTCCATCGGGAGCCACTTTTCACCCGGCTTCGCATCCGGGAGCGGCTCCTGAAACTTGGCCACGAATGTTTCCCATTCTTTCTGGCGCGGCAAGGTGCCAAGCCGCTTCATCGCAGCATCGAAATCTACGCTTGCTCCGGCCTCGACAATCATGAACATCCTCGTGCCGCGCAGGTAGATCTGCATATCCTCAAGACCTACGTCCCGGATTCCACGCGTTATCTCCGGCCAGATGTTTTTGTCTTCATGCCAGTATTTGTATTGGCGAATCAGCTCCGGGTCGTTCTTCAGGTCGAGCGTCAGGCAATAGCGTTTGGTCATGTCAGTCACTCCCTTGTTTTCGGCGGATCTTGACTTGAATCGTGTTCTCGATTTTGTTCTCTGCGATGAGGATCAGATATCCTCCCCCGCCGGCCCCCGAGAGCTTCCACCCGAGCGCATGTGATTTGTAGCGATCGATCACTGACATGATCGCGTCATCAACCATATGGGGAAACATCGCCACCTGAGCGTCAAACGAGTGAGTGAAGTATTTGCCAAACTGCACCAAGTCCCTCGCCAGGATCGCGTCCCAGCATTGATCTGTTGCTTCCGCGAGCCGCCGTGCTCCGCCCGCATCGATCTTCGTCCCTTCCAGCACGGAGAAGGTGCTCACCCGGGGCTCAAGCGTCAGCAGGAACAGATGGTCCTCAACGAACCCGAGGATAGGCTCATCATGAACCGATTCGATGCTCTGGGGCCAATAGCGGCCGTCATAATGCAGTTTGTTGAGGCCGGGCATCACGATGCCGAGGGCATCCTGGGAACCGGACACGATTTCTGTTCCCGGTGGATTCTCATACGCGAAGAGCGTCTTGGCAAGCTTCTCCTTGTCCCCTGCCGGAATATCAGTATGCCAGAGATCGATCGCGCGATGGCGGGTGCTCGAAGCCATGCCGCTCCGATCGTTGAACTCGATGGTTGGCTCGATCGAGATCGTGACGACGGCCCCCGGATGATGCTTCGCCACATACGGCTGATCAAGCCAGCCTCCGGCAAGATCGATCCGGAACGGGACGTTGCATTCCCGTTTCAACGCAGTTGTTGAACGCGGAGGGAGATCGCCATGCGGAATCCTCTTGCTGATGACGTACTGGAGGTTGTTCTTCCGGCAGAATTCCTCTTTTTCGGGAGTATGACCGTCCTCATTCACGAACAAAATATCCGCCGACAGCACATCTTCGTTCCCGACGAAGTCCATGATTCCCGAGCCGGCGTTCACTGTGCACCGGGTGACACACCGCAGCGCCTCGAGCATGTACTTTCGCTCATCCTGGTTGTTAATCGGATATCTTCCCTTGAGTCTGCCTACCGTCTCGTCCGACCCGATTCCAACGTGCACATCGCCATGTTCCGCCGCTTCGTTGAGAAACGCGACGTGACCGCTGTGCAGCATATCGAAACAACCTGTGACAAAAACCTTTTTTCTTCTTTCCATCGTCGTCCGAATTGAAAGATATTTCAGTATTCGATCTAACAGAAACTACATTGTGGAGCCTGGCTGAAACTCTAAACCATCTGTTCGGCATCAGCTCGATGCCGACGTCCGGTCGTCGCAAACTTCATTTCCGGGCATGGAACTCAATCGTCCCTCCTGTCTTCGCGTCGAACTCGAGGAATCCGGCCTTCTCACTGACAGGTCCAACCCCTTTCGAAGTCGTCTTGAAAGATCTCCGCACGAACGGATTCACCATCTTCACCCTTCCGCCTTTTTCGGCAACGACTCTCACAATGCTGACATTCCCCTCTGTCTGGTGTGCCGAGACAAGGAGCGCACCTTCTGCGCGGAGACTGGTAAAGGAAACGTTCTTCCAGGAATCAGGGATCGCAGGAAAGAGCCTGACTGTTCCGTTCTGGCTCTGGAGAAGCATCTCCTGAATTCCCTGAGCACAGGCGAAATTGCCCTCGAGCGTGAATGGTCGGTACGTGAATTTGGATTTTCCGGTTCCCGATTGATCTCCGTTCACATGAAAACTATTGGGAAGACAGAAGCAGGTCGCAAATGTCCTGAGCGCCTCCGCCGCCTTCTCACCGTTTCGCGCACGTGCCCACATGCTTCCGAGCCACGAGTACGAGTATCCACACCACCAATCCGTACCGAGCCGCTCGAGATCTGCAAGCGAAGCGGAGATGCTCTGACGATCGCGCTCTCCGTTATCCCAATCAAGCAACCCAAGCGGATGAATTGCCATCAGGTGCGAGAAGTGGCGATGCGACTCCTTGAGCTCAATGCCGGGAGCGACGAGAAGCTTTCCGTTCGCAGGCGAGCGAGCCAGTTCAGGCCATTCGGACTGGATCTGTCTCCACCGCGCCGATTCTTCAGCATCTCCAAGCTCCAGAGCCAGTTCCGATGCCGCCCCGAACAGCCAGCGGATGAGCGCCAGATCGTAGTTCGTCGTGGAGCGGAACCACGCATCCACTCGGTTGTCGTTTATTTCCGGTGACGAACTCAGCGGGAGTTGCCTCCTCCCAAGGCTGTCCCGAACAGAAAGTTCTTCGAGATGAACGCCGACCCCCCGAATCCAGGGATATGCCCGCGTACGAAGAAACTCCCGGTCGAGGCTGTATTTCCAATGGAGATAGAAATGCTGGGAAAGCCACGCGGAGACCGTCGGAGAAAGCGAATACTGGATCCACCCGCCCATCGGTTCACCGGCAAGCGTCGAGACACCCGGGACGTTGAGCCCCGTCGTACCGAAATACTGCTTCGTGTACTGCTCGGCAACCGGCTTACACCACCAGAGCCAGTCCAGAAATGCGAGGCCTTCAGTGAGATGGTTGGAACTATACGCTGGCCAATAGCTCAGCTGCGTGTTGAGATCGTGGTGATAATCTCCTTTCCAGGGGGGCAGGCGGCTGTTGTCGGCTGTCCAGACAGCTTGCAGCGTAATCGGAGGCGCACCACGGCGTGAGGCGCTGCCGAACTTGTACATTTCCCGGTACCATTGGCTCTCGAGTATTGAATCGGGCAACTGGATGGCAGACTGACGCCAGTAACGATGCCACCACACCTTGTGTGTCCTGAGGTCCTCATCAAAGGAGATCTTGCCAGCCAACCGGACCATGCCCGTTGCCTTCCGCCCCTCATTCAATGAGAACGGATGGTTCGGCTGAATCTCCCATTCTCCTGTCAGGACGTTGTCCCTGATATCCGACCAACTGACGTGCACCGTGTACGAGAAACCGCCATAGCACTCCTGACGATAGAAGAGGTTCTTATCGCTCTCAATGACTTTTTCGGGCGGATATCCAAGCCGGCGCAGATCATTGCCGCCGGGACCACTGTTGCCGGAGTCCTTTGCAGTGTCCGGCAATGCGTACGGCGGGGGGATGAGTCGCGGTTTGATATTTCCTCTGAGACCAGTGATCCGGAACCAGCCGCGTTGCGCCGTGGCGTGGACGAAGGTCTGCAATTCAATGCCGGACTTCCATCTGATGACGCAGACGGCGTCATCGAGCCGGAGTTGAACGGCCACGACGTCATTGATGCCCGGAATCGGGAGTTCCAGGGCTGCACCCGGCAGTTTCGTCGGTGCTGCGTCCCGATCATAAGGCACGTCTCCCATCTCCTGCGCTTTTTTGTAATCCCCTTTCGTCGCCTGCTCGACCACCCACGCATACCTAAACTCGGGGCTTTCAAATTCCTTGATCTTCCGAAGATCCCACAAGTCGGCCCGGTCGAGCGACATTCGCAGGACGCTGTCCCTCTGCCAGACGAGCGCACCGATCATTCCATTCCCCAACGGTACGCCCTCATCCCAGGACTTGGCGAGCGACGTGAACCGCAGATCATGAGATCGGGAAGGCTTCTGCTTCTCCAGAGCAAACCCGGACTCGAGAAGCAGTATCAGCACCACAACTATGGAGCAGAATCCACGGCTATTCATGGGCGATCTCATTTCCCGAAAAAATGTGATCGAGGCAAGGCTCAGCGTTCATTTACTTCTGCTGATAGAACAGCATCGAAGCCGGAATCACCAGCTTTTCACCTTTGGGACCTTCGACGAAGACCTTCAAATCGCGTCCCCCTCCTTTTTGGAAATACTGGACACGAATCCCATGCAGACCGACGGCAAGTGCGACAACCCCCTTCACTTCACGATTGCCGTGCAAGCCATCATTGTCTGCTATCATCTTCCCGTCGACAAAGAGCCGGCTTCCGTCATCCGATTCTGTGGAGAATGCGTAGACTCCGTTTTCCGGAACTCTGATGAACCCGTTGAAGTCGAGACCGAAATACTCAGGTTGAGCCCCTAGAGAGATATCAAAGACTGATGTCACGCCTTCTTTCACCGGTTTGAGTTTGCCGAAATCCGGCAGGACGTTCCAATCTCCCTGATAGCACGAGTATTGTATCCCGGCCGCGAGACCTGCGATGTTCACAGCGGGATTTGGAGAGACCTTCGTGAACGTGGCAGACCCCGGGCCGCTCACCGGACTTCCGTCACAGAAACACCGTGCGGTCACAGTCGTTGTTTCCGTCACCCTGATTGGACCAGCCACCAGTTTGGAATTCGCTGTAGGAAGGCTCCCGTCAAGCGAGTACCGGATTTCAACTTTCTCCCGCTCCGATCCAACGCTGACATCCAGCCCATCGATGAACACTTCGAACTTCGCCCCGATTTTTGGCGGACTCGTCACATCGATATTTCCACGCACATCCAGCACGATGACACTGTTGATCGGATCGGGCGCCTTCCCCGGAACGTTGATCACGATGGCATCCTCCTGTCTGCGCACCAGAAGATGCTGTCGTTCCCGGTCGGCAAGGAGGTACGCGATCTTTGGCTCATTCAGGATTCCCGGTACCACCAGTTTTCCACTGGCAGGCCATTTGAAAACATGGAGATAGAGCCGTACGCCGCCATCGATGGTCTTCTGTGTGCAACGACCCCACTCGAGATTCTTGAAAGGACTTGCTTTGGTCTCATAGATCGCCTCACCGTTGACTTTCATCCAGTCACCAAGCTGCCCGAGGCGATCGATAGCAGGCTGAGGAAACACGCCTTCGGATGTCGGACCGATATTGAGGAGGAAGTTGCCCCCCTTGGAAGCAATGTCGGCCAGCTTCTGAACCAGGTCATCCGTTGATTTCCAGCGGTCATCGTGTTTGTTGAAGCCCCAATTGTCGTTCATTGTCATGCAGGTTTCCCATGAGACTCCCGACAACCCGGTCGCCGGGATTTCCTGTTCCGGCGTGCCGAAATCGCCAGCGAACTCACCGGCCTTGGTGAATCCTTCCATCCCCGATCGTCCGGCTCCGACGCGGTTGTTGATGATGATGTTTGGCTGCAGACTTCTCACATAGTTATAGAGTTCAGTCCCGTACTTCGTGTTCCAGGTTGACTCCCATTCCCCGTCGAACCAGAGCACGCCGATCTCACCGTAATTCGTCAACAGCTCCTTGAGCTGGTTCTTGAGATGCTGAAAATAGCGGTCGAACTCAGCTCCCGCGGCCGAACGATCCTTCTCCCATTCGCGCCGTGGAAGGTAATCGGGGTGATGCCAATCCATGATCGAATGATACCAGCAGATTTTGATTCCCTCCTTGTGGCACGCGTCTGCCAGCTCTTTCATGATATCGCGCTTGAACGGCGTCGACATGACATCGAACTCCGTGTACTTCGAGTCGAAGAGGCAGAAGCCATCGTGGTGCTTCGATGTGATGGTGATATATTTCATCCCTGCGTTCTTTGCCATCCGCACCCACTCAACGGCGTTGAACTTGACGGGATTGAATTGTCCGACGAACTTGTCGTACTCCGTGAGCGGGATCTGCGCCGTCGTCCGGATCCACTCGGCGTGGTTTGTGCTCCCCTTCCATTCACCTGCGGGGATGGAGTACAACCCCCAGTGAATGAACATGCCGAACCTTGCCTCACTCCACCATTGCATGCGCGCTTCGCGCTGCGCCTTCGTTTCCTGGAGATAGTCCCTCTGTTGTGGTTGTTGGGAACGCGCGACACAGATGACGGCGAAGAAGAGCGAAAAGAGGAGTCTCATGGGCGTGCCTTTCTTTTCTCATTGTGGCTCGCTGAATGAGCCGGGGCAAAAGACGTTTTGAAGACAAAGCAGAGAGGGTCTCGCTCCCGCCATGGAACGAATGGGAGCAGTTTCACTACGACCGCACTTGCGTGAGGCAAGTTGTGGCGCTATATTAGGCAAGAAAACCCAGTTAGTCAACAAAGTACAGGAGGGACCGAATGACCGACGGCAAGATATGCCTCATCACCGGCGCGACGTCCGGAATTGGCGAGGTCACAGCTCATTCTCTGGCCCGCCAGGGGGCAACAACTCTGATAGTTTCTCGAAACAAGGAGAAGGGAGAGAGAGTGCGGGCCGAGATTATTGAGAAAACAAGAAACGCGGATGTGCATGTCTACATCGCTGATCTCTCGTCACAGAGGGACATTCGAAAACTGGCGGGGCAAATCAAAACGGATCATCCGAGAATCGATGTCCTCGTCAACAATGCCGGCGGGATATTCGACAGGAGGATTCTGACGGTCGATGGCATCGAATTGACCCTGGCTCTGAATCACCTGGGGTATTTTCTTCTGACCAACCTTCTGCTCGAGATGCTTCGTGCCGCCCCTTCGGCCCGAATCGTGAATGTCAGCTCCCAGGCGCATCAATTCGGAACGATGAAATTCAGCGACATACAGTACGAACACGGCTATAACCCTATGAAATCGTATGCCCGATCGAAGGCTGCAAACATTCTGTTCACCTACGAACTTGCGCGCCGGACGCCCGGCACCACTATCACGGTCAACACCTTGCACCCCGGTTCGGTGCGGACGAACTTCGGAAAGCAACTCTCGGGGGTTGCAGGCTTCGTTTTCAAGCACCTCGATATCTTCATGAGAAGCGCAGAGAAAGGAGCCGAGACGGTCATCTGGCTCGCGTCGTCTCCGGAAGTGGAGGGAGTAACAGGCAAGTACTTCCTCGACGAGAAAGAGATCCGGTCGTCCAGGATTTCATATGACGAAAGCGTCGCTCATCGCCTGTGGGAAGTCAGTGCACAGATGACAGGGCTCTAGGTACGTGCCACGCACCTTCACGGTAGAAGTCCGATTTCTTGCTGGTTTCGCTGGGCAGAAGTCGGCCTTCTCAACTGGGTGCGTGGCACCTCACCTGCTTTCTACTTCGGATTCACTCGCACAAACACACTTCCATAAGCCGGAACTTCGATTCCCCCTTCGATTTGCCCGCCCGTAATCTCGAACGCATCACTCGCATGGATTGACACCGGCATGCTCTTGTTCCAGCGCAGCTTTGCCGACCGCTTCTGATCAGTCGGATTGTAGATGGTCAGAATCCAACCCGCGTTGTCAGGTATTGGCTTCGTCGAAAGAACGATGAGTCCCGCAGGCTCTATCTCATAGAGCGGCACTTCGGTCTTTCCATCTCCGCTTGCAGGCAATACGACGAGCCGCTGACGGCGCTCGATGCCGAACCTTGCTGCCTCAAGCTGGCTGTAGGCCCCGTGCGGCCTGACCGAGTATCGGAACACCATCTCCCCTTCCTGGTCTGCCTTGTAGTTTGTGTGCCAGTAGTTGTTCATTGCGTACGAATAGAAATTCTGTGCCGTGCTGATATCCCTCATCCAGGGCTTCTCCGCCGTGATGTCGCCGATCTCAATGAGCGGCACATCTGGCGTTGCCCACGTAACACCCCGCTGATCATTCGAGATGTCCACCCAACTCACAACCGAGAAGAAGTTCTTACACGCTCCCGCGAGTTGATCAACCTCAGGCCGCACGATGCCGTGCGCCACGTCGTACCGCAGGACTCCCTCGGGGAGGTCAAACGGGAAACCGATGTGGACCCCTTCCTTCGACCTGACCGCCAATTTGTCCAAACGATTGATGATATCGATCCGGTCGATGCCATCGATCACCCGAACCTCGTAGGAGTACTTCCTGCAGCCGGGCGCATCTGCCTCGACCATGAGTGACGAAACCAGCTTCCCCTTTTCCTTCACACCCACCTTTGCATTCGAAATCCGTCTGGCATCTGAGGGATCCTTGCCGGGGACATACAAAAACTCGTTCAGCCCTCTACCACGGTTGAGGTCGACAATCCGCAGGCCATTCCTTTTCCATTGGAAATCGTCGAGGGCGCCGGTCGTCTTGTTCACAGAGACCGAGAGGATATCGTTTTCGACGAGAGCACCAGAGGCATTGACGCTCCCCTCTGAAGCGGCAGTCCCCTTCTTCAGGGTGATCCGCGCTGAGCTCATGGGGCGCATGTTCTTCATGAGCACAGCCAGCTCACCTGTGGAAAGTCTTTGAGACGGTATTGGCTTCCCTTCTGCGTTCACGACTCGATCACCGATCGCGCTCTGATCCGGCGTGAAATAGAGGATGTCCGTTCTCGCCCACGATTGCGTGTTATAGACATCGAACACTCCATCCCTCTTCTGCTGATCCTGCGGCATTGGCTGTTGCTCGAGTACTTTCGAAAGACTATCAGCATCAAGGGCGAAGCGCCGCTTGATCTCCCACTGTCCCTTGACGAACGGTAGGTCAGGTTCCGAAATGCTGTTGTGCGCACCCCAGGTGTGTTCGTCGTAGAGAATCACATTCCGCCACGCCGACGCGAAGTCCTGCCGGGGGAACACTGCGGGTGCGCGCATCGACCAGAGGGCCTCATCCTGTATCAGCCTGTCTGCCGCGCGGCGATTGACGGCTGTCTCATACGCTGAGGAAGCCGCCCCATCTTCCCAGTAGGGAGTGAAGTCGCCGGAAAATGTCCGAAGCGTCGGGCCGTAGCGGCGCTCGAATTCCTCAAACAACTGGCGATGCGTTGCGATGATGAGGCGGGGCGAGGCGTACCGTTCGTTCCATTTCTGGACGTAGTCGGAGAGCTTGGGGTCCGGAGGCCCGTTGTCTCCACCTACCGTGTAGGGAAGTTGGACGATTTCATACGGATATTTCCGATCGTCAAGCTTCCTCAGGAGTTTGAATATCTTGTCGTCTCCGAGCTTGCTCAAATCCCCCTCATGAAAGCTGGCGTAGCTTTCGCCGGCAACCCAGGTGAGAACCTTCTCCTTGCCCGATTGCGACTGCCAGTAGAAGGGTTTGTCCCCCCACTCCTCTATCGTGAACCCGATGCGGTCCCCCGGATTCGGTGAAATGGAAAAGTACTTCACGCCTGATTGGGCGAGCGCCGGCACGATACCCCATGTGAAGCCGGGGATGTCGGACACGAGCGCTGTTGTGATAGGTACTGAATACTCAGACTGGAGAGTTCGTGCCCGCTCTGTGAAGTGATTCATCTCCACCGCGTTCGCCAACCCTGTCAGAATATTCGCATACAGTGCGTTGAGCCCGATGCTCCCGCTCCTGACCGCATCCATCACCTCCTTGCGCCTCGAGTCGGATGCCTGCTTCAGATATCCGTCAAGCGCCCAGACGACTTCCATGTTCCACTTGAACCGGGCATCCGGCGGGTAGTCCTTTGTCAGGGCTATCAGCCGTAACGCTTCATCGAGATTTCTCCATTGCTTTTTCTCGATGTTCGACTGCAGGTCGGTATAGCCGATGTCGTTGTGTGAGTACGAGAGAAAATAGATGTCGCGCTTGTTCACCGGCCGGATGGTGACAAACTTCCTGCTGACCGGATTGTCATTCACGTTGAAGGATACCGAGATCTCTCTTGATGACTGGACAGCTGGCACCGGAACAAAGAAAACGTTTGACCCGACACGCAGCGGCTCAGTGATCGAGCCTCCCCCCGCGGGGAGGAAGATCTGAATATCCCTTCCTGACCGCAGGTTGTCAAGACTCAACCTCAGGACCTGTGACCGACCCGTTTGCTCGCGCAACACGACCGGCTCCATTCGGATGCGTGGCTCGAAGCTGAAGCTGTATTGAAACGTCATGAACCAGTCGTCGCTCCGGTCATCCTCGCCGAGCACTTGCAGAACCAGGGGCTTTCCGGGAACGACAAGCTTCTTGGGGATGTCCAGATGCATTGTCCCGAAGAGGTCACCAACCCTATCGACTGTCACGGTCTCAAAAGACAGTTGAGCCCCATTCGCGGCTTTCACGTTCCATGATTTCGCTGTTGAGTCCTTCAGGTTTTTGAACGTAAACCAACGCTCACCGTTGACGCTAAGGTGGAACAGATGCGGCCCCTCCGCGTTTTGAAACCCGGCGTGTTCCAGACCTGCAATCCAGATAAATCGATAGTGGTCACCGGCATAGATATCAGGAATCGTATCCGTCTCCCACGAAATGGAGCGGACTTCCTTACGAGCCCGTACCAGAAGAGCGACGTCGGCGTCGGGATGAGACGAACGATACGAGATGAGCTGGCCGGAGAGCGTCTTACGATAGCCGTTGAGAAACGTGCCCGCATCGATCGGGTTCAGCGAATCGACAACCTGCCGGATGTTGATCCGGATTTCCTGCGCGGACTGTTGAGGATTGGCCTGAAGAAGAGACGGTACGATCGCAAACGCGAACAGTGTGATTCGGATTCGGTGCGTACTCATGGTAAAGCTCCACGTGTGGGACATCGCCTGGTGCGGCCTGAACTCTTGATATGGAATTTAGCGGATGCTGAGAAGCGCGGTGTGCTGCACATCAACGGTGTATCTGGCGGAGTGAAAACAGGGGGCTCGATCGGCCGCACAGGATTCGTCGCGGGTCAACCTGCGTGATCACCATCAGTTGCGGCGTGTCACGCGCAGCACTTCTTCGAGCGACGTGATGCCCGCAAGGGCCTTCTGCAATCCATCAAAGTACATCTCCCGGAACCCACCCTTGACCGCAAGGGCCCTGAGTTTTGTCGTCGTAACCTCACTGGAGATCAGGTCGCGCATGTCATCGGTTACGGCAAGAACTTCGTGCATTGCCACACGGCCTTTGTAGCCGATGCCGTTGCAGGAACTGCATCCCCGGGGCCGGAACAGGGTTGTGCCGAGCGGGAGGTTGAGTAATCCTGAAGATTCAAGTTTAGTACTTTCAGGCTCGTACTCTTCGTAGCATCGGACGCAGAGTTTCCTCACCAACCGCTGCGCCAACACACCGATGATGGACGCGCTGACCCAAAAGGGTTCCACACCAAGGTTGATCATACGCGGGATCGCTCCAATGGCGTCGTTGGTGTGCATGGTGCTGAGGACAAGATGTCCCGTCAGCGCTGCTTCGGTGGCAATCGTTCCGGTTTCAGCATCGCGGATCTCGCCGATGAGAACAACGTTTGGATCCTGGCGGAGGATCGCCCTGAGTGCCGCGGCAAAAGTCAGACCACGCTCGGCGACAACCTGCACCTGGTTGATGAGATCGAGCTTGTATTCCACCGGATTCTCGACCGTCGTGATGTTCCGGCCGACGTTTTTCATCTCATTCAATCCGGCGTACAACGTCGTCGTCTTGCCGCTGCCCGTCGGACCCGTGACAAGCACGATGCCGTTCGGAACCGTCAGCAAGGAACGAAACTTGACGAGATTCTCCTTCGAGAAGCCGAGGTTGTCGAGACTCAGGATCATCGATGTCTTGCTCAGGAGCCGCAGCACCATCTTCTCCCCATACAACAGAGGGAGCGTGTTGATTCGGACATCGAACACCCGATCGGCGAACGTGAGCGTGATTCTTCCGTCAAGCGGTATCGTCCGCTCGAACATATCCATACCTGCCCGCGCTTTGATGACTGCGATGAGTCCCTGGTGATATGACATCGGCAGTGAGACGATCCGCTGAAGAACGCCGTCAACCCTGAAGCGGATCATCAATTCCTCTTCTCCCGGCTCAATATGAATGTCACTCGAACCTGACTTCGCCGCGCGAAGAAGCAATTCGTCCACCATCTTTGACATCGACGCTTCGGTCTCGAGGTCCATGCCGCGCACTGACGTGCCTGTACCACGATTACGCATATCGTATTTCGACAGGTCGAGCGATGAGCCAATCCGTTCAAGCTTGTCCAGGGCACCGCCATATTTCTGGAACGCTGCCTCGAAGTCGGAGATTGTGGTCACCACGGGGAGGACGCGCCCACCTGTGATTCTTTGAAGCTCATTGCGGTCGGTTGGTGAAAGCGGATCAATGACAGCAACCGTCAGCTCAAGGCCGATCTGGAACACGGGAATTGCGCGGTATCGGAGAATCTCGTCTTCGGTGAGTACGTTGGAAGGGGCAGTTTCGATTTCGGTGGCGATTTTCATGCGTGCCAAGCCGAAAGCTTTGCAGATGCCTTTGACGATGTCGTCTTCCGGCACAGAGAGAATTTCAATCAGGCTCCGGGCGATTCCCTTCTGGCGCGCCGTTTCTTCAAGTATCACGCGCTTCGATTCAACCTGGTCCGCCCGAAGGATTTTCTCCGCAACGAGCACATCCAGCAGTTGTTGTTGCTCGCGTGTGATGGCCATGCCTTATCCGAAAAGTTTGTCGACGTCGTCCTGGTTCAGTGTTTTCGAGGCAATCTCCTCTTTCCTGACCAGCCTTCGCAGCACCAGGAGTTCCTCGATATCTTGCCGGGAATACTGTTTTACGGGAATCGGTTGTCGAGATGTGGGTTCGCCGGCTGCAGCCGCGAGGGGCTGGCCGCATGCCCTGCAGAATCGATCGTCGGGCGGGGAAAGGAAACCGCACTCGCCGCATGCTTTCTCCAGCACCGACCCGCAGGAACTGCAGAATTTCGCGCCGGACGGATTCTCGACACTGCAATGAGGACATGTCATGAGCTTGCCTTCGTGCGAGCCTCCAGAATGGCCACAACCTTCTGAGCGACTTCCTGAAGCTTCGCTTCCTCGAACGGCTTCATCAGATAGAGATCTGCGCCGCTCTCTTTGAACTGAAGAACTTTGTCACGCTCCGAGAGAGAGGAAGTCACTACGACGATCGTGGAGGGGCTTTTTTGCTTGATCGACCGAAGAACTGTCAGGCCGTCCATTTCAGGCATGATGCCATCAAGGAACACGACATGAGGATTGAAGGTGTCAAACTTCTGCAACCCCAGTTTTCCATTCTCTCCGGTCTCGACAGACTCAAACCCGAATCGTTTCAGCAATTTCGTTATGAGTATGCGAAAGTGGGGTGAATCATCAATAGCGAGGACGCGATAAGGGAATGCCATAGTAGGCGAACCAGAGTTTATTGTCAATTCGATGTTAAGTAAATTCTCCTCAGAATGCTACAAGTTTTTGGTACCACTGGCCCAAGCGCCAGAGAAGAGGGTGATTCAAGGCACCGCCCGTCATCCGCTGTTGGTGTATTATTCAACAGGCTTCTTACCGCAAAGCGCTGAGCTGGAGATAAGCCTCTCTCATCTTTCTCGAAACACCAATGGAAGTTCGCAGTACACACCGACGTCTGGTTCTCGGTTGTGCATAATCATTAGGAGAATTGGGAGATCGGTCGTATCTTCTCCTGGTGGTTGTTGCTTCATGGGAGTGACCCCGCACCGCACTAAAGGTTGAATCAAATGAATTCAAGAAAACTGCCGGTTGATTCCGGAGACGGCGAACGCCCTTCCCACCCGGGCGCCCAGCCACTCAGGTTTATCCCCCGGCTTCCCGAACCACTCGCAACCGAATTCGCCCCGGCTGAACGGGCGACGCGGGAAGAAATTCTCACCCAAGCGCGGAAACTCCCGCAGATACCGCTGCTCCATAGCTTCATCAGTTCGGTGTTTGACATCGTGTTGGTGTTGAACAAAGAGCGCCAGATCGTCCTCGCAAACGACAAGTTCTACAGGTTCATGGGGGCCCGCGAGACTGGGTCGTTCCTTGGACAGCGTTTCGGCGAAGCGCTTCAATGCGTTCACGCAAACGAAACGCCCGGAGGATGCGGCACATCGGAGTTCTGCCGGGCCTGCGGCGCCATCGGAGCTATTCTCTCCAGCCAGCTTGGAAACGTGTCTGCGCAGGAATGGCACCTGGCACGCAAGGACATTGTCGAACCTCTCGACCTCAGGGTCTATGCATCGCCGCTCAAAGAAGACGACTATCAGTTCACCATCTTCGCCGTGTCCGACATCAGCCACGAGAAACGACGAAGAGCCCTCGAGCGCATTTTCTTCCATGACGTCCTGAATACCGCGGGAGGTCTTCGGGGATTCATTGAGCTCCTGAAGCATTCCGATTCTTCAGAGGCGGAAGAACTCAAGACTCCCATCCTCGAGCTCGCACAGCAGCTCGTCGAAGAAATTAAGGCACAGAGAGACCTGGTCGCAGCTGAAAACAACGAGCTGTCGATCACCTTCATCCCGACGAAGTCGGTGGCCTTCATGCACGAAATCTGCGATGCTTATAAGAATCATGATGCAGCGAGATTCAAGACGCTCCAGGTCGATTCCACATCATCGGAGATCGAGTTTCTCACAGACCCGACGCTGCTCCGGCGCGTCGTGGGAAATATGGTGAAGAATGCTCTGGAGGCATCCGGCGACAACGAGACAATCCAGCTCTCCAGCCGGTCAAGCAAGACAGGGATCGAATTTCTCGTGCACAACCCGCGCTTCATGCCGCGACACGTCCAGCTGCAGGTGTTTCAGCGTTCGTTCTCAACCAAAGGGGCGAACCGAGGTCTCGGCACGTACAGTATGAAACTTCTCGGGGAGCAATACCTGCGCGGGAAGGTGACGTTTACAAGTTTTTCAGAAGGGGGCACAACGTTCAAGATCTGGCTGCCTCTTGTCCGCTCGGGCAGACAAGGGGTGACGGATGATATGACCTGGTGACATCGGTCATCTCATCACACCATGCAGGAAGGCGGCGCAGATCATGCACCGCCTTTTTTTGTGGATCTGCGACGTTGATATGCGGGAAGCGCTCTTCGTCTCCCGATGTCACTCCGATGCGTTATCCCATTCCACTCATCCCATTGAGAACCAGGTCAGGGTTTTTCGCTGAGCACGAGCAGCCATCCTTTTCCGGGATCAATCGGAATGCCGTCATTTGGCCCAAATGTTCTCTCCTGCTGGAAGTCCTTCGCCTGATGTGCCCGCAGAACTGCCTTTGAGGGATTGAGACCCAGCGCTTTCCAGTCGATGGCCAAATTGCAGATGACTGGTTTTGGATCCCAGCTTGCAAGCGCAATAAGCGTCCTCCCTTCTTTCTGATATACTGTCGCGAGGACGCTCTTGTTGTCTGTTTTGACCGGACAATCCGCCGACCAGTACCCCTTCATCATACTTTTGCTCATGCCGAACTCGTCCATGAGTTTCCAAACGGGAGTCGGATCGCCCGCCCAGGGAAGCCTTGCCGTCATACCGTATATCATTCCACGCCATGGGTTGCCTCCCTTTTCGAGCATCTCTCCCATCAGACCGAACGGGATCCCTGACACTTCTACGAGCCAGAAGTCCGGAGCAAAGTCGTAGTCGAAGTACTCTCCGAACCAAAGCCGGTTAATGTACGGAAAGTGTTCGAGGTAGAGATTCGCGCTGTTCGCAAAGCCGTCACGCGGGTTGAACTGGTTCGCTGAGTGCAGATCGATCAAGGCGGCAGGCCTGTTTCGATCCAGGACCTTTCGTACCCTCTTCATCGTGGTCCGGTCAAATGCGACGTCGTCGATGTAGATTCCATCGATCCCTGCGTTCTTTACCAGCCAGTTCAGTCCTTCTACGTAATAGTTGTGCCACCTCGAGACACCGCTGTTGATAATTGCCGCATCTTTCAACTCGGGGACAAACCACGCGGCGATATAGCTCGTGTCCAGGTGCTCTTGAAGCCACGAAAATCCTCCCCCGGGGCCGTACGAAAGGACTTCGTCGCCCAAACTCCTCAGTGCAAACAATTCCGGAGACCGATTCGAAAGCTCCCGCACGGTGTAGTAGATCTTCATCCGAAGACCCTTCGAGTGCGCTTCGTCCGCGTACGCTTTCATCGCATCCGGCCTGAGAAACGGATAGTTGATATATGGATTGACCTCTGTTGCATGGTGCACGTTGACGGTATTCGCCCCGGTTTCGATGATCTTATTAATCGGAGTGTATTTGTGGTAGTATCGGGTGCTCCACTGTGCGTCCGTGTCCAGGACCTTGAACGGCGTGATCAGGAGTGAAAAGTAGAAGTGGAGCTTCTGCCCGGTCTTGACCGTTCTCTGTCCACTGGTGGCCCGAAGCCGGAGGACGCCCCCTTCTTCATTGAACCGTATGCCCCCTTTGCCGTCGTTGTACCACGACGGAGGCATGGCAAGCGGTTTCAGGAGATAGAAATTCGTGTTGAGCGGGCGGACGTAATTCTCATCCCTGAAGCTCACCTGCACACCGGCATTGACGTCGCCGATCCAGATTGCGTCCTGGTTGAATTTCGGATTCCACTTCCAGTCAAGCTGCTTCGGACGCAATCCCCCCTTCGCCCCAAGACCCATCATATATTTTGCCACATCAGCGACGAGCGGCACTTCCAGCCTGATATCGGTGACAGCGCTTTCTTCACTTGCTGTCAGTGTCACCTCAAAATCCGCGAAACCGTCAAACTCCAGACTGCCTTCCATTGCCACCTTGAAATTGCCGGCTTGACTCTCGGCCCTCCACGCTGCCACCCCTTCACTCTTCTTTGTGAAAGCCAGACTCTTTCCCTTCCACGACATCAGCTTCCCGGCGGCATCCTCAATCGCCAGCTCGATTGGCCCGGCCAGAATGTCTCTCCCCGCAGAGATGAGGCTCGTGACCTCCGGCGAGAAGTGACTGGATATCCGCTGAGGGAATCCTGTTGACGTCAGCGTCACATCACGACCGAGGCAGCTGACGACGTTGTCCATGACTTTGACCGGCGTGAACGGCGGCACGATACCGTCATCGGCGGCGAGCTTCGAATCAAGCCAGCGCAGTCGACCGAGTTTGAGCGGGTTGTCGTCCCCGTGAGCAACGGCGAGGGAACCGGTGACTTTGAGCTCGAGTTGTATCTTCTCTTCTTTCATTCCGCTCGGCGCAACGCTGACTTCCCCGACGTACAGCCCCGGCCGTACGCTCTCCGGGACCTGAAAGCCCATCCACAACGCCTGGACAAGCCCCTTCTCAACGACCAGGGTTTTCACGAGCGCTTTCCCCCTCCAGTCCGTACCTCCGGTATTGAAGCTCGAGAAACTCGCGGCAGGGATCCTGCTTCCACCGGGGCCTTTCAGATCAGTCATAGTGACTCGCACATTCTCGATCTTTGATTTCAGAGCGTACAAGCCAACCTGAAACGCATAGAATTCCCCCCGATCAGCGGATCCTTCAAACTTGCGAGCAGCTCCCTTCTCTATCCATCTGTAAGGGAGATCAGCCGTCATCTTTATCGGATGGTCCCGATCTTCAGGAAAAACAAGAAAGGAAGACTGAGCATTTTTCTCAAATAGCGTTCCCATCTCGTCTGAGGTTGCGATGACCTCCATGGGGTAGAAACTGTTGAACTCATCGATCGATTGGAACTGAACCAGCGCCGCTTCCTCCAGGTTTCTTATACGGGACTCCGTCCCCGCCAAATTGTCCAGCCCGATCTTCTGCGGCCAAGCGTCATCTGCTGTCCGATCCACCGGCTGATAGTACCCCTTGGGATAGTTCGCCGATCCCCGCGATCGATAGATGAGGTAATACACATAGTATTCCCCCGGGGCTGTCTGCGGCTCAAACATCACCTCCCCAGCTTCTCGGTCTGTCCGAATCCACTTGACATTTGTGATCCTCTTCCCCGTCGATGCATCGATGATGAAAATATTTTTCTGTCCGGGGTTTACATCCCTCCTTCGCCACGGAATATGGGCAAAGACTGCGCCGGACTTTTTCTGCACCTTCAGCACTACGCGGTGGTTTCCCAGAGAGTCGGCGTTCCATGATCCTGTGCCGTAGTACCTCTGCTCAGGTTTGAACAGGTTTTTCAATCCTTGTGCCGAGACGACGCCCAGGCTGAGTACGAGGATCAGTGCGACCCCGATGACGGACAACAACGCTGGTTTCGATATCATCAATTCCAACTCCTTGTTGTTTCGATATGATGCGATTCTTCACTTCAGAACTGGACAGTGTGAAAGACCTCCAGCAGCAAGGCTAATTCCTGATCGATTGAAGCTCTACCCATGAGCGATACATTTGACACACCGTACAGATCCCTTTCGCTGGTGGCGATGGCTGCATTGTCCCCTTTGAATACCGACACCAACCATCGTGCCATGGTGGATTTTCCATCTCTTGACCATGGCTCGAGCAACTTCAATGCCGCCTGTTCATGACCCAAAGCCCTTTCTGCAAGAGCCCCGAACAACCGGCTCACACCCATGTCCCCCGCGTGACTCTGGGTGTACGCAGTGACCTGTTCAAAGAGCTTTCGCCCACGCACGTTGTCCCCAATCTTGTTCGCACTCAATCCTTCAAGATAGTCCTCGAATCGGTTGTCGACGTCATATGGCTTCCCGACACCAAGCCGCTCCGGCCACTGTCGGGCCTTTCCAAGAAAAACGCCAGCTTCCTGATACTTGCCCGCTTTCATGGCGCGAGCCGCCGAGAGCATGCACGCCTGACGATAAACCTCGCGGGTGTACCGGGCTCCTTCAAACGGAAGAACGGTCAGCGTATCGAGAATGGCGAGGCTCTCTCCCGGTTGACGGTTGAGCAGAAGAACTCGGGCATAATCAAACAACGCGACATAGCTGGCCGGGAACCGTTCGGCAGCAGACCGTGCCGTTTCCAGAGCGTTCGCATACTCAAGCCGCTCTACGTCATAATCAATCAAAGTCCGATACGCTCTCCACTCCCCTTTCCCGAGTTCCAGAGCTTTTCTGTACTCTTTCAAAGCACCAGGGGATTTTTGCGCTCGCAACAGATTCCCTTTCAGAAGATAGAACGGTGCAAACGTAGGTTCGCTCCCGCAAGCATCCAGCAACACATGCGCATTCTCAACACGATCCTTGCTCAGATACACAAGCGCAAGGTAGTACTTCGTTTTCCAGTGCGGCTTCCTGGTTTCAGCCCAGTTCAGAATCTCTGCCGTTTCCTGCCGGAATGGGAACACGAGTGCCGCGGAGAGCTCGAGCGCTTCCTTAAGGTAATAGTCCGCTTTCGCATTCCCCTTCACCTGATGATTCAGCCAGGCGAGCCAATAGGAAACAATAGGATGCGTTGGGGCTTGTTCCAGGACCTTGAGCGCGTCGCTGAAGAGGCGAAGTCCCACATAGAAACTTGCCAGCTCCAGATAGTTCTCTTGCGGAAGCTCGCTGCGAAAAACAGATTTGAAACGCGCAAGCTTCTCGGAGGTCGTGTCTCTGAGGTAGTCCTCGAATGCAGCAAGATGATTGAGCGGATCGATCTCGCGGAGGTGCTGGATGGCGTTCTTGGCACCTTCATCCGTTCCCTGAAAGCGGTACAACACAGGGAGGAACCGGCTCACCCTCGCATTCATCCGGTCGTAATCCAACGCCCTGAAAGCATACGCCTCTGCGGCAGGCCATTTCTGCTGAAGGAACGAGACTTCTGCCATTTCGGCGTTCGCAGCGGACCGGAATTTCATGGAGCGCGCCGAAACCCCGAAACCGTCCAGCGCATCATAGAGATTGCCCAGTTTTCTGCTGATAACTCCATAGCTGAAATTAGCATCCGGATCGTAGGCGTCGTTTGAAAGTGCGCGCTTCACATGCTCGAGTGCCTTTTCATACTCCATCCGGCGAAAGTAGATTTCTGCCGCGCCTGTGAGAGCCCGCGTGTGTGCCGGATCTTTCGAGAGGCAAGCGGAGTACTTTTCGAGAGCTCCTTTGTAATCTCGCTGCTTCGCTCGTTCCGCGCCTTCGGTGTACATCCCTTCAACGCTCGTCCAATCGAATTCCTTGCCGGCGACGACCGGTCGATGAAGTTTCCTCGCCTCGTCTTCCCCTGACTTGTAGGAGATCAGATCCCCCACCTTCACTTCAATCTCCCCGCTCCCTCCGATCTCCACTGAATCCGTAAAAGCCTGCAGCGGCTGGAGCGCAAGATCCTTCTTGTAGATTTCCTTTCCGCCCCGCAGGACGGTCAGCGGCTGGGCCGTCTTTCCCAGCGGGCAAAATCCGAATTTGAGCATCTTGCCGACAGTCTGGACGTTGAGCGTGCCGCTGAGGTTCGATTCTACCATGCCACCGATGTTCTTGAACGGAAACCACGCTTCCACAAAGCTCTCCTCGCTGACCGGAGCGAAGAACTGGTGCTTGAATGGAGTAAATGAACTGCCGCCCGCCGCCTGGTTGAAGAGCAATCCCGACTGGATCTCGACATACTGCTTGTTCCCCAAATCTGTGTCGGTCAGCAGGTCTGTCCAGATTTCTCCCTCCCTTGATCGCGCCCATATCCAGATCTTCTTACCGGGGTTGTCGGTAAACGGAGACCAGTGTACGACACCAAAATCGCTCCCGGCATAGTATGCCGCATAGGTGTCGGTATAGGAACCGAGAACATGGTACGACTTGGCGGGGCCGAACGCGTTGTTGGCATAGCGCGAGATGTCTCGTCCGGCGTTGTCGATCGGCCAGGAGAATGCTCCGCCCCCATGATCGATGAAACCGGTACCAGGATATTTAAGCTGCAGATCCTCGCTCGCATCGGCTGCCGCGTTCATCCAGTGGTAGAGCGACGTATTCACATCTGTAGGGTTATACCAGAACGCCTCTGTTTGAAAGTACGCTTTGTCTTTGGGCAAACGGATATCGACACGCCATTCCGTCCTCGATGCGAGATCGATCGTTCCGACAATGCAGCTCACGCTTCCATCATCGTTCGTGCGCGTCAGATAGTCCACCGGTGTGGCAGTCGCGGGCGTGTGACCGATGTCGCCGAAATTGAACTCGATTCCTCCCGATGTCCATGGACCCCGCATCGCGATTTCGCGGAACTTCACCACATGGTTGAAGTAGATGAATGCCTTACCCGTCGATTTCTCGATGGCGCCGAGGATCTTCCCTCCGATTTCCGGAGCTATCAGAACCTTGATGTACGGGTTCTCCAACGTCACCACTTTCCATTCCCGGTCTTTGGGAGCGATGGCATATCCCTCGAACCTGAAGTACGGATAGATGTTTGTAAACCGGGCGATCGGGTCAGGATCACCGAACGGATACGTCCGGAACACCTGCTTCGATTCCGTCACAGTCGCTTGGGCGAAGAGAAATGATGTGCCGCAGGCGAGGGCAAGGAGTACGACAAGCAAAGGGATGGGAGATTTGAGCATTCGCATGGGATGGAACCTCCTCAGGATGGATGCAATTCACAATCAAAGAGACCCGAAATGAAGAGACTGATTCCGGTGTTCGCGATAATAATGAATTTTCGAATGAACTTCCCTTCCATCGTTACGTGAGAAGGAGCCTTCTGCGGGGCCTCGGAAAAGAAGCGGACTTCGTGATAAAGGAACGTAGAGCGGCGATGAGAACCAGCCTGTCCTGACAGAGCAGAACTGGGTAAACAACAATGGCCGCCAAGTTCGTGCATGTGGCGGCCAATTCGGGATTCGGGAGACAATGCCGCAGGAATCAGAGGTGTCTTTTCCAGAAATCAAGCTGGACATTGTTGAAGTGACGGCTCCCTGCTGGATCTCCAACACCGTGCCCGCGCAACGGATAGACCATGAGGTCAAACAGCTTGTTCGCTTTGATCAATTCGTTGATGAAGCGCCAGATATTCTGGATATGAACGTTGTCATCGTGCGAACCGTGGACGAGCAGCAGCCTGCCATGCAGGTCCTTCGCGTACTTGAGCAATGAGTTCTCTTCGTATCCTTTGAGGTTTTCCTTCTCCGTCTTCATCAGGGACTCACCCCATTTCGAATCATAGAAGCGGAAGTCAGTCACCGTGCCGCCGGCAATGCCGGCCTTGAACTCTGTCGACCGGGTCATCGCGAGAACAGTGTTCGTCCCGCCGCCGCTCCAACCAGTGACGCCGATGCGGTCAGGATCGACGTACGGCTGCTGCTTGAACCATCGCACGCCATCGACGAGATCGTTGAGTTCAATCTCGCCGGGGGACCGGTTCACGATGAGGTTTTCGAGCTTCTTGCTGATCCCCGTTGCGGCCCTGTTGTCAATCTTCACGCAAATGTAACCGTTGTTACCCAGGACATTGTCCCACACGTTGAACTGGAAGGAATTGGAGACCGTCGGGGCCGACGGACCCCCGTAGACTTCCACGATGACAGGATACTTTTTGGTCGGGTCGAAATCTCTCGGCTTCGTGATCGACGCGGGCAGCTTGAACCCGTCCCGCGCCGGGACATAGAGCAGCTCGGGTGCCTGGATGCCGAATGTCTTGAACCCTCCGATTTCGGGGGTCGCCAGCGTCATTTTCACCTTCCCTTTGGATTCGCACAACGTCAGAGACGGCGGCGTCATCGTGTTCGAGAAACGGTCAAAGTAGTATTTGGCATTCGGACTCATCGTAATGGAGTGCGTGCCGTCGCCGGTTGTAAGGCGTTCCATGTTCTTTCCGTCGAAACGAATTCTATAGAGTTGTCGTTCGAGCGAGGACTTCTCGAGCGATGTGAAGTAGATCCATCCCCCTTCCTCGTCAATCCCTGTGACTCCCCGTTTCACCCAAAAAGCGCCGCCCCCCGAAGAGCACATGGCCCAGTCACCGTTCGTAATCTGGTTGACAAGCTCCCCTTTCATCGTGAACCGGTACAGGTGGTCGAAGCCGTCCCGTTCTGAAGCCAGAATCATGTGCTTGTTGTCTTTGAGGAAATAGAAATCATCGTTCATGTTCACCCAGGCCTCGTCGGTGTCTCGCAGGATCAACTTCGACGTTCCACTTTGACGATCCACGAAATACAGGTCGACCTGGGATTGCAAACGATTCTCCGTCCGGACCCAGAACTGTCGGCTGTCGGGCAGCCAGCCAACGCGGACGATGTACTCGTATGAGCTGCGGTCGATTGCCGCCCACGTTGTCTGATCAGATCCAAGCTCGACGACGCCGACCTTCACGGCCGGGTTCTTCTCCCCCGGTTTTGGATACCGCTGGGTTTTCACCGTCGGTGTCCACGGTTCGAAATTCACAAAACGATCGATACTGACTTCCGATTCATCGGTCTGCAGATAGGCGATGGCTTTAGAATCGCCTGACCACCAATACCCGATATCACGGCGGCCGAAGATTTCTTCCCAATAGACCCACGAAAGGGTTCCGTTGAGCAGTGTCTCGCTCCCGTCTTTCGTCAATTGCCATTCTTTTTTCGAGGTGATATCCACGGCAAACAGATTCGTGCCGCGCACAAACGCGAGCTTCGTTCCATCAGGGGAGAAGTTGATCGATTTCTCCTCTTCCGGGGTCTCCGTTACGCGGATGAAACTTGAATTCAGTATGTCCAGCACGAAGATATCCCCGCCGACCACGTAGAGACCGTACTTTCCCGCTCCCGAGAACGCCGAAGGCACAGGCGAAACCCTGGGCGCTTTCCCGGCCTGAAAGAGCTTCGCGAAGCTCTCTTTCGCTTTTGTCCAATCGAACAGCTGTACACGCTTTCCTGTTGACGGGTCCAAACGTTCCAAAACGCGGACACTGTCGGGCTTGCGCGAATCATAGATGAGTGCAGAGTTGTCATTCAACCACCAGACCCGCGGCAGCGAAAACGCCTGACCGAACGAAGGGTCGTTCATGGTTTCGAGCGTGACGTTCTGAGTTTCCTGCGCCAGCACTGCCTGAACTGCCGAAGCAAGCACGACCAGACTCACCACCAGCACGACATACCGGTAACTCCGCCCCATAGTTCCTCCTGAGCTTGATTGATTGGAATTGACAGACGAAGCCTGCGCAGCATCGGCCTTTCAGTCTGTTTGACGTGAGAAGGTAAGTGAGAATGGAGTGAAACGCAATTTCCGGGGATGATCACGCGATAAGACCGATGTCACGCAAAGAAGAGGTTTGCGAAAACTCATCACAAAACCGGCTGTGCGGCTTCGCGCCTTTTCGCGGGACTTTCAGGCCGAGCCGCTAGAAATAGTAGAGGTACTTGATCTTGACAACACTCTCCCGCTCGGTAACGTGCAGCGCATGGGGAAGCAGCACGCCGTTGGGGGCGAACTCGTCGCTCCTGTCACGCAATTCGTTGACGGCTAGGTAGATCCAACTCTTGGGCAGGAAGCTGTAAGAAAAGAGGGCTCCGAAAATGATGCGTTCCGTCCTTTTGGTCGACCGGACATAAACGTTGTCGAGATACAGCCGCAAATTGAGATCGTTGACTGGCGTCAGGGAAACAAACGGACGCGCGTTATAGGTAATGTCCTGAATCTTGTTCTCGGGATTCCCCTCGACAAACATGTTGAACGACGTACCGACATCAAGCACTTTCAGCGCATGCCAGCCAACCTCGCTCCAACTTGAGAAATACCGGGCGAGATACTCTCGGGAAAAATTGTACGATTTGGAGTACGATCCACCCGTATTTCCGTACCATTTCGGAGAAATATTGCACCATGCTGAGTAGTCCAGCTCATACGAATCGTACACCACCCCCTGGTCTTTGGACCGTCCCATGATGAAATCGAATTCATAACCCCAATTGTCCCTGAACTGCATATTGAACACGAGAACGCCCGACTGATCGGTATATGTCTCCACGTTCTTGTGCGTAAGCGAGAATCCTCCAAGCAACAAGATCTGCCGGATGTACCCATCCTTGAAATACCACCGCGGGCCACCTATGGAGGTAAGTTCGCCGGTGCCGATCCACGGAACATATCCCACCTGGTTTACATCGAACTCGTCATTGATGTACCGGCCCCGGATAAAGAGCATCATATTCTCCTTCGCCATCAGGAACCCGGCAGAGCTGGCCAACCCGCCTTCCCGGTTCTTGAATGATCGGGCGAACTGGTATGAGAGCTGCCAGTCCGATGCACGGAATGCCCCATCGATATCGATTACTCCATCATCGTGATCCAGCGCGTGTTTGCCGACGAACAATATTCCTACAGATGAATTGTCGAGGATCTGCCGCTTCAACCTCACCGAGCTGAAGTACGCTCTCGGTTCTGTTTTCCGCTCTCCGTCCTGAGTGTAATCCTGGTCCCCCGTCATCGCGAGAAAACCTCCGTACTCCCATTCCCCAAGCCGGCCGAACGCCTTCGTGCCAAGCTGAAGAGGAACTTCGGAGCCGTCGGGCAGTACTTTTCCGATCCTGCGGGAATAGAACAGTTCCAACGGACGATAGAACCCCGTGCCCCGCTCGCGGCCGGTCGGCATGAACACTTCATTCCCTTGCGTGAAGAACGGCCGGCGTTCGTCGAAGTAGGTTTCATAACGGCTGATGTTGAATGCAAACGGATCGGCTTCGATCTGTGCGAAGTCGGGATTGGCGGTGAGCTGGAATGTTAGTTTCTGTGAAGGATTGTAAAAGATATCGAGGCCTGCGTCCGGGTCTCCTTTGTATTTCCCGTCTCCCAGATACGTCGCCCTCGTGATGCCAACCGGATAGAACTCCAGGTTGTTCCCCTTGATGGTCGGATGAAATCCCTCAAACACGAGTTTGCCAAACTTCGACACCCGCTGTCCTTCGTTCTCCTCATAAGTGCACCAGTATGTATCCTCATGGTGCGCCGGCATCCACCGGTCGAAATCAAGTCCCCACTCCGACAGACTCTGATCATATTGGATCGATCGGTACGGGATCTCCCATTCTATCACATACCCCCAATCATAGACCTTTGACGCCGAGAACCAAACGCCGTCCCAGCTGTAATCCCTGTTGCGGGCATCATCCAGAAGGCGGCAGTCCGATCGGGCCCCCGACGCCGTGACACCAAATTTGTAGGCCGTTCGTTTGTCGAGAAAGGTATCGATCATGATCGATGCGTTATCGCCATCGGTATTGTCAAGCCTCCCGGTGATGACCTGAATGCTGTCACGCTGATCAAAGCAGACCATCAGACAATATAATGACTCGTCCGTCGTGAGAACCTTGGCGACTGTTCTGCGCGTTGACGGGATGTTGTGATACGGCTGCTGCATGATGAAACCGTCGGCAGAATCTGCGGTGGCCCACGCCGGGTCGATGGTTCCGTCAACGACAATCCGTTCAGCTGATCGCTTGAGTTTGAGCGCCCGCTGATCGCCGGCTACCGCTTCGAAGCCAAAGGGCAAGAGAAGAAGGAGTATCAAGAAAGGCTGCATGGGATGCCGTAGTTAGGTTTGAGGATGACGGAATTACCCGAAGGAGAACGGAGATGTCTCAGATGTACAGAAGGCATAGCTGTGTTAACGCAATCCGATTTGTTAAGTTGCACATTCAGTGGATTTTGGCGAAGGAAGTGGGATGAAACGGATGGCGGTGATTGTGTAGGCGCGCCTGCGGTGTATCCAGTGTTCCCCCCGCTTCGTCCATCCTGGATTCTGAATTCTGAATTCTGCCTTCTGATTTCTTGATTCTCGCCTCTGCAATACCTAGATTCTCCAGTCTATCAGGCCTTGAGTATCCGGAGACTTCATCGTCCACTGAAGAAGCATCACTCTGATCCAAGTCCGTATCTCTGTCATCATCCGACCGGAAACGCACAATGAATTCGCAGACGCTGCCTGCTGCATCTGAGCTGCTGTTCGCTCGCAGAGCTGATTTCCCTTCACTTCGAAGGGAGTTCCAGGGACAACCGCTGGTCTACTTTGACGGGCCTGGCGGGACACAAATCCCCCGTTCGGTCATCGATGCGATCATCCATTACTACACTACCTGTAATTCGAATACGCACGGTGCCTTCATAACGACACAGGAGTCCGACGAACTTCTCGAGCAGACACGACGCTCCGTCGCAGCATTTCTTGGCGCCCGCGGACCGCAGTGTATCTCGTTTGGTGCGAACATGACAACGCTGAGCTTCTCCCTGAGCCATGCTGTCGGACGGCTGTTGAAACCAGGGGACGAAATTCTCATCACACAGCTTGATCACGAGGCGAACCGCGGTCCATGGCTCATGCTCAGGGAGCGGGGTGTTGTCGTCAACGAAGTGCTCTTGAGAAAAGACGGGACGCTGGATTACGACGACATGCGCTCGAGGATTGGATCGAAGACACGCCTGGTTGCCATCGGCATGGCGTCGAACGCTTTGGGGACAGTCAATAACATCGCACTGGCGCGTGAACTTGCATCGAAGGTCGGAGCCTGGTTGATGCTGGATGCCGTTCACTATGCACCCCACTTCTCCATCGATGTCGAAGCGATCGGTGCCGATTTCCTGATCTGCTCCGCCTACAAGTTCTACGGTCCCCATGTTGGCATACTGTATTCCCGCGAGGGACTTCTCGACCAGTTGGAACCGGATCGTCTTCGCACGCAGGATCAGCAATCGCCGTACAGAATTGAGACCGGGACACTCAACCATGCAGCAATCGCCGGTGTGAAGGCTTCCATCGACTACCTTGCCTCCCTCGGCTCGGGGGTAGATCTGCGTTCGCAGCTCGTCGCGGCGATGCAATGCATCGGTGAACACGAGCGTTCACTCGCCAGCACGCTCTATGATGGCTTGCGCCAACTTCCCGGCGTGACGATTTATGGGCAACCGTTCATATCCGGGCGGCGCGCTCCAACCATCTCGTTCACGATCGGGTCGCGAAGCGCCGTGGACGTTTGCAGCTACCTTGCAAAACGGGGTTTCTGCACATGGGACGGACACTTCTATGCCCTCCGCGCGATCGAGGTACTCGGGTTGCTCGATCGCGGGGGTGTGACACGCGTCGGAATATCCCTCTACAATTCAATGGACGAGGTCTCGAGGTTGCTCGGAGAACTGAATCTTGTTGCCACAAGTACGTGATCCAGGAATAGGGAGAATCATGCTATGAAAGCGCTCTTTATCGGGTTCGGGAACGTCGGACAAACAATTGCGCAGATACTCTGCGTCGAGAGGGAAAAACATCCTCAGCTCAAGAGCCTTGACCTCTCCATCATCGGCGTGGTGACGAAATCTCGCGGCTCGCTCGTCAACAACAATGGAATCGACATCGTGAAAGCGCTCCAGGAAATCAGAGACCAGGCAAGGTTCTCGTGGACGAATTTCGAACTCACGAGCATCAAGGGCCTTGAGGCGGCCCAGCAACTTGAGTATGATGTCCTCGTGGAGCTCTCGACGCTGTCAATAGCGGAACGCGGTGAGCCTGCACTCTCTCACGTCCGGGAAGCGCTCAAGCGCAGAAAACACGTCGTCACAGCAAACAAAGGACCTGCGGCATTCGCATGGCACGAGCTTCACTCGCTCGCCGCAAAGAATGGTGTGAGCTTCCTGTATGAATCGACGGTCATGGACGGAACGCCTGTCTTCAACCTGGCGAAGCATGGCTTGAAGGGCTGTACTATTGTAGGAGTATCCGGGGTCCTGAACTCGACAACGAATTTTGTTCTGTCGCGCATGGAAAAGGGGGAATCAATCGAAGAAGCGGTCAAGGTTGCTCAAATGGAAGGCTTCGCGGAAGCAGACCCGAGGAACGACCTTGAAGGCTGGGATGCGGCAGCGAAGATCTCCGTGCTCGCGAATGCGCTGATGGAGGCATCCATCACACCCCTCGATGTTGATCGACAGGGCATCATGCACGTCACAGTCGCCGACGCCCAGAACGCGGTGAAATCAGGCAAGAATCTCAAATTGATTTGCAGCGCCCGGAGGGAGGGGGATCGTGTGCAGGCGAGGGTTCGACTTGAAGAGATTGAGCGGGGACATCCTTTTGCACCGATAAGGGAGAGCGGCTCAATCCTGATGATCGAGACCGATCTCCTTGCCCCGTTTGTGATTGCAGAGACAGATCCGACGCTCTACGATACCGCCTACGGCGTCATCAACGACCTGATGAGTCTGCCCATCGCCTAGATCGGGATGTTCCGGGGAAAGAAATGCCGGGAACGTCGAATCAGTCTTTTCGTATTGCCAGAAACTTTGCGACAGACTCGACGAGCGTGACGTAGTTGTACGGTTTTTGCAGATAGCCGATAACACCAGTCCCGTCAAACGTCCTTGTCACATCCTCGATGGGAAATCCCGAGGAAATGACAACCTTCACGTGAGGATCGAGCGCCTTCAACTGGTTGAACGTCGCTTCTCCGCTTATGCCGGGCAGTGACAGATCCAGCACCACGAGGTCGATTTCTTTGGAGTGGCTGCGGTAGAATTCTATTCCCTCTTCGCCCGTCGCAAGACCGACTACCATGACCCCCTCGTCGAACATCGCATCGCGAAACACGATGCGTATGTGCTCCTCATCCTCGATCATTAGCACGAGTCCTGTGACAGATCCTCCTCCACCCGCGTCTTCCATGCCACTGCTCCTTTTCTTATCGCACCCGGCGGTGCGCACACTCAAAAGCCATGATGCTCCGTTCTCGCAATGATCTCATCCTGCAGCGATCTGCCAAGATCGCAGAAATAGTCGCTGTATCCGGCCACCCGCACAATCAGATCACGGTGTTGCTCCGGATTCGCCTGCGCATCCCGGAGTGTCTGTGCGTTCACGACGTTGAACTGGATGTGGTGTCCTCCCATCGTAAAGTACGACCGCACAAGGTGAGCGAGATTCTCGATACCCTTCTCGGTTTCCAGAAGCTGTGGTGAGAATTTCTGGTTCAGAAGCGTTCCACCGGTCCGGACATGGTCCATCTTCGCTGCGGATTTCAGAACAGCTGTCGGTCCGTGACGATCGGCTCCCTGAACAGGAGAAATACCTTCCGAGAGCGGCGTCGAGGCTTTTCGCCCATCCGGCGTCGCACCTGTGACGGAGCCAAAATAGACGTGGCAGGTTGTCGGCAGGAGGTTGATCCTGTAGACGCCTCCTTTTGTATTCTTCCGGCCGTTGACCACATCATAGAAAGTATCGAACACCCAACGCATCACTGTGTCTGCGTAGTCCTCGTCATTGCCATATTTCGGCGTCTTATTGACCAAGAGCAAGCGCGTTGGTTCGAGTCCGTCGAAATTCGTGCTGAGTGACTTCAGAAGGTCTCTCATCGTCATCGATTTCTTCTCGAACACGTGATGGAGAATCGCCACGAAGCTGTCGGTAATCGTCCCAACTCCGACTCCCTGGATGTAGTTGGTGTTGTACCGCGCCCCGCCACAATTGTAGTCCTTCCCCTTCTTCACACAATCATCGATGAGTACCGATAGGAGCGGCACAGGCATGTAGTTCGCATACAGCCGTTCGATAATATTGTTGCCCTTCAGTTTGATGTCGATGAAGTGCTTCAACTGGCGTTTGAATGCATCCTGCAGCTGATCGAAGGAGGTGAATTGCCCGGGATCTCCGGACTCGATTCCGATCTTCTTGCCGGTTCTCGGATCAACGCCGTTGAACAGCGTAATCTCAAGCACCTTGGGGAGGTTGAAATAACCCGTCAGGATATAGCTTTCTTTACCGAAAGCCCCGGTTTCGACGCATCCGCTTGCGCCGCCGCATCTCGCGTCCTCAAGAGTTTTACCTTGCCGCAAGAGTTCATCCACAATTGTATCGGCATTGAAGATCGAGGGTTGACCGCGACCGTGGCGGAGGATCCGGCAGGCATGTTTCAAAAACTCTTCCGGGTTCTTCTTGCTGAGTTGTATGTTCGAGCTCGGCTGGACGAGCTGCATCTCGTCTATAACGTCGAGGATAAGATGCGTCAACTCGTTGACGCCATCACTACCATCAGCCTTCATCCCGCCTGTGTTGATGTTGGCGAAATCGGTGTATGTCGAGCTTTCCGCTGCCGTGACGCCCACCTTCGGAGGCGCCGGCTGATTGTTGAACTTCACCCAGAAACATTCCAGCAGTTCCTTCGCCTTCTCCGGGTCAAGCGTTCCTTCGTCGAGCCCCTTCCGGTAGAACGGATAGAGGTGCTGATCGATACGGCCCGGATTGAATGCATCCCAGGGGTTCAATTCCGTTATGACGCCGAGGTGAACAAACCAATAGTACTGCAGTGCTTCCCAGAAGTTTGTGGGAGCGTTGGCGGGAACGCGGCGGCAGACCTGTTCCACGGCGCTCAGTTCGGACTTGCGAACGGGATCAGGCTCTTTCTCGGCAAGTTCGTGTACTTCGTCAGCATATCGGCGGGCGAGCGTCAACACCGCGTCGATGCTGACGTCCATCGCTTTGAGCTCTTCCCGTTTGCTGTACGCCTCGGGATCGTCGATGAAATCGAGAGAAGCGAGAGCCTCGCCGATCTCCTGTTTGAAGTCCAGCATTCCTTTCCGATAGATCTTGTCGTCCAGCACCGTGTGCCCCGGTGCCCGCTGCTCCATGAACTCTGTGAAGATGCCGGTTTCGTACGCGGCGCGCCACTCACCCGTCATTTCGTCGAAGATCTTTTCGCGGATTGTCTTTCCGGACCAGTAGGGGATGATCTTCTCCTGGTACAGCAGTTTGGTTTCGTCGCTCACCCGGAACCATACCTTTTCGCGATTGTTGAGGATTTCCAAATCCTGAACTGTGTGGCAGCAAAGCTCCGGAAAGGAATATGTCGCCTTCGGTGCGGGACCGCGCTCACCGACGATGAGTTCTCCCTCATTGATGCAAATCTCTTTCTTCTCCATGATGCGTCTGAACGCGAGAGCTCTCCGCATCGGAGGAGAGAGAAAGGCCCCTTCCTGATAAAACTCGGTCATCAGCAGCGCGCGTTCCGGCGAGACGTGCGGGATAGCGCTCATGCTTTGCTCGCGGAGTTTTCTCACACGATCGGTCATCGATTAGCCTCCGATAGAAACTGTGGGAACGTAGCGATGGAGTTCTTTCACGATCAGACTCAGGTCATCGGCGGACGGGGGGACCGTCTGCAGCATCTCATCGTCCGTTCCCAGCCTCTTGTACTTTTCCACCCCGCTCGCGTGGTATGGAAGGAGATTGACCTCGGAAACATTCCCCAGCGAAGCAATGAAGACCCCCGACTCCCGTATGCTGACCGGGTCGTCGTTTACGCCTGGAATGATCGGGATCCTCACAATTACATCTTTCCCCCATTCTGCGAGACGCTTCAGGTTACTTAAGATCAGTCTGTTGGGTACTCCAACATACTCGCGGTGCTTCTGGTCGTCGAGCGTCTTGAGATCATACAAGAAGAGATCCACGAGCGGACTGAGACGTTGGAGGATCTCGGGAGAAGTGAATCCCGTCGTGTCCACAACTGTGTGGATACCCTTCAATTTGCAGGCGCCCAGGAGAGAGTGGAGAAATTCGTGCTGGAGCATGGGTTCTCCACCGGAAAAAGAGGCCCCTCCACCTGATTGTTCGTAAAAAATTACGTCTTTTTCGACCTCCTTCATTACATCGAATTCAGACATTTCCTTGCCGACAATTTCCCTCGCTTCGGCATTGCAGGCTTCTATGCATTCACCGCATTCGACGCAGAGATCGCGGGTCGTCGAGAACCCCCCATCCACCCTTCTGATTGCGTCATTCTTGCACAGCACAAGGCACTCGCCGCACCGGATACATCGGTCATTCCGGAGGAAGAGCTGCTGGTCGGGCGCGATCGACTCCGGATTGTGACACCAGCTGCAATGGAGCGGGCATCCCTTCAGGAAGACGGTTGTCCGAATCCCAGGCCCGTCATTGACGGAAAACCGCTGTATGTTGAACACCAGACCCTTCATATCATCCTGGAAACTTGCCAGTAGGGAAAACCAATCACAATTTCAAACGGGGAGACGGTGGGATAAAGTACGACGAAAGATATCGAGAATCAATCTTGATCAGAAAGAGGGAATCCGCATCCATATTTGGGCGCACGATTGCTTGTTCCGTCTGTTTTTGCCGCATGGTTCTTGTTCATGAGCGAGATTTGACATAGATTGTCGATCATTTCGGCCGTTGGTGCCGCGATCCGGCGGTCCCGGCCTTCAATCTGAAGAACTTTAGAGGAAAGCGCTATGTCACTACCAAACTATGCCTTCTTCAAAGACAAGATCGTTCCGTACTCCGAGGCAAAAGTCGGAGTGCTGACACACGGTTTGAACTATGGGACAGGAGTCTTCGGCGGAATACGGGGATATTGGAACGATATCGAAAAAGATCTGTTCGTTTTCAGACCCCTTGATCATTTCCAACGCTTTCTGGAATCCACACGATTGCTGCGGATGGAGCTCTCGTTCACGCGTGAGGAGATCACCGCGATCCTCATGGATCTGATCAGAAAAGAGGATCTCCGCGAAGACGTGTATGTGCGTCCGCTCGCGTTCTATGGCGATGAGATTATTGGCGTCCGACTCCACAATGTCACCCCCATCCTTTCCATCTCGGTACTCCCCTTCGGACGATACATCGAGAAGGAAGAGGGAGCCCATGTCATGTTCTCCTCATGGAGAAGGATCGACGACAACGTCATCCCCGCGCGTGGCAAGATCACGGGAGGTTATGTGAATTCGGCCCTGGCGAAGTCTGACGCAAACCTGGCCGGCTTCGATGAGGCGATTCTGCTGAATCAGGATGGGCATATTTCCGAAGGTTCTGCGGAGAACATTTTTATCTATCGCAAAGGAAAGATCGTCACTCCCCCCGTGACGGACAATATCCTTGAGGGAATTACGCGCAATACCATGATGGCACTCCTGCGTGACGAACTGGGCATGGAAGTCGTCGAGCGGCCGATTGATCGGACAGAGGTGTATCTTTCGGACGAAGTTTTCATGGTTGCGACGGGAGCTCAAATCGTGGCAATCACGCGCATTGATCACCGAAAGCTCGGCTCAGGGACGATGGGACCTGTGACACTGAAACTCAGGGATCTTTACTTCAATGTCGTGCGCGGAAAAGTACCGAAGTACCGGCATTGGTGCCAGCCCGTGTACGGGAACAAGTAAACGCTGCAGTATTGCTCAAAACAGAAGGGGCTGTCCAAAGTTGGTCGGATCGGCGATCCGACTGACAAGGAGACAGCCCCTTCATGCATCAAAAGCGATGAATCACACCAGCTGAAAGCTCATTTCAACTCACTTCCGCCCATTTACCTCCTTCAGACTTTCAAACATCGCGACAACATTTTTCACCGGCACATTGCCCTGAATATTGTGAACGGCATTGAAGATGAACCCACCGTTCTTCCCGAAGATCTCGCAACGCTTCAGGACTTCCGATCGAACCTCCTCTGGTGTACCGAACATCAGGGTTTTCTGAGTATCCACTCCTCCTCCCCAAAACACCAGGTCAGCACCGAACTGCTTCTTCAGATCCTCAGGATCCATTCCAGCCGCAGAACATTGCACAGGATTGAGAATGTCGAAACCCGATTCGATGAGCGACGGAATCAACGAGATGACGGAGCCACAGGTATGCTTGAACGTCTTCCACGTGGTATTCGCATGTATCCAGTCATTGATACGTCTGTAATACGGATGGTAGAGGGAATGATACGTTTCAACTGAACAGAACGTAGACCACTGAGTGCCAAAATCTGTTCCACAGACGAACGTGGCATCGACGAGGTCACCCACCCGCTGATGTATCGTTGTCAGGTTCTGTATAGCTACCTCGCACTGGTGTTCGAAAATGGCATGGACGTACGCCGGTCTCGTGAGCGTCGTAATGTACCACTCCTCTATATCGCGGACTCCCTTCGGGTGCTTCAAAAACGGAGCGGGTACAAGAGCAATATCTCCGAATGCGAGTCCGCCAAATGTCGCTATGACGCCCCGGCCCGACTTCGCCGCTTCTCTTGCTGCCACACCGAAATATTCGAGGTCGCGTTCCGAAATCGGAGTAAACTCCTCGACGTTGTTTTCCGGATTGAGCTTTTCCTCGTCGATCGGATCCTGCCTGATGATACTGTCGAAGAAATACCCGTTGTGCGGCATTCTCCCGGAAGGCGGAACTGAAAGATCGCTCTTGGGATATACCAGCGTGTCGCCATTTGGATCGGTTGTGATCTTGAAGCCCTCTGGCACCAGAACTTCGAGACCGATGTCCATTTTCCACGATCGCCAGTTCTCATTGCGATAGCCGAACATCGTTTCGGGAGTGTAGACTCCTTCCACATCGATACCCAGAACCTGCTTGAGATCTTCCTCGATCAAACCGAGCATTTGATACGGCTCGTGCGCCTTCACCAGTTTCTTTTCAAGCCCATAATGGTCTCGCAGACCTGCGATGATGTTCACGTGAACGCCTGTAACCGCCGTGCCACCGAAATCGACAGGTATGGCGTCTGGTTGTCGGTGATTGAGAGCAGCCTGGACGCGTTGTTTACTGGTCATGGGTATCCTCTCTTTGTCGACTTCACGATTCGTCGAATCTGAAGATCGCTATTACGCCTGAGGGCTTCCGGCTCCGCCGCAATCTGAAGATTGCGCTACGCCTGGGGTCTTCAGGCTTCGTCGCAAGCTGAAGATTGCGGTTACGCCTGTGAGCTACACGCTTCGTCGCAATCTAAAGATTGCGGTTACTATTTCGCCTTCTCGTCAGACTACTTCAGAAAGACTTCGATCACGGGCACAACCGGATCGGGTTTCTTGACGGGGAGTTTCAAAATGACCGTCTCGGACGAAATATTGTCCAGCTTGTTCTGGAACGGCCGGTCCGCCTTGCCGAACTGGACCTCTGAACCGTCATGGAGGAGCTGCGCATACTGTATCTTTCCGCCGAAGCCGTTCAGAAAGAGATTACCGAGCGGCCAGCTCAAGACGTGAATGTAAACGCGTTTTGTCCGCGGATTGTAGGTCAGGAGACAGTTGTCCGGCGCCTTGAATTCCGGAGGTGCTTGCGTGCAGCCATAAATCGAACGGTTGTGGAGCTTCATCCAGCTCCCGATCTCACGCAGTCGGCTCTTCGCCCGTTCATCAAATGTGCCGCGGGAAGTCGGCCCTACATTCAGCAGAAGATTTCCTCCTTTGCTTACTGTTTCAACAAGCAGAGCGACCAATTGCTGCGGGCTCTTCCACCCTTCTTCATCGCGGTAGTATCCCCAGGAATCAGAAAACGTCTGACAAGTCTCCCACGGAACTTTCTTTCCATTCACGGTGATCCATTCGCGTGGAATGAACTGCTCCGGGGTCTTGAAATCCCATCCGCCGGGAACATCGTCCAGATCCAACCGATCGTTGACGATGATGTTCGGCTGAAGTTCACGTACCATCTTTAGCAGTTGTTCCGAATCCCAGTCGATGCGCCCTCTGCCATCCTTTCCTTTCGGGAAGGAGTAGTCGAGAAAAAGGCAGTCGATTGTGCCAAAATTTGTCAGGATCTCACGGACCTGATTGAAGAGGTACTCCCTGTACTTCTGCATGTCCCTTCCGGAGGCCTTCTTCTTGTATTCTTCATTCGAATACATCGGGTGATTGCGATCGACCGTGTAATCGGGATGATGCCAATCGAGAAGCGAGTAATAGAAGCCCACCTTGAGTCCTTCTTCGCGGAATGCCTGCACCACTTGTTTCAGAAGATCCTTGCCATAGGGCGTTTTTGTCGCCTTGTAATCGGTGTACCTCGAATCCCACAGACAGAACCCTTCATGGTGTTTCGCCGTGATGACAAAGTACTTCATCCCGGCAGCCTTGGCCATCTGAGCCCACTCCCTGGGATTGTAGAGGTCGGGATTGAAGACGTCGAAGTACTTCTGATAGTCTTCATCGGTGATGTGTTCGTTGTTCTTGACCCACTCGTGGCGGGCGGGAAGCGAATAGAGCCCCCAGTGGATGAACATCCCAAACCGGGCCTCGGTCCACCATTGCATCCGCTCGGTTTTGTGCTGGTCTGTCTCGACCGGGAGAAGTGACTGGGAAAGAGCCGGGGTAACAAGCGCTGACGCTACAAACCAGGAAAGCAGGAGCTTCTTGAGAGGCATGATAACTCCAGAATGTGAGAGCGGTTGAACGGTGCGAATGATGAGGCTAAGGTATTTTAGATTGTCCAAAAGCGCAAGGAGTGGACCGGCTCCATGGAGCCTCCGATGCAGGAAGCCGCTACATGGCCTTCGACACCTTGATAACCCACGCGTGATCGCACGGTGGCGTCTGCTGCACACGGTCGGGGATCTCAATCACGACGCCTTTTCCTTCTAGTTTCCACCGTAGGGCCCCTAGCACACCGAGCATCGTTACTTCCGCTCCAGGGGCAGGCTGGAAACCTTTGAGAGCAATCGTTCGTGGTGGACGATCTTCTTTCGAATCGGGGAGATAGATCGCGTAGGCTGCACCTCCGTCTCTCTTTTTTGTTAGGCACACCTTCCCTTCCTTGAAAGGCGCAATTGCCCTCGTGCCATAGATCGCTTCGCTGTTCACCTTCATCCATGCTGCCATCCCTTTGAGCCGATCGTATGCATCCGGAGACCACTCTCCTTCCGGCGAAGGCCCTATGTTCAGCAGGAGGTTCCCCCCTTTCGCAACGACGTCGACGAGCAGCTGAACAAGCTCCCGCACGGATTTATACCTATCGGTCTTCACGTATGACCAGCTCGTCGCCATGGTGATGCACGATTCCCATGGAACGCTCAGTGCCTTTTCCGGCACCTTGTTCTCAGGCGTCAGATAGTTTTCATACTGACCATTGACCCATCGATCGACAACCAGCACTCCCGGCTGGTGCTGATGAGCCATCTTCGTGATGCGACCCATGTCGATATCCTGGTCCCAGTTGTTCTTCTTTCCCCACGATTCGAATTCCTTCGGCATGTTGTTGAGTGGTCGGACCCACGCGCCGTCAAACCAGAGGATATCGATCGGCCCATAGCCTGTCATCAACTCTTCAAGTTGGGTGTATGTGTAGTCCTTGAATCGCTTCCATCGGTCGGGATATTTGGCAGGGTCATAATTGACATGCCGATCAGGAGTTGGAAAATACGGCCACCAGTATTCGGGCGAGTGCCAATCCGGTTTGGAGTAATAGACGCCCGCCGCGAGCCCTTTGCTCCGAAAGGCGTCGAATATCTCCTTTGCAACATTTGCCTTCGGGTTTGTATGGAATGCACCCTCGGGCGAGGTGATCTTGTAGTCCGTCGTCTTCGTTTCGAACATACAGAACCCATCGTGGTGCTTCGTGGTGAAGATGACATAGCGCATCCCCGCCTCGCTCGCGGCTTCCGCCCACCGTTGCGGATCGAATTTCAAGGGGTTGAAAGTGGTTCTGAGATTTTCATATGCCTTCTTGTAGGCGGCGTAGTCGTTCGCATAAGGACCTCGACGCTCACACCACCCCTCGTCCTCTCCGCACAGAGACCATGATTCCACAATCCCCCATTGACTGTAGGTGCCCCACGTCATCAACAAGCCGAGCTTGTAGTCCTGCCATTGCTCCAGCTTCGCCAGAACGAGAGGGTCTTTCTCCCGGACGTAATTCTCTTCTCGCTCCTGGGCCAGCAGCGGCAGAGTCATGCATGTGAGACCGATCAAACAATAGAATGCGATTTTCATCCCGGATTCTCCAAGGATATCTCTGGAAAGGATTTTCGATTTACACTTTCACCTGACTCGTTTACTTTGTACGTTTGGGTTGCGCCGACTGAATCCGTACGAGCATCACTGGGACTCACCAGCCCCGCCTTCACACTCGTCATTATGGTGAGCCGCAAGGTACAGAATACTGCAGAAATACCAAAGGCCATCCGCGCATGAACTATCCCGTCGTTCGTTTCTTAGCACACCTTCTGGCTCTTCTCGGCCTCGTGGCCGGGTTCGCTTCCTCGAAATCGGCACGCCCTGTCACAATCACCCGCGCCGGCAAAGCCGTTTCATGCATCGTGATTACACGGGATGCTTCAGCGACGGACCGCAAAGCTGCCGAGGAATTGCAGAAGTACATCAAAGCGATTTCCGGAGCACAACTGAGAATCAAAGAGGGTAAAGAACCGAAGGGATCAGCATGTATCTGGATCGGAAGTGCGGGCCATAGCGCAGACTTCCCCTTTGCGCCCGATTGGGCAAAACTCGAGGATGACGGATTTACCATCAGATCAATGGGGAACCGGATCCTTATCGCCGGCGGCAGGAAGAGGGGCTCGTTGTATGGCGTGTATACACTCTTGGAGACTTTCCTCGGTTGCCGGAAGTTCAGTCCAACAGTCGAGGTAATTCCGAAGCGCGCAACAATCTCACTCCCGGCAATAGACATCACGCAGGTCCCGAAGTTCCTATTCCGCGACGCATTCTGGTACGATCCGGCATACATGGCATGGCATAAATTGGATAACCATGACGAGATGTTCGGCCTGTACGTTCACACATTTGCCCGCCTCGTCCCGCCCGAGAAGTACTTCAAAGAGCACCCCGAGTATTTTACGAAAACCCGCGCCGGAAGAATTCCGGACGGACAGCTCTGTCTGACCAACCCCGATGTCGAAAGAATCGTGAAAGACAGACTGCGGGAATATATGGCAGGCAATCCAGGGGCGCAATATTGGTCGATTTCCCAGAATGACACGTTCAATCCGTGCGAGTGCGATTCGTGCCACACCATCGACAGCCTCGAGGGTTCGAAGTCCGGAAGTCTCCTTTCCTTCGTGAACAGGATCGCGGCGGAATTTCCGGAGAAGACCATTTCGACGCTTGCCTATCAGTACACCCGGTCGGCACCGAAACACATCAAGCCCGCGGATAACGTCAACATTATGCTTTGCAGCATCGAGTGCAACCGGAGTCGGCCGCTCGAAACAGACACTGGCAGCGCTTCGTTCAGAAGGGATGTCGAAGAGTGGACTTCGTTGACGAAGAACATTTATCTCTGGGACTACGTCGTGCAGTTTCGCAACCTGATGAGTCCCTTTCCGAATTTCCGCGTCCTCCAGCCGAACATTCAGTACTTCGCCAAGCGCGGCATCACGGCGATGTTCGAACAGGGATCCGGAACACTTCCGAACGAGTTCAAAGAGCTGCGCACGTATCTCATCGCAAAACTCCTCTGGGATCCGGACATCAAGGTGGATTCGGTGATGGGCGACTTTCTGCGCGGGTACTACGGAAAGGCCGCGCCTTTCGTACGGGCATACATTGATACGATGCACAACGCTTTGGAACGCTCCGGCGAAGAACTTGGGATCTATGGGTTTCCTCTCCCCTCCAGGAACGGATACCTTGACACCGGCCGTATGGATGAATACGTCGCTCTGTTCGACAAAGCAGAAGAAGCTGTGAAGAGCGATACTGCAATGCTGCAACGAGTCAAGATCGCCCGCCTCCCGTCGCAGTTTGCTCTCTTGGAACAGGCAAAGATCTACGGGACCGGTGAACGAGGATTTTTCGAGAGGGGCGAGGATGGTCTCTGGCGCCCGAAGCCCGGCATGGAGTTCTTACTTGACGCATTTGTGAGCCGTTGCAAAGAGTACGGGATCGTGGCGCTGAATGAAATCGGTACAACTCCCGATATGTATCAGACCTGGACCCGTGAATTTCTGACCAGCAGCATGAAGAACCACCTGGCCCTTCTGAAACCTGTCGTACTGAAGGACTCGGCAAGCAAGAAGTATCACGACGGGGATGAAAGCGCTCTTACCGACGGGCTGAAGGGACTGGATGATTATCACCTCAACTGGCTCGGATTCCATGGAGTCGACATGGAAGCCACGATAGATCTTGGCTCGCCGAAGACCATCACGAGAATGAGGAGTAGTTTTCTGCAGAATATTAACGCGTGGATATTCCTTCCTATCAGCGTCGAGTATTGGATATCGAATGACGGTCAGAACTTCAGGCGAGTGGTAGACATTCAGAGGGCTATCCCGCAGGACAGGAAGGGGATCTGGAGCGTTTCCTACCCCGCCGAAATTGATCCCGTGGAGGCACGCTATGTGAGAGTGAAAGCGACAAGTCTGAAAACGTGTCCCAACTGGCACAAAGGGGCCGGCGGACTTTGCTGGATATTTGCGGATGAGATCATTGTCGAATAATTGTTACCTACAAGCACGTTCAGGATTTCTTTCAGAGTTGTGAAATCATTTGGAGGATATCTCATGAGGCATCCAGTTATCACACGAGCATGTTCACTCCTCGTCCTTCTCGAACTCTTTCTGATCGGAGTTTCCGCCGGCCAGGACAAGAATCTCAGCGTGAAATCTCCTAATGGAAGAAGCGAACTCCGCCTGGACGTTGGCGATCGGACAACCATTTCAATCTTCCACCGGGGACAGGTGATTCTCCCACCATCGCGGATTTCAATGGACATCCTGCAGAGACAAATCCTGGGACAGAATCCAGAGGTCAAAGGAACGACACCGACATCGGTCAAA
This sequence comes from Ignavibacteriales bacterium, assembly GCA_026390595.1. Classification (NCBI taxonomy): domain Bacteria; kingdom Pseudomonadati; phylum Ignavibacteriota; class Ignavibacteria; order Ignavibacteriales; species Ignavibacteriales bacterium. The sequence continues at coordinate 154,989 of JAPLFQ010000021.1, forward strand.
ACTACGATACAACCGGTCGTCGCCGAAAAGCGGAAGATCATTCCAGACGTGTACAACGAGTTGACGATCAGTTTCAAGGGCGACTACGGACTAAAGCTTCGGGCTTATGATGACGGAGTGGCGTACCGATTCTTCACCACTATCCCGGGGACCCTCAAGGTGAAGAATGAAGAACTGAGTCTCGATCTCTCCCCTTCTGATTCAGTCTGGTTCGGCGAGGAAAAGAGCTTTCTTTCGCATTCTGAACGCGACTACAAACTGATCGCCGTGAAAGACATCGCCGATACTCAATTCTGTGTTCTGCCGGCCGTTCTTGTGGAGCCAAACGGATTGAAGATTGCGATATCCGAGGCAGATCTCATGGATTATGCGGGATTGTACTTGCGCGGGAATGGAGCGACGCACCCGGGACTCAACGCGAAATTTCCGCCGTATCCACTGGAAGAACAGCTCGTTCGGGACCGGACAATAAAAGTGACCAAGGCTGCAGACTACATCGCGGAGACCAGAGGAGTTCGGGAGTTTCCCTGGAGAGTTTTCGCCATCGCTGAGAAGGACGGGGATATCATCGAGAACGATATCATCTATCGTCTTGGCAGCCCTCTTCGGCTGAAGGAGACTTCCTGGATCAAACCGGGGAAGGTGGCTTGGGATTGGTGGAACGCGAACAATATTTACGGAGTGGATTTCAAGTCAGGGATCAATACAGAAACATACAAGTATTACATCGATTTCGTATCCCGGCATAAGCTGGAGTATGTTATCTTCGACGAGGGATGGTCAAACCCCGGTGACCTCTCGAAAATCAACCCTTCGATGGACATGGACAAGCTCTTTGCCTTCGCGAAGCAGAAGAACGTTGGGATCATCTTGTGGGTAACGTCGAAGGCACTCGACGAGCGCATGACCGAATCCCTTGATCAGTTTGAGAAATGGGGCGCCAAAGGAATCAAAGTAGATTTCATGCAGCGAGACGATCAGAAGATGGTGAACTTCTACGAACGGACTGCCATCGAGGCCGCGAAGCGCCACCTCCTGGTTGATTTCCACGGTGCGTACAAACCCACAGGATTCAGCCGCACCTTTCCTCACGCAATGACGCGTGAAGGTGTTCGCGGGCTTGAGAATAACAAATGGGCGACGGATCTGAGTCCCGGTCACGACGTGACTCTCCCCTTCACGCGCATGTTCGCGGGGGCGATGGATTACACGCCGGGTGCGATGAGAAACGCGACGAAAGAGAATTTCCGCGCTGTCTTCACCGAGCCGATGACCCAGGGGACACGGTGTCATCAACTTGCGATGTATGTGGTCTACGAAAGCCCGCTGCAAATGCTCTCCGACAGTCCGCCCCAGTACGAACGCGAACCGGTGATTCTGGACTTCCTGTCCACCGTGCCGACGACGTGGGACGATACGAAAGCGTTGAACGCGAAAATCGGAGAATACCTCACCGTTGCACGGAAGAAAGGGTCTGACTGGTATGTTGGATCAATGACGAACTGGACACCGCGAGAGTTCCAGATCAGCCTTGCCTTCCTCGATGCCGGGACATACGAAATGACAGTGTTCTCTGACGGAATCAATGCAGACCACTACGCTGCCGACTACAAGAAGACATCAAAGAACGTCACCAACGCAGATGTGATAAGCCTGAACCTTGCTCCGGGTGGAGGTTGGGTAGCGCTGATACACAAAGTACACTAACCTGCTTTCAATTCCACCAACGGGATCCTTATGACAGACGATCGCAAGCTTCAAGAGAATTTCAACTCACGCTTCATCGCCCTCGTAACCGTAGTCGCTGCGCTCGGCGGGCTCCTCTTCGGGTACGACACCGCCGTCATTGCCGGTGCGATCGGTTTCCTTCAATCGCACTTTCAGCTTGACCCGGCGATGAAGGGATGGGCGGCTGCGAGCGCTCTCCTTGGCTGCGTCATCGGCGTATCCTTCGCCGGGATCTTCAGCGACCGGATGGGCAGGAAGAAGACTCTGGTTCTATCAGGAGTTCTGTTTCTCGCTTCCGCCATCGGCACAGCTGTGCCAAATGAATTCTGGTTGTTTGTCCTCTTCCGGATGCTCGGAGGAATAGGCGTCGGTGTCGCGTCGATGGCTTCACCGATGTACATCGCGGAAATCACGCCTGCCCACATTCGCGGACGGATGGTCTCGGTCAATCAATTCGCGATTGTCACGGGCATGCTCATCATCTACTTTGTGAACTATTTTATCGCCCGGGGGGGTGATGAAGTATGGAACATCTCGACTGGCTGGCGCTGGATGTTCGCATCAGGGGCCATTCCATCGGCGATCTTCCTTATACTCCTCTTCCTCGTACCTGAAAGTCCAAGGTGGCTCATCGAAAAGGGACTCAAAGAGAAGGCGCGCGGGATTCTTGCTCAAATAGGGGGGAGCACCTATGCCGACTCCGAGGCCCGGTCGATTGAAGCGACATTGGACCAGGAAGTCGAGTCAATCGGGCAACTGTTCCGGACAGGCTGGCGTAAAGTGATGATCCTCGGGATCGGGCTGGCGGTTCTTCAGCAGGTTACCGGCATCAACGTCTTCATGTACTACGCTCCGGAGATTTTCAAGAAACTCGGCTCAGGAGCGGACGCCGCCCTGCTTCAAACGATTGTGGTCGGCGCCGTAAACCTCGCCTTCACGATCGTGGCAATATGGACCGTTGATCGTCTGGGCCGCAAGCCGTTGATGATCATTGGCTCCATCGGAATGGGAATCTCGCTGGTTGCGATGGGACTGGCGGCGCAATTCTCCGTCGTCTCGCTCTGGGTCCTCCTCTGCATCCTGGCCTACATCGCGTGTTTTGCGCTTTCAGTCGGACCCGTAACGTGGGTGATACTATCAGAAATCTATCCGACACGAATTCGGGGCCGGGCGTTATCGATTGCGACGTTCTTCCTCTGGGGAGCAAACTTCATTGTCTCCCAGACATTTCCGATGATGGACGAAAATCCGGCCCTCATCGCTCAGTTCAACCACGGATTCCCTTTCTATATCTATGCGATATTCTGTGTGGCTCTTGTCCTTCTCGTCTGGAAAGCTGTGCCGGAGACAAAGGGGCATTCACTCGAAGAGATCGAGAAATTCTGGAACCTGCCTCAATCTTCGACATCCTCAAAAGGATAACGGAAATGAAAGCCCTCCTTATCAGCGCTTTGCTTGTTTCGATCTGCTTCGATTCAACCCTCGTCTCGGCTCAGATTGCCAAAGCAACGAAAAGCGACGCGGTTCGCATCGTGATTGGAGCAAAGGCATCTGAGCTTGAGCGATTTGCGTCGAAGGAACTTCAGCGTTATCTCTACCAACTCTCAGGCACTCTCCCCGAGATAAGGACAGATTCGAAAAGCCTGGATTGTCCCACATTCATCATTGGTCAGACCCGCACGAATTCGATTGTCGCCAGACTCGCGTCCACTCATCAGGTGGAGGTTTCTCCAAGCGATCCCGGCCCACAGGGGTATGTCCTGAAGAAGACCCTCGTCAACAAACAGCCGGCTCTGGTCATCGCCGGAAGTGATGAAGTCGGATGCCTGTACGGCGTTTACGGCCTGCTGACGGATTACTATCGTGTCGGGTTTTTCCTTGGAGGAGATATCCTGCCCGATTCGAAGTCATCTCTGACACTTGTCGATGTTGATGAGAAGAAGTCCCCTTCGATGTATGTTCGCGGCTTTCTGCCGTGGACGAACTTCCCTCAGTCTGCAACTTCGTATTCGTGGGAGGATTGGAAGTTCATCCTTGACCAGATGGCCAAGATGCGGCTGAATTTCATCCATATCCACAACTACAACGGCGAACTTGGGCACAACGAGATGTATCACAACTTCGTCTACAAGGGATTCACCTCGCGCGTCTGGATGCCAACCGCCCGGCAGGCCCATGCGTGGGCGATGAGCCCCTGGGATGTGAACAAGTATCGGTTTGGAGCGAGCGATCTGTTCGACGACTACGACTTCGGTGCAGACTGCGCTCTGCACAACGAGAACCTCTCGAATGAAGAGGTCTTCCGGAAGAGCGCCTCGCTCTTTCAAAAGGTGATCGACTACGCACACAGTCGGGGCGTAAAAGTAGGACTCGGCCTGGATATCGATCTCATTCCCAAGGAGTACAAAGCACAAGCGGATGACCCGGAAGTCGTCCGGGCTCGTGTCGATCAACTCGTCAACGATTACCCGAATCTGGACTACCTGCTCTGCTTCCAATCGGAGAATGTTGGGAAAGACCCCCGGTTCTATGAGATTTGGAAAAAGATCTTCACCGGGTTCTACGATGGCGTGAAGCTGCGCATGCCGCGCACGCGTGTAGCCGTTGCCGGCTGGGGACTGAACCCTGCATCCATCGCCACGCTGCCGCCGGATGTCATCTGCGCGCCGATTTCGTACTACTCAGACCGGTGCGAAACCGGAGCAATCTACGGCGACAGAGAGTACTGGGGGTGTCCATGGCTCGAAAGGGATTTCTACAGCTCGGAGTACTACTATCCGTACAATCTGCACCTGAAGAACACGATTGCAGCGTTCAAGGAACGCGCTCCGAACATGAAAGGTTTCTACTGCCTGACGTGGCGACTGACGGATGCAGTCGAGCCGAAGATGTGGTATGTCGCCCGCGCCCCGTGGGACGGCAAGGGGGATTTGAACTCGGCCGAGACTGTCTACGAACAGTATGCTGCGCTTGCCTACGGTCCGCGCGCAGCGAAGGATATTGCAGGGATCATCAATCAGAACGAACCATTCGCGAGCGATTACGCGGAATGTGAAGGGACTCCCCCGTTTGGCCGACTTGATGCCCGCGGCCTCTTCCAGATCGCACGGTTCAGGTTCTTCAAAGATCATCCAGAGTCCGTGCAGGAACGGAGTGCAGCCACGTATTCCGAAGGATATGGCATCGGAAAAAACCGATGCGAGGAAGGAGGGGAATGTGTCGATTGGATTGACGCCGGAGAATGGGCCAGGTTTGCGGACGTGGACTTCGGTGTGAACGCGACAACCTTCGAGGTTCGCGTAGCTTCCGCAACCGAGGGGGGGATCATCGAACTGCGGCTTGATTCAGCGGCAGGACCGGTCATAGGGTCCTGCACAGTTAGGAATACCGGGGGCTTGCAGCAATGGTCAACAGCCCAAGGGGCAATCCTTCCCACCAGCGGCAAGCACACACTCCATATGAATTTCCTCTCGAACCGGGATCCGTTCCGCGACTACGCGAAGGCAATCGCACAATTAAAGGTCATCGACGAATGGATCGCCGGATCCGGCTCCTCAAACCAGAAAACCCGGTTGGGCCAACTCCGGAGCAGAATTGCCGCCGCAAAAGATCACATCGAGCTCAACAAGAACTTTGGCACCTACACCTGGGCCGATCTCCCTGGCGCGACAGAATCATGGGCGAGAAATTTCACATCGAGAGTGACAGATATTTCGTCTCTCGGCAATGTCATGAGCATGCAAAACCGCTACATACAGCGCAACTATGCCGCCCTTGAAGATACGCTGAGGAAAGGCCAGACGCTGAAGGCACCGACAAGCGTCAGTGTTCGCGGAACGAAAGACGGTGTCATCGTGAGGTGGGCGAGTGACGACCCGAATGCCGCCGGATTCACTGTGTATCGGAGCGGCGAACCGGTGAACGAAAAGTCGCTTGCGCGGCACGTGAGATTTTTTGTCGACAGGTTGGATGGCGTATTCTCGTACAGTGTTACCGCGAGGGGAATGGACGGCAAAGAGAGTCCTCTCTCTGTCCCTGTCGTCTGCGCAGCGGGCAAAGCTGACTCCACCGCGCCTCAAATTGTCCTTGTCTCCCCTCCTGGCACAGGCGTTTCGGGTCAGCCGGCATGGATCAAGGCGCGCATACTCGATACGCGCTCCTATGATGAGATTTCTGCGAAGCTGTACTACAGAGCTCCTGAACAGAAGAAGTGGAACGTTGTTCCGATGGACCGCAGGACGAAGGCGGTGTTCGCTGCCGAAATTCCCGGCACCGATCTCACCGGGAAAGGAGTCCAATATTACATCGAGGCTTCCGATGGAACGAATACGGCGGTCTATCCCCCCTCATCTCCGGCGGCTCCACTTTCGATTGCGGTCAGCGCTGCATCAGATTCGAAGTGGCCCCTCTGCCCGGCAAACATCGGCTTGAAGGAACGGAAACTGACTTGGGATTCAATTGGTAAGGATGCGTTCTGGTACCGGATCTACAGGAGCAACAAGCCGGGCTTCAAGGCGGGTCCGGCAAACCTGGTCACATACGTCGCAGCGGGGACAACGGGTTTCAAAGATAATGGAGAAGGGTTTGATGGAGCGGCGCTGAAGGGAGATTGGTATTATCGCGTGACGGCTGTTTCCCGGTCGGGCGTGGAGAGCCCAGCTACACCTGCGGTCAAAATAGTTTATTGATTCATAGTTGAGCTTGGTCTCAGCAGTCAGGAATGGAACACCTGACGAGCGATGGTTGGGTGTGAACTCCTCCCCCCCCCCCCTCGCTTTTCGTGAGCTTTGCGCTAATCACATGTTCAAGCTACGTTCCAACCGATGCCCATCCGCGCTTGGTAAGATTTCTGTAGATCATCGCAAAGGATACGGCCGCGATACAGAGGAACACCGAGCCAAGCAGAAACTCACCGAATATCATTTTCCCGATACCGAAGAGAGTCATATATATCATCAGGCATCCGAAAGCCCAGTTCGAAAGGTTGAAAAGATCGTCGTGCTCCGGCACCACGTCCTTCACTTTGGCTGCGATTGGTCCCCACATCCTCGCTGACGGCCTCACCTTCCGGTAGAACGACACAAGAATTTCATCCGGTTCCGGTTTCGTAAGAAAGGTGACTGTCAACCATACCACGGTTGTTACTCCGGTCGTAATCAGCACGAGGTAGGCAAAGTCGTAAGCGTTGCTGCTCGTCATGCCGAAACCGAACTCGAGGACCAGCGAGATAATGAACGCAGACAACATCGCCGAGACCTCACTCCAAGCGTTGATCCTCCACCAGAACCACCGAAGAATGTAAACAAGCCCCGTTCCCGCTCCGAGCGCCATCAGGAACTGCCATGCCTGCGCAATCGATTCCATATAGAACGAGACGATCGCAGAACAGATCATCAGAATCACTGTCGTCATTTGGGAAACCGTCACATAGTGTTTTTCCGTTTCATTCTTCTTGATGAAGCGTCTATAGACGTCACTGACGAGGTACGACGCGCCCCAGTTGAATTGTGTGCCGATGGTCGACATATAGGCGGCGGCAAAGGCAGCGATCATGAGGCCGCGGAGCGAAATCGGGAGATGGAGCATCATGATCCGGATGTATCCTGACTCCGGATCGGCTGCGAAGGCCGGATCATGCTGGAATTGCACCATCGCGACGAGAGCCACCAGGATCCAGGGCCATGGACGGATCGCATAATGAGCGATGTTGAACCACAGGGTAGCGAGGATGGAGTGCTTTTCATTCTTTGCTGAGAAGATCCGCTGTGCGATGTATCCGCCGCCACCGGGTTCGGCTCCGGGATACCATGTGGCCCACCAGTTCACCGCGATATAAACGAGAAACGTTATCATTGGCATCCAAAGCGAGTTCAAATCCGGCGTGAACGACATGACCGATCCCGTCGTCCCTGTCCCGGCATTCCTCGCCTGATCGATTTGCGTCAATCCTGCTTTCAGTCCCGACATCCCTCCAACCGCCTCGACCGCGAACACAGCCAACGCAATGACCATCCCCATCTTCAAGACGAATTGAAACAAGTCCATCACCAACACGCCCCAGAGACCTGAGAGGGTCGAAATCGAGGCGGTCAGCACCATGATCCCGATGAGGATGACAATCGCATAAATCTTGTCCACCCCCAGAACGAGGGTCAGGATCTTGATCATCGCCAGATTGACCCATCCCATAATGATGAGATTGATCGGCAAGCCGAGGTAGAGCGCCCTGAAGCCACGCAGAAACGCCGCCGGCTTGCCGGAGTATCTGATTTCAGCGAACTCCACGTCCGTCAAGATTCCCGCCCTTCTCCATAGTTTCGCGTAGAAGAAGACCGTAAGCATGCCACTGAAGACCATGCTCCACCAAATCCAATTGCCTGCGATACCATTGCGCGCAACGAGGCCAGTGACTGCGAGCGGCGTGTCAGCCGCGAACGTTGTTGCCACCATGGAGGTACCGGCGAGCCACCACGACACATTTCTGCCCGAGATGAAATACTCATCCACGCTGCCGGTGGCTTTCTTTCTGTAGTAGAGCCCGATCGCAAGGTTGAACGCGAAGTATGCGCCAATGATGATCCAGTCGACAAGGGTTAGCTGCATAGATGCCTCAGGTGGGCGAAAGTGAGGTAGAAATCAAAAGATGGACAAGAAATCGAATCATCTCACCATCGGGACATCTCATCATCAGAAGAATTTGATGGCGGCCCGATGGATCGATCACCACATGACCCGAACATTGTCAGCGCTTCAGCAGGACTTCAATCTCTTTCGTCAGGTCTTTCACGAGTTCGTTACCGTCTTTGAATCCCACGTGCTTGAAACGGATCGTTCCGTTTCTATCGATGACGTAGGTGGTGGGGACTCCTTCGATGCCGAACTTCTCCTCAACGCCGGCAGTTTCATCCAACCCGGTGGGGATCGTGCATTTCATTCCCGTCATGGATTTTTTTATCAGCGTGTCCCGGGCGGCACCGGCCGCGTTCTCCGCAGTGTTGATCGTCAGGAAAGAGACCGTCCTGTAGTACTGATAGGCCTCGAACACTTTCTGAACCTGGGGAAGCGCCTCCCTGCTTGTGCCGCACCACGTCGCCCAGAACGTCACGACGAGCACTTTCCCGCGCAGTTCTTCCAGCTTCAGTTGTCCACCCTCGACGGATCTCAGTGAAAACTCCGGAGCTGGCGTGCTGAGAGCATCTTTCATGAGCCGCGACTGCTCAGCGATTCTGGCTTCTTGCACCGCCTTGTCGTAACCGTTCAACGACCCGTGAACCTTCGAATAAGCAGCTTTGAACTTCTCGACGATCTTAAGATTCGAATTCCCCTTGCTGACACTCGCGAAGCCGAGCTCCTCTGCCTTCTGGTACTTGTTTGTTGCCAGAAGCGCTTCGATCAGATTGAAATTGACGGAGAGATCCGTTCCCCTCGTCAGCACGTATGCTTCGGCGAAATCTTTCTCCGCTGCATCGTGTTTCCCGAGTTTGGAGTACGCTTGTCCGCGAGTCTGCAGAAGGGCCGCCAATGTAGCTGATCGAGCCCGCTTCCAGTCCTCGAGGGGCAATGAAGCTGGCTTGGATGACTCTTCCTGTTTCCGGACTGCGTCAATACCTTCCGATAACCACGACGCGGCTTTCTCTTCGCCAGCCCCCTTTGCGATCATCGGTACAGCCAGATTCTTGTACAATGCGGGATCGTTTGTGGATGACGACTTCAGGACCGCATACGCCTTGTCGTAATCCCCTGTCTGTATATAGAGCATCACGAGTTGTCGCCTGTCAGCGGTCGCCTCTTCGCTCTTCAGCGGAAAATCGGAGAGATGCTGCTCGAGAAGCTTGATCTTCTTTGCGGGATCTTTTTCGACGGAGAGGCCCATAAGGCGGGTTGACGCTGCGACTTTTCCTTTGGGATTCTCGGCGATAAAGACTGTTCGCAGAGAATCGGCCTTCTTTTTCTCCCCAACCTGGTCGAACCACACGAGAAGCGTCGGGAGCGCATCGTCATTCCGTCGAAACTGCTTGAGCGCATTGACGAGCTCTCTCTTAACGAGCGCCGTGCCGGCCTTCGTCGGTGCCGGATTCGTTTCGAGGTACCACGCAAGGTTGACCGCAGAGTAATCTTCAGGGAAGAGCTTCCGCTCCGTCACAAGTTCCGATTTTGCAGCGGCGACGTTCTTTTCGAATTTGTATCCCATGTAACCGCCGAACGCGAGAAGAGCAGCCCGCCAGTAACGCCCCGCCCTGAGAGACTTGCCGTCTGGACCGACAACGAGCGTTCCCCAACCTTTTCCGCCGTTGTCATCCTTCAGATCGCCGGATACAAACTCGTGAACCAAGTACCGTGCGTCATCCTGCTTCAGGCTCACAGTGGCTTTCCAGATATTTCCGGATTTCTCCATTGGGGTCTCTACCAACACTGCCTGGGAACCCAAGTCGCGGAGAACAAGCGTCCTCAGCGTCAGAGCGGCAGGCCTTCGAATCGCCGCGTTCTGTGCCCCTGCATTGTAGTTTATCTTGACGCTGTCATGAATCCTGGGATTTTGGGGGACGATGGAAACCAGCTGTCCGTGCAGACTTTGCGAACCTGTCACCAGCGCTGTTATGAGAGCCAAAACTGGGAATATACGAGGCACCCGCATGCGATCGATCTCCTTCTGACTGACTATATGGGAGGTTAATGTAAGAACATCGGTGCGCGCATTCAAGCTGTATTTCGAGCCGCGGCACCTCCCGGAGCGGAAGAGAGCGGAGAAGCGAGACTTTCCGGCCGCTCATCCGTCTTATTTTTTTAACTTGAAGCATCTTCGTTTTCACAATACCTTGACACACTTCCAGTCTGAACGCACGAATCTGCCGCATCGCAACTCTCATTCACCATCCATCGAGGAGGTTTCATGAAAAATGCACTACGGATTGTGTTCCCAATCCTCTTGGGAATCCTGTTCATCGTTCCCGCACTCGCACAGCCATTCGGCATGCAGAATATGGGACCAACGTTTCCGACAGACGACCAGATCGTCAAGAACCTGCACAAGGAAGCGATGGATTCTTCCCACCTTCCCATGCTTGCCCATGAACTTCTGGACGTCATCGGGCCGCGGCTCGTCGGGTCACCGAGCATGATCAAGGCAAACAACTGGGTTATTGCCAAATACCAGTCGTGGGGAATCGATGCAAAGAACGAAGAATATGGCAAGTGGCGCGGATGGGATCGCGGCACCACGCATATCGATCTGCTGCAGCCGCGGGTTCGCACTCTCGAAGGGACGGTCCTCTCATGGAGCCCGGCAACGAAAAAAGGGGGCGTGACTGCCGGATTGATCATTGTCGCTGACGGTCCCGATTCAGCCGCATTTCTGAAATGGCTGCCAAGCGTCAAAGGGAAATTTGTGCTTGTATCGGGACCGCAACCAACCGGGCGTCCTGACAAGGTGTGGGAAGAATTCGGAACAAAAGAGTCGTTTGACAGCCTGAAGTCTCAGCGTACAAAAATGAACGACGATTGGTCAAAACGGATCCGAAAAACAGGATTCAGACCCGACACGCTCGCGTGGATTCTTGAGCAAGCAGGCGCAGCGGGGGTCGTGACCTCGATGTGGTCGAATGGATGGGGAGTCTACCGTGTGTTCGGAACCACCAACGAGAAGATTCCGGTGGTCGCGCTCAGCCTCGAGGACTACAACCTTCTTTTCAGATTGACAGAGTACGGCGATGGCCCGGTGATCCGCGTCGAGACCGAATCAAAGTTCACGGGTGTCGCACCGGCGTTCAACACGATCGGCATGATCCGCGGCACCGAGAAACCCGAGGAGTACGTCGTCCTCTCTGCACATCTTGATTCCTGGGAAGCCGGCTCCGGCGCAACAGACAACGGGACGGGCACAATCATCATGATGGAGACAATGCGCCTGCTCAAGAAGTATTATCCAAACCCCAAGCGCACCATCCTCGTTGGACATTGGTGCAGTGAAGAACAGGGCTTGAACGGCTCACGGGCATTCGTCAAAGACCACGCTGACATGCTCGAAAAAATTCAGGCAGTCTTTAACCAGGACAATGGAACCGGACGCATCACCAGCATCGGAGCATCGGGCTTCATCAACGCGAGCGAACACCTTGCACGATGGTTTGCCCGGACGCCGGATAACCTGACACGCGGTATCACGCTCAGCCTTCCGGGGATGCCCGGAGGCGGCGGAACAGATCATGCCTCTTTTGTGGCAGCAGGAGTACCCTCCTTCGGCCTCGGCTCAAACGCCTGGGATTACTTCTCCTACACCTGGCACACAAACCGGGACACTTACGACAAACTCGTATTTGACGATCTGGAGTACGATGTTGCGCTCACTGCCAGCCTGGTGTATCAGGCGAGTGAAGATCCGACATTTGTCGCCCGTGATCGGCGAACTCTGCCGGTGAACCGCCGGACGGGTCTGCCGGGGACGTGGCCTCCAGTGACGGAACCTGAAAGGGCGGGGCAAATAAGAAAATAACCGCCCACATCCGATACATCGAAGCGCCCGACCTTGTGCCGGGCGCTTCTGTTTTGAGTCGCTCTGCCGGTGAGGGTTCCTGAAAATGAAACGAGGCCGTTTCGAACAATAGGCACTGACCCCTTCGCCAGAAGGTGACGGGGAATGAGAGGATTGTCATTCAGATCTTCTTTCACTATAATGTCCCGACATCGCGGTCGCAAGTCCCTCCACGTATATCCTAACCTCCCACGGCAGGGAGCTAGACCACGTCAGAATTGCCTATGATACGAGGTCCTCTCATGAAAACCGCAACCATCACGTTGGTGATCCTTATGAGCACGGCGATACTTCAAACTCCCTCCAGAGCGCAGCTCAAACTTACCTCACTCAAGTGTGAATTCCTGACAGATCCTCTGAGTGTAGATGTCGCAAATCCGCGACTGAGCTGGACCATTGAATCCAGAGATCGGGGAGTAGCACAGACGGCGTACGAAGTTCTTGTCTCCAGCAGCAAGGAACTGCTCGACAAGGAGACGGGGGATCTCTGGCAAACCGGAAAGGTCGCCAGCGACCGATCCATTCACGTCATGTATAGTGGAAAAGCTCTGGCGTCCCGGACGATATGCTACTGGAAAGTGCGAATCTGGGACAACCACGGCAATGCATCGGCATACTCCAGAGCGGCGATGTGGAAAATGGGGCTCCTTTCCAAAACGGATTGGAAAGCGCAATGGATTGGCCTCCCGGCGGATACGTCTCTCGAGCTGCGTCCCGCTCCTTATGTGAGAAAAGAGTTTGGCGTTACCAGGGCAGTCCGGCAAGCCCAGCTGTACGTTACAGCTCGCGGGCTGTTCATTGCGAGCTTGAACGGGAGGCGCATTGGAAACGAGACGTTATCACCCGAATGGACTGACTACAGCAAACGGATTCAGTACCTCACCTACGATGTGACGAACCAGGTCAAGGAGGGGACGAACTGCATCGGGATGATCATCGGTGATGGTTGGTTCAGGGGATTCGTCGGCTTCAGCAAAATTCCCAACAACTACGGGAAGCAGACCAGCGCTCTCCTCCAGCTTCACATCGAGTATGCTGACGGCACAGATCAGATTGTTTGTACCGACGCCAGCTGGAAGGGCACGTATGGGCCCCTCGCCTACTCCGACTTGCTGATGGGGGAACGGTACGACGCACGGAACGAACCGGAGGGATGGAACAGCTCAGGCTTCAAGGACAACCAATGGCAAAACGTCCTGGTCCTGCCCGCACCTTCTGCACCGTTGGTTGCACTGACCACCGAGCCGGTACGCATCGCTCACATCCTCAAACCCAAGAAAGTAACCCAGCCGAAAAAGGGAACGTTCGTATTCGATCTGGGTCAGAACATCGCAGGGTATTGTCTCCTCAAAGTCAAAGGACCCGCCGGCACGGAAGTAACACTCCGGCATGCCGAAGTTCTCAATCCCGACGGAACGATCTATACTGAAAACCTTCGAAGGGCTAAGGCAACGGATGTCTATGTTCTCAAGGGAGGACGGGAGGAAGTCTTCGAACCACATTTCACCTTTCATGGTTTCCGCTACGTGGAAGTGACCGGATACCCGGGCAAGCCGTCAATCAGCGCGCTGCGCGGCTGCGCGATCAACACCGATCTTCCGACGGCGGGAAGCTTCACATGTTCAGATCCAATCATCAACCAGCTTCAAAGTAATATCCTCTGGAGCCAACGCGGCAACTTCATCAGCATTCCGACCGATTGCCCGCAACGCGACGAAAGACTCGGCTGGATGGGAGACGCCCAAATCTTCGTACGGACTGCGTCATTCAACATGGACGTGGCCTCCTTCATGACAAAGTGGATGAATGACGTGGAAGATGCACAGTCGCCGCAGGGAGCATTCAAGGACACTTCACCGTACATCCAGGGGAACGGCACAGACGGCGCACCTGGATGGGGAGATGCCGGTGTCATCGTTCCCTGGTACATGTATCGATGCTACGGAGACACGCGCATCATCGAAGGACATTACGAGGCCATGAACCGCTGGATGAAGTACCTGGCGGATTCGAACGCCGATCACATCAGGAACACGCTCCGCAACAACGACTACGGGGACTGGCTCTCGATCGATGCTGAGACGCCCAAAGATCTTCTGGCGACAGCGTTCTGGGCGTACGACGCAAAGCTTATGTCAGACATGGCGGGCGCAATCGGACGATCCGATGACCAGCGGAAGCATCTCGAGCTTTTCAACGTCATCAAGGGAGCGTTTCAGAAGAAGTACATCGGAGCGGAGGGGAATGTTTTTGGGGAGACCCAGACGGGTTACGTGCTCAGCCTTGCTTTCGATCTCATCCCCGACAATCTTCGCGAACGCGCTGTGCAGTTGCTCGTCGACGATATCAAGAAGAAAAACGGCCACCTTTCCACGGGTTTCATCGGCGTGAAGTACCTGAATCCGGTGCTCTCAGACAACGGACACCTTGACCTGGCGTATCGGCTCCTTTTCAACAAGACGTTCCCCTCGTGGGGATATCCAATCCTGAACGGGGCGACGACAATTTGGGAACGATGGGACGGATGGACAAAGGAGAAGGGATTTCAGGATGCAGGCATGAACTCGTTCAACCATTATTCGATGGGGTCCGTCGGCGAGTGGCTCTTCAGGTACGTCGCTGGAATCGACCTCCATCCCGACGCTGTGGCATACAAGAAGATGATCATACATCCTCGGCCGAACCGTGGGCTGAAATTCGCCAACGCGGAATACGTGTCGATCTATGGACTCATCAGGAGCGGATGGAAGCTCACCGCACGAAAGATCAACCTGGATGTTGTCATTCCTGCTAACGCGACATCAATTGTCTACGTCCCGACTTCGAACCCGAAATCCGTCCGTGAGACCGGGAGCACCAAAGTGTCGGAGGTCAAGTTTCTGAGAGAGGAAGCTGGCTGCGCGGTTTTTGAAATCGGGTCGGGCACGTACAAGTTCGAGGCGGACTGGAAGTAGCAGTTATCAACTTGGAGCCTCAATACGAAGATCGACCGCCCCCGGGCCGCAATCGGCCGGGGGCGGTTCGCTTTCCGGCGTCCCGCCTGAATCGATTGCCGCTTCAGAACGCAGACTACTTGTCAACGACCGAACCAGCCATACGACCCATATCCCTTCCAAAGAGCGCGAAATAGATCGTGCCTGCCACACCGAACCCGAACGCAACGAAGAGATTCAGTGACGGGGATGCAATTGAGTTGAAGAAAGGCAAGAGAGAGCGTCCGACTCCGAAGGTATCAACCACGAGTTGCATCGTCGACGCATCCCACAGTATCGCCCCTCCAAAGGCAGCGAGGGACACAATGGTATCGCGAATAAGGTAGTATAGACCGAACGTTGCCGCCTTCCTTCCCTCAGGAGCCAGGTCCATGATCAGCGCCTTCCGGGTTGGCTCGCCAAATTCCTTGAGTCCCCGGATCACGAACGCAAGAATCATGATCCAGAATGAATGGGCGACCAGCAGCACAAGGGGGAACAATGTGAAGAACATGAACGTGATGACCACAAAAGGCTTCTTTGTGGTTTTGTCAGCCAGGTAGGCGACAGGAACATAGACGAGCATTGCGGTCGCCATTTCAATTGTCGTCAGCAGACCGAATTGCAGTGGAGTGATCTTGTTGAGGCTGACGCACCAGATGACCACAAAGGCATATGGGATCTGCTCACAGAATCTGATGAGGATATCCGACACGAGGAGCTTTCGCAGCGTCGGGCTTAACAAATGTAATCCGTTCGTCAGAGATATTTTTTTCTCGCCTGCATCCTTCCTCTCCTCCCCAATCATCACCTGCTGAAGCACGAGCGAGACTCCGGCGAGGACGAACGCGACGGACAGCGCGATGCGCACGCCCAGCGTTTCACCGAACGCCCCTATGAGCACGCCGCCAATGATCGGCCCTAACGCCATCGGGATGCGGCGCACCATCGAATGAAGCGATACTCCCATTGTCCGCTTGCTCTTCGGCAGAACAGTTGCCACCAGGTCCATCGTTGCCGGCAACGAGATCGCTGTCCACGACACAAACAGGACCGCACCGGCGATGACGGCCTGCCACGAGGGGAATATGATCACGATGGCGTACCCGGCCATGGCAATCACATTAAACAGCATCAGTGCTCTCTTGTATCCCAGCCGATCACTCGCATACCCCCCGGGATAGGAATATAACGCACCCAGAAGGTTGTCCAGACCATTCAACAATCCGACCGAGAAGGCTCCGCCTCCCAGTGCAACAAGGTAGAGGGGCAGAAACCGCTCGGCCATGTGTTCCCCGAGCCCCACCAGCACTACCATGCTGAGCAATCCGACGAGGTCTTTCTTCAGACCAAGGAATTCTATTATCCTGTTTCGGTTTTCTGTCATGTGAGTTCGGATAACTTGTTTTGACCCGGGCCTGTGGCTTCATCACCATTGTACGACAAATCATGGAAGAATTCTTCCACCACGTAATGGTCGAACCCGGCATGGTGACGCTATTTGGGACCACCGGAAGGCGGGCTAAGCAGCCACGGATGTTTTGCTGAAGTCGAGGATCTTTTGATGAATGAATTCGGATATGAACGGATCGATCTCTTTGCTTTCATCAAGGAAGCGCCGGTCGATAGAGCGGACGTCGAACATGCCGTCGGGCAGGAGCACGGGGGTCGACTTGCTCTTCCCGGGTCTGTTCTCACCATCATCCACGCGTTGATGATAGTAGATGGATGGGTACATCCACGTAAGCGCATGTTCATCGCGCGGTTTCCCGTAGCATAGCTGGAAACTCACAATCGTTTTCGATTCCTCAACCCAAACGAACAGATCGAAAAAGGAATCCCCGAACCATCGTTTCGTGAGATATCCTTCTCGGATTCCGGGCTTGTTCCACTCTGCCAGCATACCCCCTCCATTGCTACGATGCAGTAGTTCGCTGCCGCCCCTCAATGACACTTCACTACAAAAATGGGGGTGGCTGAGGAAAAGAATGGTGACAGCAATCACTTGTGGAAGGTTGAGGTGTCTGAGGAGGGAGATATCCTGCGAGAATCAGTTTCTACGAAAACATTTTCCACGAATTGTTGCATCCGTTAGAGAATAGCTCGTCCGATCGTGGTGACGTGCAGCACCCGCTCCTGTCGATACCGCTCAAATGAGTGCCTGCAAATCAAACTGCGCAATTGACATACACCTCAGCACGGCTTTCACGACTTCACGTTTTCCGAATTCCAGCGCTTGCTGACGGTTCGAACTCTGCCAATGACAGCGTGTTGCCATCGGGGTCGCTGAACCAGGCAACGCGAGCACCAGACGGTGACGTCCAGATACCGAACTCATCCTGTTCGAATCCCTCATAGCGGTTGAACTTGACACCCCGGCTAGCAAGTTCCTGAATGGATCGGCGAATATCCGGCACAATCCATCCAAGAACAGTATAACCCGCGGGCTGAAGTTCCCTGACAATGGCGACGCGGAGTTTCGTACCCCCTGCATTGAACATTAGCGCAAATCCATCCTCGCTGAGGAGCGAAAGCTCCAGCACATTGGCGTAGAATTCCTTTGCACGGGCCGGCATCGTCGTCGCCACGAACGCGACGATTGGCATGGATTTTAGCATGTTTCCTCCGTCATAAGTGCCCCACAGAGCCAAAAGCAAGAGCGATACGTCGTTGGTGAAACCAAAACCGTCAAGCTGCACACCAGCAATCGGCCCTGTCAGTTCATGATGGTTTTTTCAATTCGTCGATCGGGAACAAGCCACATGATCGCAACGAGAACATAGAGTGCACATGACGCCCAAGGGGCCACAAAAGAGAGCATGATGGCAACTCCGTAGATAACCAACGATATCTGCCCCTTGAAGTCGCCTCCAAGCGCAGCTGCAAGCAGAGAGTCTTCACCATGGGCTGCAATGAGAACCTTCGTCAGTATAAAGTAGGCAATAGCAGAAAAGAGCAGGACAAACCCGTTAAGGCGACTGGCCACGGAGCAAAATGGTTTTCCCCCATCCATGTCGTGACGAACGGTGTGAGCGACAGCCAGAAGAGCAAATGGAGGTTTGCCCAAAGCACACGACCATCAACATGTTTTATCGCCTGAAGCAGGTGATGATGGTTGCTCCAGTAGATTCCGAGGAAGACAAAACTGAGAGCATAGCTGAGGAAGACCGGCAACAAGGGAGTGAGCGAAGCGAGGTCCGTCCCTGTCGGCGGCCGAAGTTCCAGAACCATGATGGTGATGATGACGGCGATGACACCATCACTGAACGCTTCCGTGCGGCCTTTGGTCATAGGGGTTTTCGGTTCACGGTTTACGGTTTGCGGTTTCCGTTCTTCATTCCCCTCACAACTTCTTCTCGTAGCACAGACTGAACGGATTGCCCACATACTCTCCGTAAGCGGGAATTTGCAGGTAACCAGACGATACATAAAGTCCGATTGACTCAGGCTGTTCGGTGCCAGTTTCGAGCCGGATCACTCTATATCCTGAGGTTTGAGCTGTCTTTTCAAGAAACTCTAACAGCTTCCGGGCGTAACCCCGCCCGCGGAATTCTCGCCTCACATACATGCGTTTTACTTCAGTCATCTCAGAATCAAGCGGACGGAGCGCCCCGCACCCAACCGGTTCGCCCTCGTGGTACATGACAACAAATATGAGCTTGGATTCTCTGACATCTTCCGGATGCAGACCATGAATCCATTGCCCGGGATACCGGGAACCCAGATCGGCATCCAATTCTTGTATCAGCGCCAAAGCTATTTCGCTGTCCGGTCGATCGAATGAAAACGTAACGGACATAATCCCTGCGTTGAAGTTACAGCGTCACTGTTCCTTGCGCGCGACGGGTCACGTGCAAGATTGATGGAGTGGCGCACCCGTAGTTCCACCTACAGCCTTATCTATGCTTGATAAACGTTCCATTCTGCAACTCGACAAATGCCTGCCGGAGTTCTTCTTCCGTGTTCATGACGATCGGGCCGTACCATGCAACAGGCTCATCGATTGGTTTGCCCGACACGAGCAGAAATCGAATCCCTTTCTCTCCCGCATGCACAGTCACTTCGTCCCCTCGGTCGAAAAGAACCATGGATCGGTTTCCGGTTTTGTCAGGCACAGTCGCACCGCCGGCACCGACCTGTTCTGTCATAACTGCCCCCGGGGCTGAGGCGTCGCGGAATGTCCCGTCCCCTTCAAAGATGTAGGCAAATGCATGTCGTGTTGTCTCAACGGGAAGTGTCTTCCGTCGACCCGGCGGCACCCAGACATCAAGGTACCGCGGATCAGCCGCGATGCCCGCTACCGGACCTTTCTTTCCCCAGAACTCCCCGCACACAACACGCACCACAGTGCCGTCATCATCTCCGACTTCCGGTATTTCGGATGATGGGACATCCTGATAGCGTGGATCTGTCATCTTGAGAGACCGCGGCAGGTTTGCCCAAAGCTGGAATCCGTGCATCCTCCCGCTCGGATCTCCCTTCGGCATCTCCTGGTGAAGAATTCCACTCCCGGCAGTCATCCATTGAACATCGCCTGATCCCAAGGTGCCCTTGTTTCCAAGGCTGTCTCCGTGGTCCACCGTGCCCGCGAGCACGTAGGTTATCGTCTCGATCCCCCGATGCGGGTGCCATGGGAAACCAGCGAGGTAATCTTCCGGGCTTTCGTTACGAAAATCATCGAACAGAAGGAACGGGTCGAAATCTTTCGTGTTGCCGAATCCAAATGCACGGCGCAGGTGCACACCGGCGCCTTCGATCGTCGGTTGAGCTTCAATAATTCGCTTGATTGGTCTGATAGACATTATTCCTCCAACGGTAATAGCCACACGGCGCACAGGCCGCTTGAGCCCATTATGTAAACGTCCTTTTCGAAGGTTTAGTTTCCTGAGGTCCCTCTCCCCCATGCGAGCCTCACAGCGTTTAGCTCAGAATCTTCGTCAGGTAGAGGCCGAGTATAATAGCGAGGATGACGCTGAAGATTTATTTGTTGTACTGAGCGATGATTTTAGGGAGGTAAATGTCGAAGTTCGGAGAAGTCTCATCAGTGTGACGCCGGGCTATTCCTGTCAGCGGGCATTGCCATGAATTTGCCACGATGATGACGATTTCCAGACTGATGAGAATTACGGCGACGTAGAAGAGAGAATCGAAATTCATCATAACGACGCAGTATCCGATGTAGAATACCGACATCGCCATGACGAGCCAGATAAGGGTGTGGAGAGATTTGATGAGGTTGAGCATCGAGCTTGTCCTGTATCTCGCAAACCCAATCTGCGACGAGCTACTTCAAGATGCCGAGCTTCTGCGCATCGTCCGACAGGTAGGTCGCCGAACGTTCGGTGTATACGGCTGCATTGGAAGAGATAACATCCGGATAGCTCCCTTTCTTCCATTCGATGCTCATTTTCGCGCGGCCTCCGGCTTCATCGATCTTGTAGAGGCCGTAGTACGTCCCGTCGAGCTGAACGTTGCCGGTGAGTGCAAAGATGATCTTACCCGGTCCATCGCCTGGGGTCCACGAACCGGTGCCATTTTTCTTGTTGCCCGGCTTGGACCAATCATAGTCCATCACCTCAAACTTGTGAAATTGGCCGTACTGATTCGTCACGTCAAAGATCGCCATGACATCGTAATATAAAGGATCCGGGACGTTCCAGCCCTTGTTCGACAAGATCCACTCGCCGGCAACACTGCCGGGATGGTCTTTGTGATACAGCATCTTGTTGGTCAGGTACGGCTCCCAGGGCCGGCTATTCCCCATCGCTTTGCCAGCCTTGAAGTAGGGATCGACGACGTTGGAGATATGGCGGGCGATCACCGCGGCCTTGACGTCGTCCCTGAGGTAGTCGAAAGGAGATACCATCGACCCGACGTCTGATCGTTCTCCGTCGCTCCGGTTCTGATCATACAGCATGAACTCGGCGCTTGGCCCGGTCGCGACACGGTCGCCTTGCCTGACCTTGTCCCCCAACTTGACCAGCATGACCTCGACATCGAGGTGTTTGCCGACAAGGCCCTGACCGTAGTCGATCGTGATGAAGTATTCATGTTTGCCATCGCCGCGATCCCCCGTGTCGTCGATGCGGGTGACCGTACCATCCGCCCAGCTCGTGATCGGCGTACCAGCGATAATCGGGATCCAGATGTGGTTCAAGCCTTCCACATGGCCGCCTTCGTGGGCACCGTATGCTCCGAAACCGCCCCCCGGTGCGAGCACGATACTTCCGAGCGGCACCGGCAGGTTCAATCGAACGGGTGAACCCCATGCCGGAACCGGTTGCGTCCATGCACTGTCGACCCATGTCACCGGCCGTACTTCCATTGGGCCGTCACTGCCGGTGCTGTTGCTGCACCCACTCATGCCCGCGACGAGCAACACTGCAGAAATGGTCCGTTCAATAATGTTCAGGCGTCTATGGATCAACAGGTTCTCCCATTCATCTTGTTGCCTATTTCCTGGATTAGATCCCTTCGCGACATTCACGGAGTGATCTTTGCCTGTGGACTTTGGTCAGATGAGCAATGGAATGCGGGCTCAGGAGCGTGGCGAGCTTCCCACAGTTTGCAGATTACTTCGGAGGGATTGCCCCGGCAGCCGGCCAGGTTGTGTCACCCACTCGCTTGAGGTTCATCTCGAAGAATCGGATCGGATCCTTGCCAGGCATGATACGGTCGCCGACTTCCTGCCATGCGCCTTCCTTGATGACCGCCGTGTAACGTATCGTCATTGGACCCGCGGGGATCTCCCAAATGTAGCCATCGGCCGTCGGGGTGAGGACAAAATCACCGACATTGCCTTGCGCGTAGGAGTGCATCGTGTATGCACGATTTGCAGGGTTGTAGGAAATCGTGCCGAACGCGTTAAACGTCACTTTGCCGTCTGGGTCGTACCCTCGTCCCTCAATGACCTTCACCGAACCGTCGAGAAACGGACCGATCCGCTCAGTCTGAGTGATCGTGTGTTTTTCGCCGGACTGCAGGATAGTCCATGCAGTGCCTCTCCAGACCCCGTCCATGTATGAGAGCTTGCCAATAGCTTCTTGTTGTGACGCGATCAGTTTCGCCGGATCCGGCCGCCCTTGTCCCAGAACGCCAGAACACATTCCCACCACAAGCAAGATCGCAGCCACTCCCGTTCGAAATCGGATCATGTTTTGTTCTCCTCGTTTGCGCTCATCTGCGCGTGCGTGATAAGGCCTGAATGACCTCGTAAATATTCCTCGAGACGACGGCATCGGCTCTCTGCAACAGATTCATCCCATCTTCCATCGTAGTAGGAGGGGAAGAAGAGCGGATAGTCTTTTCCGGAGGTCAGTTTGAATGTAACATAATAACTGACGGACCCATCTGATCGGTTCCCCAACGAGCTGACACACAGGTCCGTAATTTCGCTGAACTGGATTATCCGCTTTTTCGCTCCAAAACGGGACAAATCCTCAACGATGATCTGACTTACGGTGGGATCCACAGTTATCGTCTGCTTCCCCAGCATCAATATGCCAGGCACGCCGATGACCAGCAGCAGTATTCCAAGCAGAAATCCCGCCAGGCTGTTGGTGAAACCCGAGGCGTCGAAATCACGAAAGCCGAAGGTCAGGATCAGGCCAACTGCGACAATAGACCAGGTAAGCACCGTCTGCTTCGCAGGATTGCTTTCAATTTTCCAGGTGTCCATAGATTGGTTCTTCGTATTAGTCGCGCAATAGCCTACCCTTGAATTGCTGAAGGTGAATCTGTTTCGACGATCTGTCAAACCCGATAGCGACCGTGGAGGTGTCGTTGGACAGGTCAATAGTGTAACCGACGTAAGCCCCAAACTCGACAACCGCGAAGTGCAACGAGTGGCTCTCCTTCGAGAGCTTGAGAAATCCACTGGACCACGCGAGGCTCAGAACATCGTTCGTCGTGATTCGTGATTCGAGGAGCATCTTGTTATCGAGGGTAAGCGTGACAAGATCGTTCTTGAAAGCAGATTCTAACTCGATGAGTACGGCGATTTCTTCAAGTGAAGGTTGTGTCGATTCATGACAGCCCAGCTGCAAGAAGATGGCTAAGAGCGTCAAGAAGACGAGGAATCGGTGCACGGTGGACCTCCGCTTTTTTCGCCTACTGCGACCCTTCATCTGTGGGTCGATGTTGTTCCGGCATCAGGAAATCACCATCGATGATCAAGAGCCTCACTTCCTTCACTGCAACAGAACGGTGAGAACTCAAATCATCCGATACGACATATGTCATCCCTTCCTTCAACAAGTACTTCTCGCCATTTTCGTGCTCGGTGACGAGTTCCCCTTCAAGACAGTGGACTATATGCCCCTTCTGACACCAGTGGTCAGCGATGTATCCGGCAGAGTAGGTCACGATCCGGATCCTCAAACCCGGGTATTGGAGCGTTTTCCAAAACGCCGAGCCCCGTTGTCCCTTGTGCCCGGTCTGCTCAATCCCAAGCCAATCTATTACCTGAAAAGGAATGTCGTATTGGGCCATTGTCTGGTCGCTCTGATTAGTTGTGAAGGTGTTCCACCTGCTGAACGTTCGGGTTCAGCAACGGCCACGCCGTGACCGTCACGCGCCGTCTGGAATCTCCGGTTCGACGAGATGCGCCAGCAGGAACAACGATTCCTGCCACCCAAGGTAGCACAATTCGACCGGAATGGCTGATGGCACACCTTCCTGAACCATCGTAAGTTCGGTACCGCAAGAGACACCGCGGAGCGAAATGGTGACCTGCATTTGGCCCGGCAGGTTGGGGTCATCGAACTGGTCCGTGTACCGTATCAGCTCATGCGGTTTGAGTTCCACGTACATCCCGCCGAACGAATGGCTCTTTCCTGTACCAAAGTTCGTGAACGACATTTTGTAGCTTCCGCCGACAGTTGCATCCATGTGATGAACCTTGCCGGTGAACCCGTGCGGCGGAATCCACTTCGCCATCGCGTCGGGATCGAGAAATGCCCGATAGACACGTTCAGGCGAGGCGCGCAGTACGCGGTGAAGGCGGACCGTATTGGTGAGGTTGGACATTATCAGTTTCTCCTGAAAAAGCGTTTGCGTGTTCGTTTCAAGACAACTCCCGGTACTTAGCGTTTTCGGCTACCGTGTCAGCTTGCCTGTTTACCACGATGTCCTGAGCCGAGCGCGGCAATCCAAAGGACCTATCGGGGAGCGGTTGGCTAGCCCGTGTGTGCTTTTTTACGTTGTGCTTCCTTAAAGGCCTTGGCAAAGACTTTCTTGAGAACCGTTACATTCACATCGCTGAGCGAGTTGATATAAAGGCACCCTCCCCCGGTCTTGTGTTTCCCGAGTTTCAAGAGTTCGTCTTCAACTTTGCTCAGTCCACCCATGAGATAGATGCTGATGTTCTGTTTTCTCGGCGAGAAGCCGATCAGTATCATGTCTCCTTCTCGCCCGCTCTCATACACATAGTGATATGTCCCGAAACCGACGATTGCGCTTCCCCACATGACGGGCTCACATTTTGAGACCTTCTGCATCATTTCGAGGATCACGAAGCAATCGTCCCGCACTTGCTTGACTTTGATTTTGCTCAAGAAAGCAGTCACACTTCCTTTAGTCGGTTTGGTTTTGTTTTCCGCCATAGCGGTGATCCTTTCACGCGGGCTAAGGTTTGAGCTCAACGGCTGCCGAAGGCCGTCCAGCGAAGCGAATGGTTCAGGAGCGATTTCGATTCCTACGTTTTCTTCGTGAGAACTACATGGGTTGCTCTCGGTGAACGTGCATGCTCAGAACAGTGGTAGCCGAGCGAAACCATATCGATATCATTGAATAGCTGTTCTCCAGAACCGAGCAGGATGGGCGCGATGGCAATGTGCATCTCGTCGATCAATCCGGCACGCAGGTATTGCCGGATTGTCGCAACGCCTCCGCCAACCCGAACATCCAACCCATTTGCCGCATCTTTTGCGCGCTCCAAGGCGCTTACAATGCCGTCGGTCACAAAGTGGAACGTGGTACCGCCGGCCATGGGGATGGACTCGCGTGGGTGGTTCGTCAAAACAAAGACTGAGGTATGATACGGCGGATTGTCACCCCACCAACCTTTCCAATTCATATCTGGCCAGGGTCCGCGGATCGGGCCGAACATGTTGCGTCCCAGAATCCATGATCCAATGTTTCGGAATCCACGGGCGGCAAAGTCCGCATCAGTGCCGGTTGTGTCACCGTCCTTTCCGAACATTTGCTGAAAAGTCCTGGTTGTGAATGCCCATTCGTGCAATCTCCGTCCACCGGCACCGAGTGGGTTCTCAAGATTCTGGTTCGGCCCTGCGCCGAATCCATCTATTGAAACTGAGAAGCTCTCCACACGAAGTTTTGAGATGAATAGCTCCTTGATATCCCACGGGAAGATGTGTTTCTACCTAACAAACTGGAACTGAGCCGCGTTCCAGCGCGTTGGAAGAGGTTCGCAAATTCCTGACAACTGTTTGTATCGCAAGCTGAAATTTAGGATCCAACACACGAAACTCAGGGGCGCGCGGGGCTACAACGAAGGCTTGAGCAACTGGTAAGCCTCGAGCTGGTCTCCGATGTCAGATCAGATAAGGCACAATCGCTTTGGTCACTTTCATATATGCCGCGTAATCGAGGTTACGTTCCAGCAGGAAGCGCTCTTCCAAGGTGATACGAAGCGCAATGACAACCGTGAGAACGACGGCCAGGATCCCAGTCCGCAAGGAGAGATGAGATAGAACCGCCGCCCAAATCAACAGCAGTGCCGCAGAATGCATCGAATGCCGGATCAGGCGATAGGCACCCCGGCGAATGACCATGTCAGCAGAGGGCGTGGCGTCGACGCGAAACGCACCGGTGGGAAACGAGCGGCGCGCCCAAATGGCAAGGCCGACTGCGAGAATTTGGACGGCGATGACAACCGCAGAAAAAGAGAAGAGGTCCTCGGTAACTGCGAGAAGAATCACGGCAGCGATCACGAGGAGAAGGACGTAGGGCGAAATGACTGTATGCAAGAGTTCCTCACATTAGCATCGACACGCGGTCTATCATTGCCCGGAATGGTCTACCAATCCTGCGGATCATCGGTTCGCGAGCCCAAGAACTCGCTGTCGTCACATGTCATCTTGGGATCCATTCACTCGGTTACTTGTCAGCGTCAGGAAGACCGCGATAAAACATCGCGGGCAAGAATGTTTTGACACCGGAGGGAAAAAGGAAATCGTCGTCACTGCGCTCAGGATGAACGTGCTTGCTTCTGATTCTGCCCTGGTGGAAGCTAGTGTTCTACGACTCCCTTGGGAAAACGATCCGCTACAAGATTCAATCTGACATTATGCTCAAGGAGCGCTTTGAGGCCACCGAGCATCAAGGAGAAACCTTGAGTCGAGTCGGTCACCCGCTTCACAAGTTCATCTCCATCGCCAGCGAAGCCCGCTTCCGTGATACTGACAAACGTGGTCCCATCCTTCTGGGGGGCAAACGTCCATTCCACGGTAGTCAGACCACCGTAACCTGGCCACCCGATAACGATGCGCTTGTTCTGTTCTATGACTTTCGCAGTCACTGCGATTGAGATGTCGTACATTTCCCAGGCCCATTGAACCTGCTTGCCGACCTCGAGCCTGCCGCTGCTCTTCGTGAACCAAAACTTCGTCGTGATGTCGGGGTCGATGAACGCTTCAAACACCTCCGCGACGGGCTTGCGGATGAGCATTCCGGTCTTCATAATAGGCACGTGCTTGAGCTGGAGATCGACCATACTGACTCCTTTGAGCAGCTAATGGATGGGCCGCCTGAGATACCTCTTCGGCGGATAGATAAACTGCGGCACTCCAAACTATAAGCTGAGTTGCCTGTGAATGTCAGGACGGAAGTCTTTGCATCGAGGAATGGATGACTAAACTCCTCTGAACGTTCTTACAAATTGCTGGTACTTCAGCGGAAGCCACGTCAAAACTGACGGATAGGATTTCTTGATGTATACAATAGCCGTTCTTAACCCGCCCTTGACATCTCTCGTGGCCTTTACGTCGTGATTCAGCACAGAATCAATACCGACGATCAGATCCCCAAAAGCTTTTCTATTGAGTTCCATGCGCCCATTCATGATGAGGAGGAAGTCGATAGCAAATTCAGAAGGCTTCACGTCTTTGTTGTCCTTCAATGCTGCCTCCAGCGCAATCTCCTTGACGGTTTCTAGAAATTCAGATTCTTTCGCCAAATCGATCTTGTCACTGAACTGCAACCCGGCTTCTTTCAGTTGCCGTGCACACTCGAGGACAGGAGTGTGACTATCGAAGCAATCGAGGATAATTGAGGAATAGGGAAGTATGGTATCACGCAAAATTGCCACGAAGGATGCTCCTCTGTTCATGTATTCGAATCGCCCGGGCACGACCGTCATGTGCGGGGTGTTGTTACGTCTAGCTGCTCTGTCCCATGGTTATTACCACTTTTCCCCGGGCGTGTCCCTCCTCCACGTGCCGGATGGCATCGGGGACCTCGATCAACCTGTAGCTCCTATCGATGACCGGTGTTACCTTCCCTGCATCCATGAGCTCTCTCAATGCAGTCAAGTCGGTGTTGGTTATCGATGCCAGGATCGTGACCATCTTCTGACTCATGAACGGTGACAAGGCAAGCGCTGCGATCGAACCAGTTATCGGCCCGAGCCAGCTCCCCTCGTTCTCTTTCAGCGACCCTCCGCCGTTCGACACAAGTATACCTTTGGCGACCATGACGCGCCTGCAATCATCAAACGAACGGTTTCCCACGTTATCGAGTATAAGATCGTAACGCTCCCCCTTTTGTGCGAAGTCTTCTTTGGTGTAATCGATGACGTGGTCTGCGCCAACCGATTTGACCAAATCTACGTTCCTCGTACTGCACACACCGGTGACGTGTACTCCGAGGGATTTGGCGATCTGCACAGCAAACGTCCCGACGCCTCCAGCAGCGCCGTTGATCAGTACCCTCTGCCCCGGCTGAATCTGTCCTTTGTCGCGAAGACCCTGCAGAGCGGTGATTGCCGCTACAGGCACGGCGGCAGCCTGCTCGAATGTGAGCCGGGCCGGTTTCAGCGCCAGTTTATTTTCGGTGGAACACGCATACTCGGCGAACGCTCCGTGGCCCGTGCCGAATACCTCATCACCTGGTTTGAACCGAGTTACGTTCCTCCCAACCGCCTCAACCTTTCCGGCCAGATCGACACCGAGTCGTGTGCTCTTTGGTTTGCGCACGCCGGCCATAATGCGAAGGAAGTACGGAATGCCTCTCACAAAGTGCCAGTCAAGTGGATTGACGGAAGCCGCTCGAACCTGTATCAAAACCTCATTGTCCCCAGGCGTCGGCTTTTCGACCTCTTCACATTTGAGAACATCGGGTGAACCATAGTTGTGATAAACGATAGCTTTCATAAATTACCCAGGAGTTTGCAGAACCTAACGTTGATGAGAATGATCCGACAATTAAATGAAACTCAGCGCCGCGGATTGTCCGCGCCCGATCAAGAGTCTGGTTCGACCTGCTCCAGGACATACTCTCGAAGAAGATCCGAGAGAGGATCTGCGTCGTCAGCGCACAACCCGAGTGGATTGTGCCTGCGCCAACCCTCCGCCAACTCGCATCGTGTCGCCAACGTCCCCATCTCGCCGGCGAAGTTCCTCATCGTGTTCAGATAGGCGTCTATCCCCTGGCTACGGTCCAGCCACTCCTTCTGACTCTTGTGCTCGGCAAGCATGCTGGATTTTTCCTCAATGGCGGAGCCGATATCGATGAAGAAATCGGGCCGGACCAGATGGCTCAAGGGATCTCTATTGCCATGTGGTTGGGCATGATACACGGCGACCTCACCCTCAATCGGTGCCCTGGGAGGATCCACAGGGAAGTTCCGCATGCCCCGGCAGAACGCAGCGGTGACCGAAAGGCGACAGGCAATCATATGATCTTCCATGTAGTCTTGGGGCGAAGGGACAAGGAGGATGTTTGGCGCCACCATTCGCATGATGGACCCTATTCTGGCCAGAAGCCCTTTTTCATAGAAGATTTCAATATCAGGAACCAGTGGCGGATGGAACACCGCCCCGATCCGGCCCGCCGCGTTCTTCGCTTCCTGGAGCCGCAAGACCGCAATGGTTTCCGCGTCGTGCTCGGCTGAACCGCACGAACCATTGGCTATGTTC
The DNA here is from genome assembly GCA_026390595.1 of Ignavibacteriales bacterium. Lineage (NCBI taxonomy): Bacteria > Pseudomonadati > Ignavibacteriota > Ignavibacteria > Ignavibacteriales > Ignavibacteriales bacterium. The sequence goes on from JAPLFQ010000021.1 coordinate 184,373, forward strand.
ATGTAGTGGGCTTCACAGCCCGCTCTCCTCAGCAGGATGAGGGTGCCCGCCATGTTGAACTCGATGTCGTCCGCGTGCGCGGCAATAGCGAAAACTCGGAGGCCCATATCAATGCATCTCCACTTTGCAGGTGCCAAGTGCGGGCCGGAAGAAGTTGAACTGGACGTCGGGGTGATCTGATAGAAGCGACATGGGCACCGACGAATCCGCTATCCGCTTGGATATCATCAAGGTCGTCAGCCGCATGCCGAACGGGTTATCGTGATGTCCCGGGTGCCAGATTGAAACCTTCTCGGCCTTCCACGTCTCAACCGGCCCCACCGTAACAGCCTGATGGGGCACATTCTGGACAGCGCCGCCGCCAGAAGTTCGAGCATTCTGCATCAGGGTCATGGGATGCAAATCGACGACCCGGGTGCCGAGCTTCCTGTATTCCTCGGGAGACGGGGGAGCGTCTCGGTAGGCCCCCTCCCGTTTCGGCGGATCATTGAATGCCCAGTGCTTAACTTCTCCCTGGCCCCCCTGCATGACCACACAGCGCGCTGAATCCCAGCTCTGGATATACCCCTTTGCGTCGGCCGCGGGGAAATGAATGTTCTCCCTGGGCATTGCCAGTTCGGGCTTGATCCGTTTGAAACACAGCTCCATGTCGGCCCGCGCGAAGCCGAGAGGGAAATCGGCAGAAACTTCCTTGCCAGCGACAACCCACTCGTCCATTCCCCAAAAGTGGCAGTGCTTGAGGGAAATCCCTAGTTCGTTCACCATGCGTGCCACTAGGGGAAGCTGCTCTGTCGGGCCGATAGGCCCGCAGATACCCGCGGGGCGGTTTTCCGTAGCCTGTCGCCATGCTGAGATATATTCCAAGGCTTCCGCTAGGTAGAACTCCTCGATCGTGTCGAAGAACGTTATTGCAAACCCCGGCCGCACCAGGCTCATGATATCCTTTTCGGTCAGTGCTGCAGCGTCGTCGAGAAGTCCTCTGTCCAATGTGGTGTAGTCCCACCACGCAGGCGCCACCTTGCTCAGATTTCTCATCGCTCTCTGCTCTCTCCTTGATTCCGGTTGAACAATGACTCGAATGAGCTGTCGATCACTTCTGTCTCTGAATCCTAATGCAACAATCCCTCCGGCCTCACCTTAGAACCACGACCCTCTCCGGTTTCCGCCGGTCTGGACCCGCGGATCCATGTATCTCCAGCTGAGTCGTGTGTTGACATAGAACCGGCTCTCATCAGCTTTGAAATCTGAGGGTTCCATTGTGGCGATGTTCATCCGCTGCCACGTCGTCGTCGGATAAATGAACTCGAACTTACCGGGAGCGATCGTCACCTTTACAGGCATGCGGAAATCCTGAACGTCCACATTCCATCGGTACATCGCCATCACCGAATCGCCTTTGAATGTCAGACTGACTTCGAGCTGTGGGATTTTCGTATTCCTGAGGTACTGATTGAAAAAGTAGCTGAGATCCTTTCCGGTCTTCTCGTTCACAAAGCCAATCACATCTTCAGCGGTGATCGTCGTGTAGTGAAACTTGTCCATCAGCCCTTTCAGTATTGAGAACCAGAGGATGTCATTGTCGATCACGCTGCGGAGTGTATTCAGGACGAGCTGCCCCTTGTCATACATGTCGCCCGCCCCTTCATTCTGTACACCGTACTTGCCAATGATCGGATCGGTGTTGCGGACGTTTGGCTTCTTGCCGTTGATGTACTTGAGAGCCTCTGCATATCCCCACTGGTCCTCCACAAAGAGCGCCTCAGCGTATGCGCCAAAGCTCTCATGGATCCACATGTCGGCGATGTCCTTGGACGTGACGCCGTTCCCCCACCACTCGTGTGCGCTCTCGTGTATGATGATGAAATCGAATTTCAGTCCAACAGCCGACGGGGCGAAGCCGCGGTAACCGCCGAGCCAAAGATTACCGTACGCCACGGCGCTCTGATGCTCCATTCCGGTATGCGGACTTTCGATGAGCTTGTACCCATCACGAATGAACGGATACTTGCCGAAATATTTCTCGAACGCGGCCATCATCGGTTTCACTTGCTCGAACGTTTTCTTCGCCCGTTCCAGATTCTGCGGCATCACATAGTAATCGAGGGTTAATGCCGGTTTGCTGCCGTAGGTATCACTGCAGTGTGCAAACTTGCCGACATTGATAGTGACATTGTAATTGTTGATCGGATAACTGACAAACCAGTCGTACCGCATCCATCCGTCAGGCATCTCTTTGGTGGCACGGAGCCGGCCGTTGGAGATATCCGTAAGGCCTTGGGGCACAGTGATGCTGATAAGCATACTGTCCGGCTTGTCGGCCTGGTGATCCTTGTTCGGCCACCAGAGGCTGGCGCCGGTTCCCTGGCACGTTACGACAACCCATGGATTTCCAGACGAGTCCTTTGCCCACGTGAGCCCACCGCCCCACGGGGGGTTCTTCGCGACCTGCGGATTTCCGCCGTAGAACACTTTGATGCGGTGAATCGAGCCCTTCTCAAGTGAGTTCGGGAGATTCACGAAAACCGCGTTGAATTCCCGGTCGAACGGAACTGCCGCTCCGTCGTCGAGTGTGATCTTTTCGATCTCCATATTCTTGAAGAGGTCGATCTGCATCTTCGTGAATGGCGTGATCACCGTGAAGTAGATTTCATTCGACCCGTTCACGGACTGCTTTGCCGGATCCACTTTGACGTCGAGATGATAGTACGTGAGGTCGTAACAGGTCCGCCCGGGCGAGGGCGCACCGCGCAGAGTGTCGGCTCGAGTGAATACCGGTGCCTTTGGTTGAGCATTCGCCGCGGTCAAGCCGAGGCCTAAAGATGCAATCAGAAATATCCGCGCTTTCCGCATTATTGATCCTTCCAAGAGCACGACGTGAAGAGACGCCGGATGCATTGAAGCTTAACCTGGATCCGGTCGCAAAGTGCGACCGGATATTGACGATGCTTGAATCTGTCAGCGCAATTATTGCGAGTATGCGAATGCAGGAATCATAGGGCGAACTGAAGTTCGCTTTACAGCTTCGACAATCTCACAAGCACGACGCCGTGGCGCGGAACGGAGGCCTTGAACTCATCATTGAATGAGCCAAGGTCTTTCTGCCGCCACAAGTCGCGCACCACATGCCTGCCCTGAACACCCAGATCGCTCCATCGTACCTTGATCTCTGATTTCCAGACTCCGCGGTTGAAGAATCCAACAGCCTTGGATCCATCTTCCATGTCTTTCGCCCAGACTTCCAGGTCGCCATCTTTCGAGACGCGGGCAGCTTGCTTACCGAGAGGATCCTGGCTGACTTCCAGAACCTCGTCGTTCGTGAGTAGGTTTTGCGTGAACTCGTCCAGCTGCGTCATGTCGCAACCGATCAGCAGCGGAGAGTTGAGCAGGCACCAGAGGCTGATGTGCGTGTACTGCTCGTTGGGGGTCAGCCTCGTAGGATGAAGCTGAGGGCCCCACCCTACTTTACCAACCACAAGCATGTCGGGGTCGTTCCAGTTGCCCGGCTTTGCATAGAGTTCATGGCCGGCCTGAGAAAAACCAATGCCTGACATACTTTCCCACGTGTCCTCTATGTCGCCCGTCGTGCGCCAGCTATTCCCGCCGACTTCACCTCCCCATTTCCATACATCCCCCATGCCGTACTGGCACAAACTATACACGATGTCCCGTTGGACTTTGTTCAGTGCAGTGCGCATGACTTCATACGGTTTCTTCAATTCGGGCAGGCTTCCATCCTTCGCGATTCTGCCATATGAGCACCAGTCGTACTTCAGGTAATCGATCCCCCATTCGGCGTACTGGAGCGCGTCCTTCTCCTCAAACTGGTAACTCGCCGTAAATCCGGCACACGTCAACGGCCCGGGGGAGGAATAGATCCCCATTTTCAACCCTTGAGCATGGACATAGTCACTCAGCCCCTTCATGTCAGGGAATTTTTTGTTCGTATTGATCATCCCCTTTTCGTTTCGCTGTGCCCCCATCAGTGCAGGGTCATCGGTCTGGGGCTTGATCTCCCAGCAATCATCGATATTGATGTACGTCCAGCCGTGGTTGACGAGTCCGCTCTTGACCATCGCATCAGCCGCCGAACGCACTTTGCTGTCATCGACCGCACTCGCGAAACAATTCCAACTGTTCCATCCCAACGGAGGAGTGAGGGCGATCTGGTCACCAATAACAATCCGCAGTGCTGAGGTTGCGGTCCCGAGGGAATTCCTGGCTTTCAACGTGACCGTATTTGTCCCTTTCTTGCTGACCGTGCCTGTGATGCGGCCGGTGTTCTTGTCCAGGCTCAAGCCATCAGGCAGCCCCTCGACAGAGAACTCCATCGGACGATCCCCGGTTGCTGCGATGGTGTACAGGAAAGGGCTCCCTGGTCGGACCCCGAAAACCCTCGCACTATTGATCCTCGGCCCCGGAGAAGGTTTCGGCGTCAGAACGTAGGGGGTTGCATTGGCTTCATGGGTTCGGATATAAAGTTCACGAACGCGCTCTAGATCGCCGGCGGCGGCCGCTTTGTCGGCAACCAGCAGTGCGCTCTCAAGTTCCTTCGGAGTGTCGAACATTGCCGCGCGAACATATCGCCCTGCCAGATCGGACCAATCACCGGGTTTCCACTCCTTGTCCCAGAGACCTTCCCCGATCTCCCAGCCCATTTCCATCGTGCTCCTGGCGTCTGTGAAGTCCCTTTTCACCAGCTTCGAGATGCTATTGATACCGGCGTCTTCGAGGCGGAAGTAAAACCCGAACCCGCCCTGGTTGTTGTTGATCTTCATGAGGAACTTGTTTTCTCCTTTTTTCAGGACGAGGTCGATTCGCTCCTGATCGGGAGCGGTGCCTCGATCAATGTTGTTGGCGAGGACTTCGGTGCCGTTCACCCACACCTTGACACCATCGTCGCTGCCCAACGAAGCCGGCAGGATTGTATCGCGATCGACCGTCAATGTCCGAAAGAGGTACATTGCACACAACGTCTCAGGTCCCAGGTCTACCACTTTTCCGTCAGGCCAGTCGGTCCTTTTGTTCCATTTGATCGTGCCGCCTTTGTACAATTTGGCGAGGTCGATCTCCTTCTCGGGTTCGAATGCTTCCGAGAACGCGCTCTTTCCCGTGGACTTGAATGGCCCGATCGCGTACCACGGTCCCAGGACTCGCTGAGCAAAGATTGCGTCGCCGCCACGCATTTTCACGAGCGCTTCGCGCGAGGCTCTCATTGTTTCGTGCCAAGTCGATTTCCGGATGTAGTATGTGGGATCTTGCGAAAGCAGTGTGCCGGAGAAGACGATCATTCCAAAAATGATGAATCGGATCTTCGTAGTCATGAGTGACAGCCTCCTTGTGATCGTTGAGTCCGAAAAGGGACGACTTCCCTCGCGTTGTGACACGTGGAAGAAGTTTTTCACCAGTGATTCAGGAGCCTCTGTTGAAGAACGTACGCGAAAACGCCGTAGGCCCGCACCGCTTGCGACTGAGCGTGAACGCTTCCCACCTGATCGACGCCGTACCCGTCCTCGCCCCCGTTGGGGTTCCAGCCATTGCGGATTGCATCGTCGCTCAGGCGATGCAGCATGACTTTGGCCTTGCCGTGATTGTTCGTCCACACGTGCTCCAGCATCTTCGCGATCTTATCAGGAATATCCGCCAGCTCATCAGGTGCGGTCAGATAGGCGTCAAGAATGTAATGGACGAAGGCGCCGTTTCCATCCATTGTCAGCTGGTAGTAGTCCACCGGATCGAGCCAGCCGTTGGCGGGATCCATGATGCGCCTGGCAGTCGCAACGATGATCTTTTTATATTTAGGATCGCCGGTCATCCGATACATCGCTGCACCGAGGGAGCCATATTCTGCCCCTTCCCAGGGGAGTTGCTTTCCGAAAGCTGCCGGGCCCGCCTTTCCTTCCCACTTCCCGTTGCCCCGGTAGTATGTTTTTTCAATGCCGGGGAATTTCGCGTCGCCGTTCCATACGAGCATCGCGTCATTGTAGAACTGTTTGTCCTTCGTCGCTTCATAAAGACGACACGCTGCGTGAGCCATGTGATTCATGTTGCTGTTCGTAAAGATCCTGTCCTCGATCTTCCAGTTCGGTGGCCAGTTGTACCAGCTCCAGAAGCCTTCTTTGTTCGACAATCTCCCTTCTGCACGAGCATCGAGGTAGCGCTTTTTGGCGTCTTCCACCCACTCCTTGTTCTTTCTCCCGGTCAGGTCCCACCAGTACATTTCCGCCAGACAGACCCATGCCCGGTCATCGACCCACCCGCCGTTGAACAGCTTCAACGGATCAATGGTTGTAGTGTAGAGCTTCAGGAGACTTGAATCGCGCGTTACGGCAAAGAGATGGGCGTTTCCGATCGCAGCGTTCGCTGCCTCCCAACCTGGAGTGAAGGCCCGGTAAAACTGAGGATTGACGGCATAGGCACGCTTGATGGTCTGTTCCAGAAGCTGAAGCGGACCCGACTGTTTCTGATCCTGACGCCCGATTGTCAACCCTGGAAAACAGAATGCTGAAAGAAGATTGACGAGGACAATGATTGCTGCTCGGCAGGTCGCACGTCGGAATTTCGGCATAAGCGTCTCAGGGATGACCAGATGTGACAAGCAACATTTTAGAGAATACCGCATGACAGCAAGGATTAGAACCATGACCAGTTCAAAATCCCAAATTCCTCTCGTCCCGTAGAGAGCACCACCCTCGCCGGAAAGCTAATGGAGATTCGAGTGAAAGACAAGCTTCGGAGCGGGCGGGAAACGCGGCAGTCTATTTTCCATCCGCATTGAGGAGGGGCTTGTCGATTGGCTCCCAAAGTTCGATCTTGTTCCCTTCGGGGTCCATAATCCAACCGAACTTGCCGTACTCGTATTCCTCCATGTCACCAACCACCGTCACGCCTTCCTTCCGCAACTCTTCGAGGAGTGCTCTGAGGTTTTCGACCCGGTAGTTGAACATGAATTGCTTCCCGCTCGGCTTGAAATATTCTGTCGAGTCGGGGAACGGACTCCAGGCCGTGGTGCAGATCTTGCTGGGATCGTCGGGGTCCCTCCATGTGAACTTCCCCCCATACTTGTCCGATTCGATTCCAAGATGCGTTCGATACCAATTTTTCATCTTTTCAGGATCAGCGCACCTGAAGAAGACTCCTCCCAGACCAGTAACCCGTTTCATCCTCGCTCGCCCTCCTCGAAGTTATTGTTATGGCTCGTTTGCCTTCAGTGGCTGTTTGCCGGCCTTCTTAAGCAGATCATTCAGAGACTTCAGGTCATTCGACCGGGTTTTCAAATCATCCCAACGCCCCAGCACGTCTCTCACAGGTTGTTGCTGACCCTTCACAGCAGCCGCGGCCTGCGTCGTCGGCTTTGCGTCAGCCCCCTGCAGCAGAGCCATCAGATAGAGCAGTTTGGACTGCAACCCCAGCAAGGTCTCCTCATTTCGGTCCGTGGCGTATGCGGCCGAATACATGACGTCGACATCCTCAGCCCAGCCGGTTCCATCGATTGCAGATGCTTTTCTTCCGAACTTGTTCAGGAGGTCCTTCATCTCGGCGGCTGCTCCGGCCTTCAGCAGCGACTGAACCTGCGATCTGACGTTATCGATCTCACGTCGTGCCTTGTTGACTTGTTGAAGTCCCTGAAAACAAATCATCGAAAGATCGAACTGCTCCGCGAGAGCGTCCCGGGACGTGGTGACACGAGGATCCATCTTGACGACGAGCGGCTGCGTGTACGTTTTTCCTCCGACCGTTAGTCGGACAGAATACTCTCCCGCCTGGACCCAGGGTCCGACAGGCGAGAGCGGGGTATTGTGTAGAATTGCCGCCATGCTGTATGACCGGCGCACACCTTTCGGCGGCGCGTAATGAAGATCCCAGATGAACCGCTTCATCCCCTTCTTCGGCGAGAGCGTCTGCTGCTGGCGGAACCAGTATGACGGATAAGGAAGGCTGTTCTCATTGACCTTTTCCGGCTGATCGGAGCTTGTGTAGGAACGGACACTGTTCCCTGCCGCATCAAAGATCTCAAGCCGGAGATCTTTGACGTCTGCACTCAAGTAGTAGTCGATCATCGCACCGTCAGGAGGATTCTCCCCTCCCGGCTCTTCCGGGGGCAAAGGCGTATCGGCGTTCAGGTTCCATCTCACCCGATAGGCAACCTGCGGCTTGAACAGAGTTACCGCCGACGTGCTCGCTTGTTCGCTGATTTGCCGAAGCGGCGTCACGTTGTCGAGAATCCAGAATGACCGCCCATGCGTCCCGACGACGATGTCATCGTTGTGCACAACCAGATCGCGAATGGACGTTGCAGGCATGTTCATTCTGAGCGGCTGCCATTCATCGCCATCGTTGAACGACACGTAGACCGCTCTTTCAGTCCCGGCGTACAGGAGCCCCTTTCTCTCCGGATCCTCGCGGACGACATTCACCGGCCCGCTCTCAGGCAACCCCTTTACGGACTCAACCCAGGTCCTGCCTCCATCGTGCGTGCGATAGATGTGCGGCTTCATATCATCGAGGCGGATACGGTTGATCGCCGCATACGCCGTTTTCGAATCGAACCTCCCTGCATCAATCTGCGCCACTTTGCTCCATGCCGTGATGGCAGGAGGAGTGACATCTCTCCAATTCTTCCCTCCATCCTCCGTGATGTGGATGAGTCCATCATCTGTTCCCGCCCAGATCACATTCACGTCTTTATTTGAAGGAGCCACAGCATAGATCACCCCACGCCGCTGCTGCTTTTCAAGTGCCGGAGTACGGTAGATGCCGATGTTCGCGGGGACGTCCGGCTTCTCTCTTGTCAGGTCCGGACTTATGATGTCCCAGCTTTGTCCCCCATTGGTAGTTTTGTGGAGTACGTTTGAACCGAGAAGCAGAATGTGCGGATCGACCGGCGAAAAGATGAGAGGCATCGTGCGAATGAACCGGTATTTCCCCGAGCGCATCGCTTCGGGTGCGACGTTTTGCACCTGACCTGTCGTGCGGTCATAGCGCGACACCTTTCCGCCGTAGATGATATTCGGATTCAGGGGATCCGGGGCGACATATGCATACTCGTCGGCGCCAACAGGGCGCCAATCCCGAAACGTGATCTGTCCGTCTGGACCGCGGCTGGCAATCCCCACAGAGCCGCTTTCCTGCTGGCCGCTGTAGACGTTGTAGGGAAACTGGTTGTCTGTGATGACATGGTACAGTTGCGCCGTCGGCTGATTGTACCACGAGCTCCACGTTTCTCCGCCGTTGACGGTGATCGTCGCTCCCTGATCCGTGGCGAACAACATGATTTGGGAATTCTCAGGATTGATCCAGATCGTATGATAGTCGTCTCCGCCCGGTGCACCTTTGAACGCGACGAAGGTCTTCGCCCCGTCTGTCGACTTGTAGCTTGCGGTGTTTGCCACATAGACGATGTCACAGTTCTTTGGATCGACCTTGATCTCAGCAAAGTCGCTTCCGCGACCCCACACTCTTCCATCTGTGTTCATGCGATGCCACGATTCACCTGCATCATCTGACCTGTAGACTCCCCCTTCTTTCTGTGCGTCGACCGTCGCATACATCCGGTTTGGATCATTCGCCGCAATCCCAAACCCAATACGACCCAAACCCTGCTCTGCTGTAGGAAGTCCCTTGGTAAGCTGACGCCAGGTGTTCCCCCCGTCCATCGACTTGAACAATCCACTTGTCTTTCCTTCCCACGCTCCGTTCTCCCAAGGCCCCTGTCGCGACGCCCAGAGATCGGCATAGATGACATCAGCATTGGCAGGATCGAATGCCAGGGCGATCGCCCCCGTATTCTCATCCTTATAGAGAATCTTCTGCCAGGTTGCTCCCCCGTCAGCCGATCGGAACACACCCCTCTGCTCATTTGCACCATATGGATGGCCGAGAACAGCGACATACACGCGATTGGGATCGCGGGGATCCACGAGCACAGCTCCAATCTGCTGCGCATCCGCAAGGCCCATGAAGTGCCAGGTTTTGCCGCAGTCTATCGATTTGAACACGCCGTCCCCAACGGAAAGATCCGGCCGCTGCAATCCTTCGCCGCTGCCGACATAGATGATATTTGGATTGGATGGAGCGACAGCAAGAGCACCGATGGATCCCGTCGGTTGGTCGTCGAAGATCGGAGTCCACGTGCGACCATAATCAGATGTTCTCCAGACGCCTCCGTTGTTGACGCCGATGTAGAAGACGTTCGGCTGACCCGGAACACCAGTCGCACCTACAGTACGGCCGGCACGAAATGGGCCGAGCATGCGCCATCGCATGGTCTGATACATTCCCGGATTGAATTGCTGAGCAATGGCAAAGTCAGTCAACAACAGAAGTGAAAAAAGTAGAAGACGAAAGGCAGGCTTCACGGAATGTCTCCATGGTTTTGGTGATTGAAATCCCTGATTGAGAAACTAACGCAGATTGGTGATAAAGGCAAGGGAACAAACGCGCCACAAGCGTTGAGAGAGTGCCGGACTTTCGCTTGCAACGTTCGGCATATTCGGCTACATTAGACACACAGAAGGCCACGATTCCCATGCACATTCCAGACGGATTCCTCGACGCGAAGACGGCAATTGCGACCGGGATGTTCTCCATCACCGGTCTGGGCGCCGCGTTGCGCCGCGTCGGAGTGCATGTCCATTCCCGCAAAATCCCGCTCATCGGTTTAGCAGCCGCATTTATCTTCGTGGCACAAATGCTCAACTTTCCCGTCGCGAGCGGTACGTCGGGACATCTGCTTGGATCGACGCTTGCCGCGGTTCTCCTGGGGCCAAGTGCGGCCATTATCGTGATGTCCTCCGTTCTCGTGGTGCAGGCGCTGATTTTCGCAGACGGCGGGCTGCTCGCTCTCGGTGCTAACATGTTCAACATGGCGATCATTGCGCCGTTGTGCGGATACGGCGTCTACAAGATCCTCCGCTCCTTCGTCTCTGGCGAACAGGGCCGACTGGTTGCGGTTGGCTTTGCGTCATGGTTTGCGACAGTCGTTGCCGCTGTCTTCTGCGCAGGCGAGCTCGCCTGGTCGGGGACAGTACGTTGGGGAGCAGCGTTACCGGCGATGGCTGGAGTGCATATGCTGACGGGGCTCGGAGAAGCTGCAATCACAATGCTCGTCATTGCGGCCATCGGCAAGACACGGCCGGAGTTACTGAAAGAGAATGACCAAGCCGCCGCGCCCGATTGGAACTCAACGACACTTGTCTACTATGCCCTCATCGTCATCGGCCTGTTGCTGCTCGTTGCGCCGCACGCTTCACAACTGCCTGATGGGCTCGAGACAGTCGCCTCCTCGCTTGGATTCGAACACAAGGCCGCCGAAACGGCCGACGTGCCATCGCCAATGAAGGATTATCAGCTCCCGGGAATTCAATCGACCGCAAGCGCAACGATAGTCGCAGGCGTCATCGGAGCAATCGCGGTATTCGCTCTCTCGTTCCTCCTGGCACGCGTGCTCGCTCCCCGTTCGCGGGGGACGATTGATCATCCCACACCGACTCAACGACCGTAACGACCATGCGCCACGACTTCCTCGATCGCTACAGCCGCATCGACAGCCCGATCCACCGGCTTCCCGCCACGGTGAAGCTGCTGGGGACGCTCTGCATCATTTCCGTGACGGTTGCAGTGAACTTCTCCCACGGCTGGGTGTTCGGATTCATCGGCGCGGCGCTCCTTGTCATCAGCGCGTTGACAACGATTCCGTGGAGATTTGTTCTCGGCCGGCTCATCATGCTGGAGCCATTTGCACTCGGCATCGCTGTGATGGCACTCTTTCAGGAACACGGGACGTGGATATTTCTTTCCATCGTGACGAAGAGCTCACTCTGTCTTCTCACCGTCATTCTGCTTTCAAATACCACACCGTTTTCAGAACTTCTAGTGACGCTGAAACGGTTCAGAGTTCCGACGCTGTTCGTGACGATTCTTGCGCTCATGTACCGCTACCTGTTTGTCCTGATCGATGAAGCAGAACGGCTGACTCGTGCCCGGAACAGCCGCACGTTTTCGGACAAGCGCCTGCGAAAATGGGGTTCGATGGCTTCGCTCGTCGGACAGTTGTTTGTCCGTTCCACTGAGCGCGCTGAACGTATTTATGCAGCGATGTCTGCGCGGGGGTGGAAATGAACCCGGCGATCACGGTCCACGACCTTCGCTTTCATTATCCGGATGGCAAGGAAGCCCTGCGGGGGATCAGCTTTGCTGTTGGAGAGCGTGAGTGTGTCGGACTTGTTGGCCCAAATGGTTCGGGGAAATCGACGCTATTGCTTCATCTCAATGGACTGCTCCCGGAAGATCTTCCCTCGACGCCAGGCGTGACAATCTGCGGGCGGCCGGTCAACCGCGAGAATGCTTCCGCAATCCGGAGGGATGTCGGGCTGCTGTTCCAGGACCCGGATGATCAGTTGTTTTGTCCGACGGTGTATGAAGATGTTGCCTTCGGTCCGCAGCAATTTGGATTGAGTGAAGAGCAGTTGAAGGCGGCGGTTAAAAAGGGGCTTGAGGTGACGTCACTGCTGGGATACGAGAACCGGTCCCCGCATCACTTGAGCAGCGGGGAGAAGCGGCGCGTTTGTCTGGCGGGAGTGCTTGCCTGTGAGCCGCGCGTTCTGGCGCTCGATGAGCCCACGAGTAACCTCGACCCGCGAGGAAAACGAAGCCTCATTCAGACTCTCAAATCGATTCCCGCTACAAAGATCATCGCCACGCACGATCTCGAGATGGTGGTGGAGCTATGTTCCCGCACCATCGTACTGGATCAGGGTCTCATCGTCGCCGACGGTCCCACGAAGGAGCTGCTGGGGGACGAGCAACTGATGCTCGCACACGGACTCGAGAAACCGCACGTTCTGCGTCACACACATCCGCATTGACCATAAGCCACTTCAAAACCAAATCCCCGTCAGTCTGAGCGAAATCTCGAGCGTGTTTTGTTGGGACGAAGTCGAAAACTCTAGCAGTCCAGTGACATCCTTCGACTCCGTGCCGATTGAGAAACATCGGCACTGCGCTCAGGATGGCGATAGTTTTCTTATTTGCTAGGGAAAAATCCTGCGTCAGTCTGAGCGCAGTGAGTCCCGACCATCGTCGGGACGAACAAAGTCGAAGACTGTACAGGACTTGCGACACTCCTCGACTCTGTGTCAGCCATGTGCCAGCATCTAAATCAACGTCGCCGCAATGAGCTACTTCTTCCCCATCTCCGGTTTTGCGTTGGTGAAAGCCGATTTCCCGTTCATGATCAGCGACTCTTTCGACTTCAATCGGAGAAAGGACGATTTGGGGATATTGACCTTCACGCTGCTTTTCGCACTCCCCAAGACGAGTGTTCCTGCCACGTTGAAGCATTCAGTCCCATTCACCGTCTCGACGTTCAGCTTAAGCTCATCGATATCGATTCGTAGAGAATCGCTCGCGACGTTGACAATTTGATTGTTGCCTTGTTTTTGCGCCATCAGTGTCAATTGAGATTTCACGTAGGGAGCGGCGTCGCGGTCGATCACGATGTCGCCATAGTCGTAATCACCGGCAAGCAGAATGATTGTCCCACGATCGGCCACTTTGTGGAGAGCCATTCTGATAGTCTTGTACGGGTTGACCTGGCTTTTCCCATCGCCTACAAGGTCGTCGCCATATCTCTCATTAACGTACACTACCGCTTGCTGAGAGTATAGGATTCCCTCCCCAATCAGAATGAGCATCGCGATAAGGAGCAGCTTCTTCATTTGGTCCTCCCGCTGTTAGTTCAATACAGTTTCAACGATTTCAATATCTCTATCGTTATCTCTTTCCTCGAGCGCGCAAAATCCGGATTGTCTTTGTCTGAACTTTGGACGCACGTCGCGAAGAAATAGGTCCCGGCCACCGTCTCAAGATAGCCAACATACCAGCCGATGGCCTTGCTATCCTGTTCGCTCAAGCCAGTTTTTGCTCTGAGCATGTAACCGACAGTGTCCTGTGCGATCATGATCCTTTTCACGATGTCGATCGACTTCGTCGAAAAAGGAAGGTCGTTCTTGTACAGTCGGACGAGAAACCTGATTTGTTGCTCAGGAGTGATACGCAGGCCGCCTGAGAGCCAGAACCTGTCAATGCCCCCCGAAGTATCTGCATTGCCGTATTTCGCCTTGTCGAGCCAGTATTTCATACGCTTGCCGCCAACACGCCTGGCGAGTTCCTGATAGCACGGAACTGTCGAATTCTTGAACGCCGTCTTCAAGTCCTGATCTTCGTTCCATGCCACCACTTGCCGAACAACCCCGTCCCACTTGATGACGAAGTTTTCATCCCTGATGACACCGGTTTCCAGTCCGATCAAAGAATTGCAGATCTTGAACGTCGATGCCGGAATGAACGGCTGCCTGAACTGCGCTTCGTTACAGAACACATACGAGTCGTTCTTCAGATCGTAGAGGGCGAATGAGCCTTCTACCTTGAATGATTCGAAGAACCTCTTGAAATCATCGCGTATCTCTTTCTGTTCCTGAGCTGCGCAGAATGACACTATGATGGCCGAGCAAAAGCACTTCACCACTATTCGGAAGAAAGAGATCATTGCACCCTCGACAAACACATTGGCTACTTCTTGATTTCAGGTGACGTCGCCACAGCTATCTGTCGCGTTTCGTCAAGCGCCACAGCCGTATAGAAATGGTAGTGAATTCCGTTCACTCTGAAGATGCACGGCTTGCCCGCATGAAGTGCGTCGTACGATCCTGGTTCCCCGACGCGGAGAACAGGGTTGCGCTCATATGTTTTCCAACCGAGCGGGAAATCTCCCTCACGAGTCAAGGCGAGCCCATCTGCTGAATTCTTCTTATCCCAACTGTACCACGCCATATACCACGTTGTGCCTACTTTGTAGAGGCTGGGGTCTCCCGCCCTGCCGGAGGCATCCCATGCTCCCGGCTTTGCGCTTCCGACAATCAATGGAGAGTGTGCATCGTCAACTTGCCAATGAAACAGGTCTTTCGAGGTTGCGTAGCCAATGAACTCCTCAGAAAGTTCATTTACCACACCGGAGGCATTGAAGAAGAGATAGTAGGTGTCTTTCACCTTTACGACGTGCGGATGCCAGATTGCATCCCGCCGCCACCCATTTCCGGCCGGAGCGATGATGGGATTTGTCTCCGATCGCTTCCATGAATAGAGGTCGCTGGATGTGGAGACGTTGAGTGTCTTCGACCCTTTTTCGTAACCTTTCACCGTCGTGCCGATGTAGAAAAGATAGTAGGTTCCGTTCTCGAACCAAATGAACGGCCCGGTAGCCCCCTCGGCATCTGACGAGCCAGCGATTCCGCTCCCTGTGAAAATTGGATTACGTGCATCCTTTTTCCAGTGAAGGAGGTCTTCGCTCCACGCAAGTCCAACCTGAGGCCTGGTAACAAACTTGTACCCCCGCTTCGTCGAATCTGCGCTGCCGTAACCGGTATACACCATTCCATACAGCTTGCGGTGCATGTCATACCACACCGAGGGTGATTCAACCATTCCTGCATCCCATTCCCCATTTGCACCGACGGGGAGCACAATCCCGTACTTGACGAGTCTTGATCCGGGAGGAAGGATATCCATCATTTCTGATCGTTGGGGTGGAGAACTGCATGAGATAATTGCAGAGGCGAGTATTGAGGGTATTGCCCAGAGTGACTTCCGCAAGTTTCCTCCCGTTCTGTCAGAGTTCCCTTATAAAGAGTTCGGATTTCTACATAGCAATTGCGAATCGGCCGGGCGGGAGAAGCAGGCACCTCTTGCCACGGGTGTCAGGAAAAGAACCTCCATCTCTTCCGAGGGTTTGCGCGCTTGGCGCCTCCGAAATTGATCTTACCAAGAACGACTCCCGTCAGCAATCCGATCAACACCATTGCGGCGAGGAATAATGAATAGGATATCTTCCAGTCGACACCATGCGTCATCATGCTGAATTCGGACATTCCGCCGATGCCCGCGATCAGATTCAAGGGAAGGAAGACGACATTGATCATCGTCAGCTTCCGCAGCAGCACGTTGACGTTGTTGTTCACGAGACTCCCGCGGGCATCCATCAGCCCTGAGTACACAGTCGAATAAATCTCCGCCTGTTTGAAGCATTGATTGTTCTCGATGATGATGTCGTCAAGCAGCTCGATGGCCGCTCTTGGGTAACCAGATTTCTGTGCATAATTATTGAGCTTGACAAGAGCGACGCCGTTTGCATTGATCGCGTTGAGATAATAGATGAGGCTCTCGCTCAGATTGAACATCTGAATGAGGTGTTTGTTCTCCATGGACGTATTGATCCTCTGCTGGAGTTCCCGTGACACCATTTTGATAACTTTGAGATGCTCCAGATAATGGCGAGTCGTGTAGTAGAGGAAAGCGAGCATGACATCGTATACGTTTCGCAACTGAGGTGCGTGCCTGCCGCCCGACTCAATCAGAGGGATATCGTCCGGAAGAACGACGATCAGATTCTGGTCGATGAGGAAGAGACCGACCGACGCTACATTGAAATAGAAGTTATCCTTACCCGAGTAGTTCGTGGGGCGCTTCCAGATGAGCGAGATAAAGTCCGGGCTGAACTCAACACGCGATATCTCGTCCGGGTCGAGGGCGGAAGAGAGCGTATGATCATCGATGTCGAACTTTGTACGAAGCATCTCCCTCTCTGCTGCGTCCGGGTTGACGTAGACAAGAACCGGGCCTTCTTCCGATTGAGTTTCAACCAGAGCATTCTGGACAATCTCGTATCGTGTCAGCATGAAGATCTCCTTACCGTTGGTCAATCACATTCGTGCTACCACCAGCATCTCAAAATCCTCAGTCGTCAGCGGCTTGTCCCGACGCCAGGCTCCAATCTCACATCCCAATATCTCAATATACGCGAAACCAAGTGATTTCAGCAACCACGTTATTTCGGACGGCACATAGTACCGCTCGTTGCACGTCAACCGCATGGTGGTGCCGCTATCGTCAGTGACCTCATACTCGGAGATATCGCGAAACGTCATGAGGTCAAACGAGTTCTTCTTGCTCACGTCCCCCTCGTAGTGGCTGTTGATGAAATCCTTGACAGAATGGAACAACGGATACAGTCCGTTGAGCGTGGTGAAGATGAATTTGCCCCCCGGCTTCAAAGCGTTGGCAGCATTCTTCAGGATCTCGAAATTCATCTCGTCGGTTTCCATCAACGGGAACGCCCCTTCACAGATCATGATCACAACGTCAAACTCCCGGCGGAAGGTCAGCTTTCTTGCATCCGCAGCGTCGAACCGGACAGCAACCTTTGCCATCGCTGCATTTTCTTGAGCTCTCCTGAGCTGCGCCGCAGACAAATCCACTCCGACGACGGAATAACCTCTCCGGGCGAGCTCAATCGAATGCCTCCCCGTTCCGCAGCCGATATCCAGTATCCTTGTTGACCTGTCAGGACCGATTTCCTTCTCAATGAAATCTACCTCGCCAACGGTCCCTCTTGTGAAGGGCTCCTGTTCGTACTTGGTGGCGTAATTTTCGAAAAGCTGCTCATACCATTGCGTCATGGCACTCACCTCGCGAATTGATTCCTATCCAAGTTCCCGGACGAGATCCTTCTCCACTTGCCGCAGCGGAGTGAGAATCTTTAGATCGGCGTAGAACTCGGCGCGGTTTGCCAGTTCAGCGACGATCAGGAGAACCCCCGCCGCTGTTCGACCAGAAGGGCCTCCAAAAAGCAAGAGCGGCACAATGAATCCGGCGACAATCCTGAGGATCGAAAGAACGGTTCTCGGCAGACTGCGCTCCGAGGCCTGCACGAACTCGAAACCATAGAGAATGAATTTCCATCCTGACACGAGCACAAAAAGCGACATCATTTGAGAGAAGGCCGAAAAGAAGAGAATTCCCGTTACGAGCACGCTCGCACTGTGCAACCCGGGCATTGGTTTACCTTCTGCCACCGAGTACACCATATCGATTGAAATCAGCATGACGAGTCCTGCGATCATCGCGGCCACGCGCATCGACTCTGCGTGAACGACGGATACGCTGAGACCGCACAAGATGAGAAACAGAAAGCATGCACCGATCTCCCTGCTTAACCACGATGTTTTCACGTTGACGATCGCCCGCCATGCCCGGAATTTCTTCCCAAGATGAATCGCACTCAGGCCCATTCCTATGATACCAGTCGCGAGGAAAGCGACGGGATCGACACCAATCGGTTTGAATACTGACGCGGCAAAGAATCCGAAGAGCAGAGAAGCCAGGATAGTAAAGATGATCAGAGGCCACTCCTGCTTCAACCCCGTCTTCGTGGGACCTGTTGAGAGAAGCCGTTTGAATAAACCGGACTCATCTGCCGCTTGTGCCTGGACGACTGGGGAACGAGGTCGGCTCTTCCTCAACGGGATGATTTCAATCCCCGGCCTCATCCCTTTGTCGACAAAACCAGATACTCGCACAACCGGCTTCCCGCTCATTTCGCCAAAATCGAGAGCCCCGGTCGGACAGAGCAGTACCTGCATCCGATGCACCGGTCGGCATTGTGGTCAATCGTCCCGAGCAATTCATCCTTGCTGTATGCGCGCGAAGGACAGTGTTCGAGGCACAGAGGGATTTCACAATGGTTGCAGGCAATCGTAAAATGGAACAGAGGCAGCAGCGGATGGCGCAAATCGTTCGACGTGCTCACCTGACGCCAGGGCTCCGACAGAACGGAATGATTCTCGATCTGACAGGCGATGACGCACGCCTGGCAGCCGACACACTTGTTCATGTCGAAAATGAACCCCTTTCTCATGTTGCTTTCTCTATCTCTATGCGCGTGTCATGGAAAGCGGACCCATGCCCCATGTCCGTTTCTCTTCCCTCTGTAAAGAGATTGGGCGTCCCCCCTTCCGACAGCCACCACCCGTTGTAATACGCGGCACATCCCCTTCGGATACTGAAATCCAGCCGGACGCGCACCTTCATCTCCCCACGGTCGTTATATACCCTCACCAGCTCCCCTTCCCTGATATTTCGCTCAGCCGCATCGGCAGCGCTCATCGAGATCGTCGGGTGCGGAGCAAATTGTTTGATCAGATCGAGATTGCCAAACTGTGAGTGGATTCTGTTCTGGGTATTCGGCGAAAGGAGAAGAAGCGGGAATCTGCTCTGATCGCCTGCATCGCCTTCTATGATCGCGATATACGTCGGCAGCGGGTCTGCACCCCAGATCGTGCTCGCCTCCCCGGAAACCAGTTCAATCTTGCCCGACAGAGTTGCGAATTTCAGATCCGAGAACGCTATCTCTTCCACGCCCGGAGCCAGAACCGGTCCTTGCTGCAAGTCCTCCCATCTCAGTCCCGGAAATGCCCGGAGCCGTTCATTGAGAAACGCCTGTATGCTCTCATCTCCCGGTTCCGGAAGGTGCCGCGCGATCTCCGCTGAGGAGAATCCCAGCTTCCGGGCCAGCTCATAGTAGATCTCCGTCTCCGGTTTCACTTCTCCGGCGGGTTCGAGTATCTTTGGCTTCAGCTGGACGTATGGATTCCAGTACGAGCCGATGATATCCGACTGCTCGAACATGTTCTTCGCAGGCAGAACGATGTCGGCTTCCAGCGCAGTGTCTGTCATGAACTGCTCGACGACGACTCTGAAATCGAGCTTCCGGAACGCCTCCAGCGTCAGGTTCGTGTCAGGGTTTTGCGCAACCGGATTTCCACGCTCAACCCAGATCATCTTCAGTGCCGGGTCCTTCGTCCGGAGCATGTCTTCGCCGAGCTTCGCCTTGGAGATCGTTCGTCTGAACAGTCCATTCGGCCCTTTCGGAGGGTAGTAGCAAAGCGGCTCCTTGACATCATCGAAAACATAGCTCTGCAAATTCGCATAATGGAAGCAAGCTCCCGGCTTCCCGATGTTTCCGGTCAGAACGTTCAGGGCAAGAAGTGCGCGAATTGTCTGTCCTCCGTTCGAGAAACGCTGCATGCCGTAGCCGGGGACGATCGTCATTGGTTTGATGCCCCCGATGTCTTCCGCGAGTTGTGCCAAAACTTCAACGGGCACGCCAGCTATCTGCGCCGCCTTTTCCAGAGTGACATCAGCGAGGCTCGTTCTGAACTCTTCGAACCCGAGCACATGCTCTGTGAGGAAATCGTGATCGATCTTCCCCTTCTCGAAAAGCTGCCGGGCAATGGCGAGAGCAATGATAGCGTCCGTGCCGGGTCGCGGTTGTATCAGCACGTCTGCAATCTCCGACGATTGAGTGCGCCGCGGGTCGACGACGACAATTTTCGCCCCCTTCGCCTGCGCTTCATCGAGGAATATCATCTGCTGCACGTTTGTTTCTGCAGGATTCTTTCCCCAGAGTATGATAAGCCGTGCGTTTGCAATGTCCCACGGAGCATTATGCTTGTTCTCCCCGAGCGTCAGCCGCACGCCCTCCAGTCCGGCTGGCCAGCAAAGGTTCCCGTACGTCGTCGTTGCACCGCCGAAAAGCTGCCAGAACTTTCCGCTGAATTCGTTTACCAGTCCCGCCATACCGCTCGATTCATAGAAGAGAATCGATTTCGCTCCGAACTGTTCCTTGAGCCGATGCATCTGGCGGCTGATCGTCTCGAGTGCCTCGTCCCACGAGATTCGTTCGAACGTCCCGCTGGTGTTCTTTCTAAGGGGGTGGAGGATTCTTTGCGATGAGGTGGCGCGCTCGAAATAGCTCAGCCCTTTGAGACATACCCCTTTTGGAGTCGCTCTGTTTCCAGGGTGCGGCTCGAAGTTAGCAATCTTCCCGTCCATCACGTGTACTTTGAAACTGCATGTGCTGTAGCAGTTCCGGGGACAGGCTGTGGAAAAGATTGGCATGGGTGAAACAAGTGGTTGAATGGCGAGAAATCTGGTTAATTGGTGAAATGGTGAGTGGTCAGTTCACCCCTTGAGCTCCGATTCAAGGATTTCATAGAATCGATCTTGTGCGCACCGTTCCAGCCAGGGCGTGTGACCGCATTTCGGCAGGAGCTCAAATCGAAAGTCCTTCAGGATTCTCGAAAGAGGTTTCCGAACTCCTTCCGCCGGGTGTGAATCGTAGTCTCCGTGTATTGCCAGAACAGGGCAACCGATGGTGTCACCGAGCTTGAGTAAAGCACCACTTCGCCTCATTTCCCTGGCCTCGCTCCATGCTTTCTGGTACGCCTCGGGCAGGAACTCGACCTCAGTATTCAACTCTGCGATGGCGTCGAATGAATCGGCCTTCGACATCAATTGACCGAATCTTCTGAAGAGTGGCTCTTTGTCCCGCTCGCGAGGATCTTCCAGTTTCGATTGCAGATCCTGCACCTCGGCTCTTTCCGACTCAGGTAGCCGACTGAGCCGGGTTTCTGTCAGTCCCGCCGCATAGCTCTCCTCGAACGGGCCGGCAGAGACAAGCACCAGCTTCCGGACACGTGCCGGATGGCGGGCTGCGAGGATGAAACTCAGCCACGCGCCCCAGGAATGTCCGATAAGAGCGATGCCATCTTTGCAGTGGTGCTCGATAATCGCCCTGAGTTCGTCGACCTGACCTGGCAGTGACATCGCTGTCTGCAACGGCTCAAGCACGCCCCTTCGCACGGACAATTCCTTCGCAACGGGCGCCATCTCGCCTCGCGCGCCGGGGCCACCGTGCACCACAGCCACAGAAAAAGGAGGAAGGCCATATGTTCGCGCGTCCAACAATTCGAGTCCCCGCCCTCTTCTCGTGAAGTGGGATTGCCGTTCTCTCTACTTCAAGACAACCATCTTGAGCGTTTGAGCGAACCCGCTGCTTTCCAGGCGATACAGATAAACCCCGCTCGAGAGTTGCCGGGCATTGAAATTCACAGAGTACCATCCTGCCTCGACATTCCCATCGACCAACACAGCCACCTCGCGCCCAAGCATATCAAACACCCGAAGTGACATGGTTCCGGAAATCGG
Organism: Ignavibacteriales bacterium; assembly: GCA_026390595.1. Lineage (NCBI taxonomy): Bacteria > Pseudomonadati > Ignavibacteriota > Ignavibacteria > Ignavibacteriales > Ignavibacteriales bacterium. The sequence continues at coordinate 206,252 of JAPLFQ010000021.1, forward strand.
GACAGCGTATTCAATCCGCGTGGAAGGATTAAATGGATTCGGATGATTCTGCCTGAGCACAAATGTGCTCGGGAGGGTCCCGGAATCTTTCTTCTCAACAGTTGTCACTTCCTGGCGAAGCGAACATTTCAAAGCATCGGCACGCAGAACAATAGCCGTGGCAGAGGCCGGACTCGCATCGCTGACCATAACGTCAATGGGGGTGGAGCCGGGGAGCGACCGGGTCAGGATTGTCACCCACGAACCGCTGTTGGCGTTCTGGTCCACAAACACGCTGTCGACAAAAGTGCTCCCGATGCGCACGACATATTTCGCCCTCGTTGCCGCGTTCACTGTTGTCGGGACAATGATCTGGATATCGTAGACACCACTCTTCTTCAATGTCATCGAGTACATTGCGTACGTTCCCGGGGGCGTCGGTATTGCTGAGAATCTGCTTGACGGACCATATGCCTGCGCTACGCTCGTGTTCCAGGGACCGAATTCCTTGTACTTCATCGGGTCCTCATTGTCAGCGATCTGGAAGTAATTGACAACCTTTCCTGTCAGCGGAATCTGGAGAGAGGGTTGGAAAGGATCGTCGCTGGCGATTGTGAGCGTGTCTGCCATGGTTCCGCGGTTTCCTGCGATGAACGAGAGCGTAACGAGGCCGGATTGCATCGGCTCGATCGAGAGCGGCATGGCTGAGATTGACCGAACGGAAGTACGCGCCGCTCGGATGGAACTGATCGTCAAGGGCAAGGTTCCACGGTTTTCAACCTGGAATGAGAGCCGGACCGTATCCAGCTCGCTTACTTCTCCGAAATCGATGGATGTATTGTTGACTACAATCTGGCGATCGCGCACGAGGGCTGAGAGCTTGAAGACGTCTGCTGCAACAACCTTTCCGGCCTGACCGTCGGCTTTGGCGACCATCTCAAATGCCGTTTGCGAACCAGCTTCAAGCTGAGCTGTCCCTGCATAGACCCAGGTGCCAGTCGTCAATGGTTTGTCGAAATACGTCGACTGGACAACCTGCCCTTTGCTGAGGACGCGGATGAAAATCTTTCCGGCTGCGTTCGAGACCGGGGGGACCTGGACGAAGATGTTGTAGCGGCACGACTGAGGAATCGTCGGCTTCCATTGGATTTTTGCAGAATCGTTCTGACCAAGTGTGGCAACGCGCGCGTCGATTCCCCACGCACTCCTGGTCACCGTCGACCACGCACCCGCCAATTCTGCGTACGCACTGTCCCGGTTGTCCACATAGATGTCGTCCGGCAGGTAGTTCAGAAACACAGTACGCAGGTTGCCGACCGTATCAGTTGCGGCAACTCCCACCTTGGCCACTGAACCGGCAGCAACGGGATCAATCGTGGTCCACTCACCCGCACCTGTTTGCCGCGAGCGTAACCGGATATATCTCTCGTTCATGTCCTTTATCGCTACAAACGGCTGTGGCTGGAACAGTGGCTCATTGGATGTCACAGCAAACGTCAGACCGTTGCCAACCCTCTTTTCGCTGATCGTGACAGTCGGGGGCGTTGCATCACTCGTACGCAGCCATCGCTGCATAGCCTCCACAGCAGTGCAATAGCGGAATTTCACAACCGGATATTTCCCCTCTGCGGCGTGTGCAAGCCGATCGATTCTGGAGACGTTCGTCAGGAAATCCTCCTCAGGAAGATGGGCCCACAAACAGACAACCTGATCTACGCCGGCATTCGCTTTCGCAAAAACCGAGACCATGGATGCCGAATCAAGGCTCGCCATATACACGGAGCGCAGGTTATATCCTTTGAGGGAACCCGGCAGTTGATAGTTGTCCCAGGATGGATGAAACGGTACAAATTCCTTCGAAGATTTCGACCAGTCGTATACGTTGTCTATCGGTTCAGTGGTATCATTTCGTAGGGCGGGATAATCGTCGTGCATCGAGAACGGGAGCAGTGTATCAAGCGTACGCTGCCAATCATTGTCCATCGCGTGCCAGCCGCTCCGGAAGGAGACCGGAAACGTGTGTTCTTCGAGCAGATACTGAGAGAGCGTAACATCAAAATCATCAGCCGATTCTGTGAATTTCTTCGCCTGGTTCCACCAGAAGACCCCGTCGTTGTTGTAGTCCGTCCAGACAAACGTATGGTAATGCATCGTCAGTTCGTCACCGAACTTCGCAATCGACGCGGCATGATGTTTCTTCATGGCGTACAGAGTCATTGTATTCGGCAGAGGCATGTCCTTGTTCGTGGCGTACCGGAAGATATTTCCTCCCATCATCCACCAGGTAAGCTTGACCGTCTGCCCGTAGGAATCGACAAGCTTGTTGCGGAAAGCGGGGTCCATGATCTTGTAGGCGTTCCGGCCCGGATCCGTAAAAAGGGCAATCGAATACGTGCAATGGAATACATTGGTGTCCATCCCTTCCCAGGTCGCCGTATCGGAACCGAGCACAAGATAGACCTTTCCCTGGGCCGACAGGAATGAGGCAGAAATGAGAACAAAGCAAAGAAGTGCGGATGCAAACTTTGTTTTCGGGATATTGTACACGGTGCACCGGGGAAGATTTTTGGAATCGTTCGCTTGAAGGAAAGCTAAGCGAGAGTAGCGTGAAACGCAAGAGTCCCAGCTGGTCAATCTGACGAGACTGTCATTTCTGGCAACATCTCCTGGACAGACGGGAACGATCTGACCATACTGGGAATCTCGTGACGAGAAAGCGCACTTGTCAAAAAAAATCCCGACCAACAATCGCTGGTCGGGATACCGTAGAAATACCACTATGACGCTAGCCTACTTCTTGCCTTTGCATTGATCGCAATCCATCGAACCGTTCATGGCACCTTGATGCATCATACCGCCTGGCCCCATTCCTTTGCCGCCCATCATAACTCCACGACCCATCATTCCCCCTCGTCCCGTCATTCCGCCACGTCCCATCATTCCGCCTTGACCCTTCATACCACCTTGCTTCATCATCCCACCGGGACCCATCGGCCCTCGGCCTCCCATCATGCCTCCTGCCAGCACGTGCCGATCGAACTGCTTTTTCTGATCCGGCGTGAGCAAATCTCTGACAGCCCGCTGATGCAGAAAGGTCTTCATGGCAATCTCACTTGAAAGCTTTGAAATCTCGCCCTGGATCGACTTCACTTTGCTTTCGTTGAACTTGTCCGCCGTCACTTCCAGCTTCAACGAGGCGTGCTGCTTCTGAAGGTCTGCCCGGGCGGCGATCATTTCTTTCTGGTGTGCGAGCGCGAGATCCTGGACCTTCGTTCGCTGTTCTTCTGTGAGCTTCAGGAATGCCATGGGACCTCCCTGTGCACCACCCATCATACCGCCCATCATTCCACCCATCTCACCTTGCATATGTCCGTGCTTCATCTCGAGCGGCACCCCCTTGACTACTTTAGGCGCCGGTGCTTCCTTCTTTTGATCCTGCTGCGCGAGTGCCGACACCAGCACCACGAGCATCAACACGATCAACGTCATCATCAGCCTCTTCATTGGACCCTCTTCTTTGATTGTTTGTGTGATTGAATAGTATCTGGCCGTCTTCCATCTTCCCACATTTGCCGCCCCCGCATCGGACCTCTTCCCATGGTTCCGCCGCCGGTCCGTCCCATTTGCGGACGAGCTTGCATGATCGCCCGGAAGAACATTTCCTGTTGCTCCGAGTTCAGAAACGACTTTGCCTGGAGAAGATTGTGAACTGCCTTCTCATTGATTATTAGTCGTAAGTCAGAAAGTTTCTTTATGTTCTCATTGATGCGATCCATCGGTGCCGGATCGTTCTTGAGCATCGCGACGGTCGAGTCTTCGAGCACCAATATCTGCTGCTCTGTATCCTTAACGTCCTCTCTGAAGCTCATCATAAGGGCATGCATCCGCTCGCGCACTTCCGGCTGCATTCTCATCATCGGAGATTCTCCCCCCATCATTCCGGGCGGGCGTCCCCCCTCGAAGGGTCCGGCATTCGGTTGACGCGAACCGCTCTGAAACGTATGATAGACGAAGACACCGATGGTCGAGAGGTTAACGACAATCAGAAACAGGAGAATACCGACGAGAACTTTCGTCTTCATTTCGCCGCCTCCGTGCTTGACTGCGCAATCGACTGCAAACGATCTGCTATACCTCCCACTTCAAGTGACTCGGAATATTCGGTGATGACATTCTGCTCGGTGACCGTCGAAGTCCTGTACGAAAGCGCTTCGCCCAGATACGCGCCGCACAGGACGGCCGCCACGAACATTGCCGACATCAGCGTCCAACGCACAACTACCGCCTTCACTTCACGCGACGGCTGTTTTGATGAATCGACCATCGCTCTGATGCGAGTTGGGAGGAAAGGATCCGCCGCCAGAGTGTTGCGCGGCACTTCCTGAGCAGGGAGCAAAGCCGCCGACAACCGTTCAAAATACGCCCTGCACGACGGGCATTCTTTCAGGTGGCTCTCGACAAGCTGCTGGTCGCGTGCGTTCAGCCTGAGCTCAATCCAGGGGAGAAGAAGGGATCGTATGTGGGAGTGTTGTTTCACCTGAGCTGACCTTTCAGAGATTTAGACAACAACGGCGGATAATTCTTGCATGTCTTTTAGCGAATCAGGGGACCGAGTTTCTTTATAAGCGCTTTGCGGGCTCTGTGAATGCGCGTTTCCACCGCGCTGTGGCTGATATTGAGCACCCTGGCTATCTCGTCGTAGGAGAGGTGTTCATCCTTGAACAGAACAAACGGGATCTTGTGGTTCGGATGAAGGGCGTCGATGGCCTGTTGGGTAAGTGCCGCCCGCTCCTGGTCCTCGAGAATTTGATCGGGGCGAGGAACCTCACTTCTGCCGAAACCCGCTGTTTCGATCTTCTCGTGCGTCAGAAGTTCCCCGACGCTCTCGTCCATCAGATCGAACCAGACATTGCGGCGTTCACGCTTGAGGTAATTGAGGGCATGATTGACGGTGATCCTGTAGATCCAGGTATAAATCTGTGATCGGTTTTCGAACGACCCAATGTGCTCATACACTTTGATGAACACGTCCTGCTGGAGATCACGTGCAACCTGTTCCCGCGAAGTGAACCGATGGAGCAGATTCAACACGCGTTCACCGTAGGAGAGATAGATCTCCTCGAAGGAAGGCATTCCTTCCCCTTCCCGCGATTTCGATGAACCAGCAGGTTGCAATGAGATCTTCTCGGAGGCATGTCGGCCGTTTCTCGTGTCTGCTCCTTCGGTGGTGCTTTTAATTAGACCGGTGAGAGGGGAGTTACTTGCAGACCGATCCTTCGAAATTCTGAGGTTCGATGTTCGAAATTGGACATTCCAGTGAATGTCTACGCCGCAGGCGCATCCCCGCCAGCCTCAAGAACTCAATGGGCGGGCTGGCGCCTCTGGCGGACAATATCCGGCTCCCAACAATGAATTATGAAGCGGCTTCTCAATGCGAGCGCTATGATTGCTCCACAAACCCCTTGTCTGACCAAAGCCTGTTGACAACGTAGAGCAGCGCGGATCCACTTACCACAAAGACCGCAAGGAGCATGAGAGCAGTCTCGGTTCGTCCGTAGAGGAAGTTCCCCACGGTAAAGAGGGCGGACCAGATGGCGGCGCTCCCGGCGACCCATCCGAGCAAAGCCATGGGAATGTTCTCATGTGTTGCCCGCGCTTCCGCCTCTGACACACCTGCTTCTGCGCGTATTCTCTTCCAGCCAGGACCGAAGGGGCGGACTTTCTTGTAGAAATCAATGAGCGTTTTGCGATCGGTCTCCGGACCGACGTACACTGTGACAAGCCAGCAAACCGTTGTAAAGGCGATGGTGACCAACAACGCGGCATGTGTCGAGAAGTGGATGCCGTTCCTGGCAAGGATCAAAAGGGCGATGGATACAGCGAAGGAACTTACCATTGCCACAACTTCGCACCAGGCGTTGATGCGCCACCAGAACCAACGGACAAGGTACAGCAAGCCCGTGCCGGCGCCCACCTGGAGTATGATGTCGAATGCGTCTTTTGCCGTGTCGAGCAGGAACACCATCCCCGAGGCTGAGAAGAACAGTATGATGGTTCCCATCCGTCCGGCAAAAACATAGTGTTTCTCCGTGGCGTCCTTCTTGATGAACCGCCGATAAAAGTCGTGGACAAGGTATGATGCTCCCCAGTTCAAATGAGTGAGGATCGTAGATGAGTTGGCCGCGATCAATCCCCCCACCATCAAACCGATGAACCCGACGGGCAGGAACTTGAGCATCGCCGGAAAAGCGATGTCGTGACCCAGAAGTTTGGGATCGAGATTTGGAAACGCAGCCTGGATATCGGACAATTGCGGATAGACGATGATGGATGCCAACCCCGTCAGAATCCACGGCCATGGGCGCAGAACATAGTGCGCGATGTTGAAAAACAACACCGCTCCGAGTGCGTCTTTTTCAGATTTCGAAGCAAGCATCCGCTGTGCAATGTAGCTTCCGCCTCCCGGCTCTGCACCGGGGTACCACACAGCCCACCATTGGACGGCGATCGGCATGATGAAAATCGCAATCGCCATGTCCCAGTTGTTCGTGAAATCAGGCAGGATGTTAAGATAATTCAGTCCGCCGGGTCCTTTGATTGTGGAGAGCTTGTCGACAAGGCCGGTCAAGCCGCCGACCTGCGGCAGGTTGACCGCAAAGTACGCGGCGGCAATCACTGCGGTCATCTTGATGAAAAATTGCACCATGTCAATCACGAGTACGCCCCAGAGGCCCGAGTGTGTCGCGAACACGACATTGAGCGCCCCCACAAACAACAAGGTTTGCCACCGTTCCATGCCAAACAGAATGGCCGCGATCTTGCAGGCCGCAAGGTTGACCGACGCCATGATCATGCAATTGAAGAAGAAACCCAGGTAGACCGAACGAAAGCCGCGGACGAGGCTCGCGGCCTTGCCTGAGTACCGGAGCTCGTAGAATTCCAGATCGGTCATCACTCCAGATCGCCGCCACAGCCGCGCGTAGAAGAAAACGGTTGCAACACCTGTCAGCACGAATGCCCACCAGACCCAGTTCCCCGCAACACCGTTGCGCCTGACAATATCCGTCACGAGGTTCGGCGTGTCGCTGCTGAATGTCGTGGCAACCATGGAGAGACCGGCCAGCCACCAAGGCACAGCTCTGCCGGAGGCGAAGAACTCCGAGGTGCTTTTCCCCGCACGCCTGCCAAAAAACAATGCCGGCAGAAAACAGACAACGAGTGTCGCAGCGACAATGATCCAATCGACGAGCTGTAGGTGCATGCGATCAGTCCTTTCTCTGTGTTGATGTCCGAATTCTCATCATACCTCTCGAAGCAAGAAGCCGGCAATCGTTCATGGCTTCGGATATCCCACTGTCTGCGCAAGCAGGATTCTTTGCTCGGGCCGCAGGTTCATTTCTTTTGCCAGCAAGGGACGGTCGACCAGCCCCCGGACGACGACCGAGAGCCCTTGTGACGCGCAATAAAGGTACACATTTTGAGCAATGAAACCAGCGTCTGCTGCACTGTACAAGGCCCTGTCCTCTTCCGACGCGTTTTTCATCCTGGCTGCGTCGGCAACATACACAAATGCTACCGGCGCGTCTTTGACAAATGGCTGCTTCCCCGTCGCTTCACGAAGATCCTTCGCGACAACCGGCGCAAGAATGTGAGATTTCGCTTCGTACACATACATCGCTTCCGGCAGAGCCACGTAGATGTCAATTTCCTGCCAGTTCATCGCAGACGGCGCCGTCCTTTTCCCAGACTCCGGACGGTTGATGCCATACGCCGCCCAGAGAAGATTCGACAGTTCCTGAAGCGGGAGAGGTTTCGAATCGAAGATCCGCGACGACTGACGCGCTTTGAGCGCTTGCATGAGCGGCTTGCCAATTTCCTGCTGAGGGGCGGGCAGCTGAATAGTCTTTGGCCCTTGAGCATACCCGAGGGTCAACCCTGCAACACACATCAAGACAACGGTGCTTCGGAATGCGTTCACGGTATCCTCCCGTTCCTGATCCGATTCGCTGAAGAAGCCGGTGAGCTCATGGATACGATCTTGCGCAGACTACGTCGTCATCCGACTACAGCGTAGAACAAGAATTTGCAGCGGTGATAGGGTTGGTACAATCGATGGTTCAGAAGCGAAGCTAGCAGAGTTTTTGTTGAAAGGCAACCGCAGCCGCCGGTGCCCGCGCTGAAGTCAGAAAAAGTACTTCTTCAGGATACCGATCATGACAGTCTCGAAGTAGCTTGCCTGCTCGGTGGTCACGTTGTCGTCTCCGATCGTTACGATAATCATGTTCTTCGCCGGGATAACAAAGACAAACTGACCGGCGAACCCGGCTGCCATGAAGATCGAGTCCCTGGAATCGTAGTTATTCCACCAGAGATATCCATAGTTCACTGATGGAAGGTCGCCCCATGCGTGGTTCGCACTGTTGCGCGGGACAAGCGTCTGCTGAATCCATTGCCGGGAGACGATTTGCGTGCCGTCGATCATTCCGTTGTGGAGGTAGAGCTGCCCCAACCGGGCGAGATCGCGGGGGGTGAAACTCATCCCCGTGCCGCCTGCATACACGCCCTGCGGATCCTTCAACCAGGCCCGGACAGAGATCTTCAGGGGAGTGAACAGATATCGTTCTGCGAAGTCATACGAGGATATCCCGGATGCCCGTGTGATGATTCCGGACAGAAGGTTGACGTTCGGAGTGGTGTAGAGGAATTGTTCCCCGGGTGCATATTTGAGGGGAAGCTTGAGAGTCGTGTACATCCAGTTGACGTTGTCGCTGTACAGCGACGTATGGTCAGCTGTCTCGTTCCAATCGATGCCGCTCTTCATCGTGAGGAAGTGTTCAAGCGTCCAGTTTCGCTTTCGCGGGTCGATGCCTGTCGTGTCGAAGTCGGGAAAGTAGCTGAGCACCCTCTCCTGCGCTGACCGGATAATTCCTTTGTCGATAGCTATCCCCAACAGGGCGGAGGTAAAGCTCTTCGATGCCGAATGAATCTCGTAGTCGTTCTCCTTCTGAAATCGGCTGTAATATTCAACGACGAGTGTATCATTCTTGATGACGAGAAGACTGAGGATGAACGGATTTGCTTTGGTCTCTTTGAGCGCCAGGGAGACTTTTGCAGTATCGAGGCCCTGAACTGTCGGCGAGGAAGTGGGCCACGCGTACGGGTCACGGTACGTGAACCTGGTATCGGAGCCACTGTCCGGCGCCGCAGGGCTGTTGCTGCAGCCCGAAGCGGTCAGGAGCACAGACACGAGAAGAACGATACCCGGTATGCACAGGTTTCTATATGTCACATGGATTCCTTCAGAACGACAGGTATAATGATCAACGAATATCTTCCGGTATCTGTTCCCTGAGGGGCAATACTGGGACCAGTTGTGCATTTCACCGGACATCAAAAAAAAGCTCCTCATCGAAAACGAGGATGAGGAGCTGGGGCATAGGATACTTGATTCAGCAAATCGCCTATCGTTTCTTGAGGAGCTCTGTCCAATTATTCAGAATCACCGTCGGACCGCTCGACTCGTCAAACGAATTAACGATGATTTTCGATCCGTCACGGGATACGTCGTAATTCCCCGCATACGAGGGCGCACTGACCCTGAACAGTGGAGTGACGTTCACGGCCTGCATTGTAGGGCCAGCTGGTTTCACCTGCGCGACCACAAGTTTGGAGTCGAGGGTGAGATAGAATATCTCTGTGCCGTTACTAGCCCAACGAGGCCCCCTCCCCCCCGTCCGTTCCTGACCACCTTGGAAGGAGATTGGCTCCGGGTTTAGAGGTCCCGGGAAAGGAGTCACGTAGATTTCACTCTGCTTTGTTTGTTCAGAACAAAAAGCCATCCATTTCCCATCCGGCGAGAACCTCGGATCCCATTCGTTTTCCTCAAACTCCAAGAATGGTCGGATCGTGTTCTTGCCATCCATACTAAGCGTTAGGATGTCGCTCTGATTCCCTGGGTGTAGTTGATTGGCGCTGCCGACAAAAGCAAGATACCGTCCATCCGGAGAGCAATCGAAGGGTTGTATTGAACAGTACTGTGCCCACGCTGGTATCAGAACTTCTTGTGCTCCTGATAAGAGGCTTTTTCGGTAGAGTTCAAACGCTGCACCTCCTCCGCAGTTTTTTGACAATGTATTGCGGTTAGAACAAAAGAACATTTCCTTTCCATCGCGCGTCCAGACCGGGAGTCGGTCTTGCCCTTTACTGTACGCGACTCGTTTCTTTTCGAAGGTTAGAAGGTCATAGGTCCAGATATGAGGGAGCCCTTCCAGCGAATCGACAACCGCATATGCAACCTTGTTTCCGTCTGGACTGAACCTTACATCGCAGTACGCAGCTCGCTGTCCAAAGACACTCGGCCCCCCCGTCATGGTTCTGCCTCCTACAGCACCAATTTCTCTGCCGGTCCGATCGTAAATAACTAGTCGAGTCATCGACGAAGTCGGCGGTTTTTGGTAGATGAGCGTTGGACTATTTGACGCTGCAAACACTCCCCCACCATCCACACCGTTTATCTGCACCTCCGCAATAGGAATGCTCTCTCCTGAAATCGAAAGTGCTCCAAGGTCGAAGGGGACTGCCATCAAGTTCCTGTTGTTCATATTCTGATACAGCAAGAAACCGTTGGAAAATACAGCGTTTGATGTCGCTTTGAGAATTGTCTTTCGTTCTCTTGATCGAATCGATCCTACACAGATTTCATCCGGATTTGGGCCCAAGCCCGTAAAAATTGTTCTGGCCAGGAAAAAGAAATGAACGCCATCAGGGAGGAAAGAAGGATATTGATGGTAAATTTCTTTTTTTGCAGAATCGCGTTCCGTTACTGCTACGACATTTCCTCCATGTTCTGAAACGGTATAGATGGGCTCGCTTCGGGAAGAAGCAAAGAGTATCAATCCGTCTCTGTTCCAAGATCCACCGAGACCGTAGTTTGCGACGCATATGTCTTTGACCACCCCACTCTCGACGTCGATTCTCTTCAGCATTGAGCCCGAGAAGAAGCCGATAGACTGACCATCAGGTGACCAGAACGGGTACGACGCGCCTTCTGTATTGTTCAGGGCTCGACCTACGAGCTCATCGGTCTTGCGAATCCACAGGTATTTTAGGTCATTGCGCTGGCGTATCACGTACGCGATGCGACGACTGTCAGGCGATAACGCCGGAGGCCCGGCATGCGCACCAACAAAATAGAACTGGCAGTTCTCAGGCCTAGTTAGTTCCCCCAAAATGGGAAATGGTGTTTCTTTGGTTTCCTTGGAGAGTTCGCGAAACGTAAGATAGATGACGATGCAGAGCAACGCCGCCGAGATTGCCATCCATGTCTGCCGGGATCGATATCTTGGCGATCTGGAACCAGGATACATCTTTGAAAGCGACGGGCTGTCTCCACGCCCTGTGTGGGAGTACGATCCGCTCATCTGCCTTAACGTCTTCATCTCCCGCTTGATGTGCCGGCAATCAACGGAGACATCCTTCACGGCCTGATACCGCTCCTCAGGATCTTTTTCGAGGCACTTCGTCACAAGCTGCTGTATCTCCGGATCGATGTCCGATGTACCGTTGGTCAGAGGCGGTGGATCGGCACTCATGATCTCGTACAACAATGCCCCTTCGTGTTCCCCCTTGAACGGCGGATTGCCGGTGAGCATCTCGTAGAGAAGAACACCGAGCGACCAAATGTCTGACCGCGCGTCGCTCTCCTGGCCCTGAACCTGTTCGGGGGCCATGTACGAAAGCGTACCGACTGTAGCTCCTGTTTGCGTCAGTTTCGTTTCGCCTTTGAGTTTTGCCAGACCGAAGTCGAGGATCTTGGCAATTCCTTCTTTCGTCACGAGCACGTTTGCCGGCTTGATGTCCCGGTGGATGATCTCTGCGGCGTGAGCTTTGGCGAGGCCGTCTGCGATCTGCGCAGCGAGCTCGAGTGCCTGTTCCGCTTTCAATCGCCCGCGGGCGATTTTCTTCTTCAGCGTCTCCCCTTCATAGAACGACATTACGATGTACGTGTCTCCATCGTCTGTCTGCCCGATATCATGAACAGCACAGATATTCGGATGCTCGATCTTGGACGCTGCCTGCGCTTCGTGGAGAAAACGGGTTTTGGCTTGCTGGTCGGAGGTCAGTTCAGACGGAAGAAATTTTAGCGCCACAATGCGCTTGAGGGTAATGTCCTCGGCTTTGTAGACAACGCCCATCCCCCCACCACCGAGCTTCTCGAGGATTTTGTAGTGAGAGATGATCGCCCCGATCATAGGTTTTTCCTTTGATGAGAATCGGGACTGCGTGTGAATGCAGCAATGCTATGGCAGGAACTGGATCAGTGCATCGGACCTCGAGTAACGACCCGGGTGGGTCATCGGACGGCGCTTGATACGGTACAATTCTCCACATTTCGCGTGACAAAGTCAATCGCGGAAAGTACCGACAAGAACCTGTTGCGGGAAGTACCGACAAGAATCTGCCCTGTTCCATTAGTTGAACAGCGGGATTCCGGTGTCGATTACGGGACAGCGAGGCAGAGAAAGCATCCGCAGGAAAAAGCCATATTCCGTCTGGGCAAGATCTAAGGAAGAAACCTTAGCAGGAGAATGAGACTAAAAAGGCTCTATTACCTTGCAGATCCGCTGCAATCGGGCGCGCAAATATCGAGATGGGCCACCTGGGCAAGAGAAGGACCGATCGCCACCAGGATCATCGAAAGAAATTCGGAGATCGCCCCTTGGATGATCTTTTTCAGTTGTCAAGTATCAAGACGCCGAGTTTCAGGTTATCGACATACTTGAATTTGACTTTCTGCACCAGACCCCGTGTCAGTGCTTTCGCAGCTTCGGGTAAAACACCCAAATTGCGACAGCTGCTGCGAGTGCGATCAACCCGTTGATGATGACTGTTTCGGCCAAACCGAACCGGGCCGCCAGCTCACCGGACCAAAGTGCACCGATAGGCATGAAGCCGAAAAAGATCCATGTGTAAGCTCCCATCACACGACCACGGAGGTGTTCGGGTGTCGAGGTCTGGACGAGTGCGTTCGCGAGATTCATCACCATGATTGTTCCTACGCCGATGCCGGCCATCACCACGTATGAAGCAGGCAGCCAGTGAATGGTGGCGAACACGAGCAGGAGTACGGGAGCAAGGAACGTTCCAAACGTCACCAGTTTCCCACGATACGTAATCCGCCCAAGCGTCGCGATCACCAGCGCCCCCATCAGTGAACCCATACCGCGGGCCGAGTTGAGAAAACCGTTCGTCGTCGCATCACCGCCGAGGATGGTCACGGACCAGGCAGGGATCAGCGTCGTGAGCGAAAGCGTGAACAAGCTGTTCAATGCGACAATGCCGATAATCACGCGTATGAGGTCGTGACGAACAACGTAGAGAATCCCCTCTTTGAATTTTCCTTCTCCCTCACCCTCAGCAGGTGGGACATGCGGCTTGAGCTTCATCATCTGCAGCGCGATGATGACAGCAATGAACGAAACGCCATTGATTGTGAAGCACCATGCCGGACCAAATAACGCGTATGTTATCCCGGCAACCGCAGGACCAATCGCCGTGGCCGTGTGGAACATCGTCGCATTGAGCGCTATTGCGTTGGTCAGATATTCGCTGTCGACCATCTCACCAACGAATGCCTGGCGGGCCGGAGCATCGAACGCATTGGCAGTGCCCAGTCCGAACGAAAGAAGGACAACATGCCAGGGCTGGACAACGTGCAGGAAAGTCAGGGCGGCGAGTATAAACGCGAACAGCATCATGGCCGTTTGCGTGATGATCATCAGCTTGCGGCGCGACATTCGGTCGGCGACAACGCCGCCATACAGCGTCAGGAGCCAGGCGGGAATCCCGGATGCAAATCCGACATAGCCGAGATAGGCGGGAGAATGGGTCAGCTCATAGATCAAGAACCCCTGAGCCGTGGTCTGCATCCACGTACCGAAGAGTGAGACTATCTGTCCCTGAAACCAGAGGCGGTAATTGGGAAACTGCAGAGCTGCAAACGTCTGATCCCTTCTCAATCTTCTAACGGGCTGACTTTCGCTTTGCTTCTGCTTTTTCGTCCACCTGCTTGAACTCATCTTACAAAGACCTTTCCCACGGCGGATGATCTCACGCACACACACCAAGGGGCTAAGCTGGATCCAAAAAACCAGCTTTGCTGTCTTGCTTGCCCCGACGTTCTTGTCGGGGGCGGCTTTGCGTGAGGATTCTTGAGATGAGTTCTAGTCATAGAATCCAAATTCATGAGCAGCTTCGTACATCGCCACAATATTTTCAGGAGGCACACCAGGCTGGATGTTGTGCACGTTGTTGAAGATGTATCCACCGCCAGGCCTGAAGATTTCCACGTTCTTCTTCACCTCCAGCCGAACTACCTCAGGAGATGCGAACGGCAGAACGCGCTGGGAATCGATTCCTCCTCCCCAGAAGACGAGGTTTTTACCATACTTCAATTTCAGCGCCTTCGGATCCATTCCCCGTGTGTTGATTTGAACGGGGTTCAGTATGTCGACACCCATCTCAATGAGGTCGGGAATGTAGACCGAACAATCACCGCATGTGTGATACCAAATCTTTGCCTTCGTGCGCTCTTTGATCGTGTCGATGACCTTCTGCTGACGCGGACGGACAACGTCCCGATAGAACTGGGGTGAAAACATCGGACCGTCCTGACCAGTAAGATCGTCTCCAATCATGATGATATCCAGCACATCTCCCACTTCGCCAAGGAAACCTTTCATCCACTCCACCCAGTAGTGAGACGTGCGATCGAGAAGTGCTTCGCAGAACACGCGATCCTCGAGCACGTCAGCGAACCATTGCTCCATCCCGCGCAAATACCAGCAGATCTCGTACGTCACGCCTGAGATTCCGCTCGAGAGGGCATATGGCGTAGTGTTACGCATCGAGAGCGCATGCTCGCGGACGCCGAAGAACCGGGTCGGATTGCCCCCATCCGGAAACGGATACGATTCGAGATCTCGCAAACTCGCCGTGGCGAGCGGATGATGGGAAATGTCCATGTAGAGCATTTGGTCGTCGGGCATTGACCAGACGATCCCAAACTCGTCCTTCAGATCGTGCCAGCGCCTTCCATCCCTGACATGAAGTTCAATATTACCCTTGAATCCATCCGGCCCGTGGGCTGTGACGTAGCGGATGTCGACGTGGAATTTCTGAAGAATGGATTCCGAAGGGATCGCCAGCTGCTGGACCGGATCAAGCGTTCGGATCTCTTCCTGGAAGCCGAGGTGATCCAGGAGCGAGCTGTAGGCTTTCTTGTGGATCCCCGTTTGAAATCCGCCAAGGTCGATGGGGATGCGATCGGGTTCCTCATGATTGAGGGCTTTGATGACCCGTTCGCGGGATGTCATTTTTTCGGTGTGTCGCATTGGCCTTTCGAATGTTCCTGTTCGGCGTAATCAATAATGACTATAAGCGAAATTCTCCGGCAGAATATGCACCAGGGAGTCCAACGTGTATGCGCCCATCACGCCAACACCACCTGCGACGCCCGAGAAGATCGGTTCATCAAGGCGAATTGAATGCGGGTCCCCGTATGAGTGGGTCGCCAAATAGTAGCGATAGAGGTTCCGGTCAGCCTGGAGGAGCTGAACCACGGCTCGATTGAAAATGATTTTTGTCGAGCCATACTTTCTGTATGCAACCTCTATTAGGGTGCGAGAGTACACATTGTTCTTGTGGTTCCCGCTTGCCCGATTGTTTGCAGAGCTGCGCGTGAAATTTGGATAGTTGACGTATGAGTAGTCCTCGCTGTTTGGCAAAGTAAATGCAGTCGGGATTTCAACACGTTCCTCTACCCACTCAGTCCCCTTCAATACCTCATAGTCCACAAAAAGCCGAATTCGGTAGCCGTAGGCCCCGTATCCCAATGTCGTCGAAAGCATGATGCTCGCGTCCTTTTCATATTTTGCCGGTCGATCCAACACAGCCTGTGAGATGGGATCTATATCGAGGGCCGGTTTCATCGGCACCAGAACTGACTCCGACACCGGCCCAAATCCATCTGCCTCAACTCTTAGAATATATGAACCTCCATGATTTGGCTTGAACGAACTTGCAACATACGCTCTCAGCAGAATATCATTCTCGTTGGGGTCAGATCTCGTGAGCGTTGTATCCCTGAGACGAAGCGTCAGTCCCCCCTGGCCAATCGTGACGACCGCGTTTCGAATTGTTTTGTCCGTCGTATCAGCTCCCGGGTCGTAGCCGGCAGGCAGGTAGGTCCTCTCAACTCGAGCGAATTGGACATCACGATCGGTGGAAAGGATCGAAAAGACGACAAGCTTCTTATCCAGATCTCCCCGGGGATCGAAGGGTTGGTTGCAAGCCGATAGAAGACCAACGAAAATACATGAACCAAGGATGGTGAAATTCGAGCGAGACTGGGTCACGTTGGGGCTAAGCATTTTAGACCCTTGCGTGTAGCGTGTAAAAAAGGATGCGGTTCTTCGATAGTTAAACTGTCGAAGTGGGCCCAGGTCCGACAGTCCAACTGTCGGACAACAGCGGGGGGGCTTGTGAATGGGCTCCAGAAGCTCAAATCAAGAACGATTGTCACTCCCGAATGCTTCAATCGGGAGTCCAGGCCGCGCGGTCTGGATTCCCCCGCCTGCCCAATGCAGAGCTTTGGTTCGGCGGGCAGGCCGCCAACAACAAGCGGGAATGACAGCTCTTCTTTGTTCACAGCCCTGGACCTACTTCAAAAGCATGAGTTTCCGAACGAGAACTGACTCTCCACTTTGGAGCTTGTAAAAGTAAACTCCACTTGCAAACCCCGAAGCGTTCCAGACAGCCGTGTGTGCGCCAGCTTCGATTCTTCCGTCGACTAGTGTCGCTACTTCGCGACCGAGCACATCGAAGACTTTAAGCGTAACGAAGCTACTAGCTATTAGCTGATAGCTAATAGCTGTTGTTGGATTGAACGGGTTCGGATAGTTCTGCGACAATACGATTTCACTCGGTAACGTCTGACTATGGGCTTCATTTTGGATGGAAGTAACCATCCCCGGCGAAGATCCCAGGATGGTGCCTCCATCGCCAATGGCAAAACCTTTGTTGGGACCGGCAGATGCGACAGCATACAATGAATTCGTTGTGCCGCCCCATTGCGGGATCCACGTCACGCCACCATCATCCGAGCGGATAATCGTGCCACTGTCTCCAACGGCGATTGCCTGTTGCGCATCGGTCATTCGCACTCCGTACAACCTTCTTGTCGTACCACTTTGTTGTGCCTTCCACGAAGAACCCCCGTCGGTCGTACGAAGGATCAGTCCAGAATCACCCACGACAATCCCCCTGATCGTGTCTGCAAATGATACGCTGCGCAGACGAAGAAATGTGACAACAGGAACTACATATGGCAGATCCTCTCCCGGCCACAGTCCCGCCTGGAGCAGCCAGGTTTGTCCTCCGTCCGCCGAACGAAGGATGCTGCCGCTGTCACCCACCGCAGTCACGACATTCGCATTGCTGAAGGAGACCGATTGCAACCAATGAGTCCGGGCCACTTTCGGGGCGGGCGGGACGAACCATGAACTTCCAGCATTCGTTGTGCGCAGAATATGTGTTCGGTCTTCACCCGTCAGTGTTAAGATCCGGCCGACGATCACACCGGTGGTCGACGATCCGAACGATACACCGGAGAGAGTCGAGCCCCACGCGCTCCTCGACCATGTGAGACCGCCATTCGTGGTGCGTACGATGCTTGCCGACCTTCCGACTGCTACCGCCGTGCTCCGGTCTGCGAACGCAATCGCCGTGAGATCATCAGTTGACCCTGTCCGTTGAGGAACCCAGGTTGCCCCACCGTCGTCCGTGCGTAGCATTGCGCCATTGTATCCGGCAATGGCCCCAGTCGATGTTCCGGTGAAGCTCGCTCCGTAGAACGAACTCCTTGGCGCTGGTGTCTGGGCAGCCCACATGACGCCGCCGTCGGTTGTGCGATAGATCGCTCCATACGGTCCCACCGCAGTGCCGAGAACCGAACTCGTGAACGATACACTGGAAAACCATGACGCCGCTCCCATAGATTGCAGCACCCAGGTAAGGCCTCCGTCGGTTGTTCGGAGAACGAGTCCGGCATCTCCAACAACAATGCCCGTGGAAGCATTGATGAAACGGACCGAGTACAAATGATTGAGAGTGCCGCTTTGCTGTGAAGACCAGCTGGCGCCACCGTCAGTCGTCCGTAGAATGGTGCCGAAATCACCGACGGCTATTCCATTGTTCGCGTCATTGAATGAGACACCGTAGAGCCGATTCGTCGTCCCGCTTAATCGACGGCTCCAGCTTGCTCCGCCGTTTGTTGTGCGGAGGATCGTCCCGGCCGATCCAACAATGATGCCTTTGTTCCCGTCGACGAAGGACACTGCCAGGAAGTAACTTGCCGATCCACCAAACTGGGTCGCCCAAGTCCGTCCGCCATCGGTCGTTCGACGAATTATTCCCGGATACCCAACTGCGGTACCTGTGTCGGCCCCGACAAATGCGACGGCGTAGAATGGATCCTTCACATCGCTGACTTGCGGCGACCATGCCGCGCCGCCGTCCGTCGTTCGAAGAATCGTGCCTGAGTCTCCAACGGCGAACCCTCTTGCAGCATCAACGAACCAGACTCCGTTGAGGTTGGCGAGAGTTCCAGGCGACAGAACCGACCATGTCGAGCCACCGTTGGTCGTCTTCATCACAGTGCCAGCATCTCCTACGGCGTAAACGACATTAGCGTTGACGGCATGAACACCTCTCAGCGTGTTCCCTTGCGGCAACGGATTTTGCCACAACCAGGCTTGTTGGGCTGCGGATTGAAGTGCGGCGAGGCACAGAAGAGCGAGCAACGACACGAACCTCGTATGCCTTGAGAGCCTTCTCGCCAGGAAGATTAGTATCTGTGCCGTAGTCAGCATGTTCGCTCTATAGTTGCCGCCCAAAGAGGGGCGGGGAAGACTGCGCTCAGGATAACGATGGGGTTTTCATTTGTCGAAAAGAGAAACGCCGTCAGTCTGACCGCAGGATCATGATTCTCTTTTTGGTTCCGCCTCTAATTGAACAATCTCCGTAGTTCTGAGAGAGAGATCGATTGCTTCGGAGCAAACTCCTTGCTGGAGACGTACTGTTCGAGACTGAAGCGAAGCTGCCGCGCAACAGGTCGTTTTTCGAGATCGGTCTTCAGATCGATGCTGCAAATCAACAGTTTTCCATTTCCGACTCTTACTTCGACGACCAAGCCGAGGCGTCTGTTGGTGAACCAATCATCCACGACCTGAACCATTGGTCGGACTCCCGGCGGGAGAGAATCAAGTATCATCGCACGCGACTTCGTGATCAAATCCCACCACTGCCAGTTCGTGTGGAAGTCTGTCGGGAACGCCCTGAATGCCGGTTGCTTGGGATCACAGAGTATTCCAAGCGTGTGAGGCGGTTGCTTGGACGTCCACGCCGTATTCCAGAAGATGGATGAGAAACCCGGCGGGACATCGGACCTGACGAGGCTCGTATCGGCAAGAAGGAGAACGCTCTTTCCTGCGCTGAGCGCTTCCTCCACGCTCGGATCAAGTTTCTCCGCCACGAGGAAATTTGCCGCCCTGACGCTGTCCAGTTTCGACGGATAGACCCAGAAATCCCAATCGTTGGAGAACTGCCCAACAGACACTTCGAAGTTCATCTTGCCCGTGGGCCATCCGTCGAGGTAGAGGCGCATGCTTCCAAGAGCGACCGCGTTCGCAATCGGTATATCGGCCTCCTTCAGAATCCCTTCTGCCATGAGCTTTCCCGACGCGTTTCGGATTCTCCAATGAGGAGTAATACGTGTAAGTGGTTCCGGGCCGAAATGCGCTACTTCGATCTCGGCCGCGAATTGCTCGTCGTTCAGAAATGTCATTTTCTGCAAGCGAGCGAGTGGAACCGTCGGATTGCAGAATCTCGAATACTCCTTCGCCGTCACATATCCTTTTTCCTGCCAGAAGGGGTCAAGGACTCCGACAAGCGCGGTTCCTTGTCCGGGGAAATCGTGCAGATCGAGAAGTTCGAATCCCGCCATCCCGGGAGTTCGCAGAGCGGCTTCAATGTCAGCTTTGTAACATAGCACCTGAAGCTTGCCGGAGGCCATCAGGAAATCGTGCGCCTGATCTCCCATGTGATTTTGCTCAAGCGATGCTTTGAAGATCTCGAAATTCTTAGCCCTCAGGACGCCGGTGTATTTCTTGATTTCTTTGAAGTTTGGATACGCACACCATTGCCCGATCTCGTGGCTCACAACAGGCTTGTCATATTTCGTGATGACCTGTCGGAAATCGTACGCAGTCTGCGGCGCTTCTTTGTTGATGATGCTTGAGAGCCCGGCACCCCAGAGTTGAATGCGAGGCGCATCTGTCACGTGGAAATCGCTTTCCGGAATCTGCGGCCACCCTGCGCCGCTTGTATAGACCCGACGCGAGTCCTTCTGTCTCCAATATTTGACGAACTCTCCAAAGAATTTTGCCTGATTGCTTCCCGACGGTTCATTCCCGTACGACATCATGCAGAACGATGGATGATTTCCATATGCTGCAACGATTCGCTCGCTCTCCTGGTACAACCAGATATCGAACGGTTTCCCTTCGCCGACAGTTGTCCAGGCACAGCATTCAACGTAGAGATAGATGCCTTGCTGGTCTGCAGCCTCGAATGCGGCTTCGGGGGGACACCAGGAGTGGAAGCGGACATGGTTCAAGCCGTACGCCTTGCAGGTCTTGAAGATTCTTGTCCACTCCCGGATGTCTGTGGGGGCATATCCGGTCTTCGGGAAGATTGCGCACTCGAGAGTCCCGCGCAAAAATACAGGTCGGTCGTTGACGACGAAACGTGTCCCTTCAGCGCGGAACTCTCGCAGGCCAAATTGAACAGTCCGCTTGTCCTGAAGTTCTTTGCCGCCCCCGTCGAATGTCACGTTCAGAGTGTACACGTTGGGGTTGAATTCATCCCAGAGCAGGGCATCAGGTCCCATCTTGAGTTCGACATCATGCGTGACGGAATTATGTCCCGAACTGGTCATGAAGGAGGACGTTTCAACCGGTTTGGGTTTGCCTGTTCGGCTTATCAGTTTTGCCGATAATCGGAGGATACCTCCTGCAAAACCCGTCGACGCACTTTCGATCCTGACACGAACGGTGACGCTCTTCAAATGGATGTGCGAGATAACAGTGACGTTGACGATGTGGACAGGCGGGAAAGTACGAAGTTCAATTCTTCCCGTGATCCCGTTCCAGTTCGTCTGCGTATGGTCTGTGACGCTGTGTGCATTTCTTCCCACATCGATATCTTTGATGCGGTTGTCGATGCGAATGGTAATGCGGTGTTTTCCCGGCGTAAGGTACTTGGTGAGGTCGTACTCGTGCGGAGTGCCGAGGCTGTTCTGCGTTCCGACTTCCCGGTCGTCAACCCAGAGTTGCGTTTCCCAATGACAGCGTTCGAGGAAAATGGAGATTAGTTTCCCCTGCCATTCAGCGGGGATAACTACACTCTTTTGATACCACGCGGCACCCACGTACGTTTTGACAGGATTCAGCCAGAATGGAACTTTGACGTTTCCCGGCTGGCGGTATTTCTCATATTTCTTGTCGGTGAACCATGACTTGTCGACGATGCCGCCCGTCCACTTTGTGTTGACACTGACGTCGTTCCCCTTCCCGTTCTGTGCCATCGAGCCGGGGAGAATGATAGTTTCAGGAATGCTGCCTAGAAACCACTTGTCCGCGATGCCGATGTCGGTGGAATCGATCTTGAATCTCCAAGGTCCGGTGAGGCTGATGGTGGAGGGGACGGGCTGGGCAAAGGCAGAGCCGCAGGCGATGAGGAGAATGAGGAAAATACTGATTGATCTGATGGTCACACGATTCCTGGATGCAGTGTAATGGTTGTAGGGAAGTTGCGTGCTCGATACCGAACACCAGGCGATGGGGCTGCCCAAACTCCTCGATCCACCGGCAGAAGAAACGTAAATAGTTGAGGAAATGATACGATCGGTGAATCTCAATGTGCCGTTGTACATTTCCTGAATGAAGTCATCGTGGAAATTGTACACTCTCTCCTCGAAACTCATGGTCTCCACACGATCGAAGAGCATACGTCGGGCGCTATCGATGTCCTTCCCGTAGATATGAAACGAGTCGGCGTGCCAGTTCATCCTTCCCAGCTCCACTTTCCTTCCTGTCTTCGCTGCGATACCCGCGGCAACGATTTCCTTGTTGAACTGGTTGAAGCCGAACATGTTCATGAAGTTCGCACCACATGCGTCGTTGCTCCGGAACCGCACATTGCAGTTCAGCCACCAGACGCCTTCTTCATCTTCCAGGATTCTGTACCAAAGAGACTGGAGACACGGAGGGTCGTAGCAGCTGACGTCGAGATTCGGCATCCACGTAATCATTTGGGCCTGGCGCGTGAACGGCTGCTTCGCGAGTTTCTCAACTACGGCCTCGATCTGATTCACCGTGAAGAATCCAACCTGTTGCGACTTCCCCCCCGCCAATTCCTTCCATGCCCCGTACGCCGCGAGACGTCCGTGATACGTATATTCCCACCTCGTGTCATCCGGATCGTTCATGTTCTTGACCCAATGGTCCTTCGCCCCCATCAGTTCCATGGAGTATTCCTTCAGGTCATCGATCCCTCCCGGGAAGGCTTTGTGGATCATCGGATCAGTAAACGGTTCGAGAATTGTTATATCCATCGTGGAGTCGATGCTGAGCGGGTCGTCCGGCTTGTCGTACTGCGTTTTGAACCGAACACCATGATTGTACAACTGTATGAGCGCTTTCTCGTATGCTTCAGCGAGCGTCTTTTCGCAGACGGTAAGAACTGGAATGTTGCGTTGCATGGTTTGCTCCCGAAGAAAGTGTAATGATCAAATCACCCGATCTCATGTACGGCGTCGAACATCGCGACAACATTCTCCGGCGGGACGTCAGCCAGGATGTTGTGAACCTGCTGAAACACGAAGCCACCCCCATGCTTGAGGATGTTGACTTGTCTTTTCACATGCATCTCGATTTCTTCCGGTGTTCCCAGCGGCAGAATGCGCTGTGTGTCGCACCCTCCACCCCAGAAGACCATCTCGCTGCCAAATTCCGATTTGAGGGCGCTCACATCCATGCCGCTGCAGGCAATTTGGACGGGGTTGATGGCATCGAGCCCTGCATCAATGAGGTCGGGAAGAAGCTCCTTCACACCACCGCAACAGTGCAGCATCACCTTCACAGGGGCGAGCTGTTTTGCCCGTTCCCACATTACCCTATGCCGCGGTTTGAAGAACTCACGGTACATTGCAGGAGAAATTTGTGGACCGCTCTGCATACCGAGATCATCCCCGAAGACTATGACGTCGATCGAATCGCCCACAACGCCGAGAAAATGCTCGAGATTTTTCAAGTGCATTTCGACGATACGATCGAGAAATGCGTGGACCCTGTCAGGATCCTCTGCGAGCATCAGTAGGAAGCCATCATTGCGATAGAGGAACTGCCCCATCTCGAGGAGGTTTCCGCCGAACAGACCCAGAATCGCGCGGTCAGTGCTCAATCGGAGACGTCTCGCGCCTTCACGATAGAAGGTGTCACCGGCGGGACCATCGACCAGCGGACCCGGCGGAGAAGCGATAGCAGTCCACATCGATTCTGCGAGGGCTTCCTGAATTGCGTCGAGGTTGTCTTTTTCATAGAAGGGATAGAACGTTTGCTCAAAGTACAGCGCGCGATCCGGCATCTGAGCGATGACGCGTCCGCTCTTCGAACGTATGACCCATCGTTTGTCGTCGCGCTCCGGCAGTGTCCAAACCGGCATCTTGCACGCCGTACCATCCGGCAGCACCCAGTCGGCCCAATCCTCGTCCCGAAGCGCGAATCCGCGGCCGAGTTCTATCGTGTCGACTCCGAACCGGTCCAGCACATCATCATCGACAATCGCAAGTTGCTGGATCGGGTCGTAGACCCGAACAGGACGAGCAGGCAGACCGAGATACTGGCGCAGTTTGGGATACAGGAGGGCTGCGATGCCGGATGACCGGTGGCCGGAGAGATCCACGGGAACGCGATCCGGTTCGCGATGATCGAGGGATGTCAGAACACGTTCTCGGGAGGTCATAGTTTTGACGTGCGGGATGAATGGCGTGGAGGTTTAGCGCCTTCTTGTTTAATCCAAGATGACAATTCGTCAATCACTCCTTGTTCGAGGATGTTCTGATCTGCTTGCCACCTCTCCGGATTTGAGGCAATGTATTCGCTGATTCTTTCAAGAGACCGTTCATCCCTGATAATGTGCTCGAAATAATTCCGTTGCCAAACGGAAAGACCAGGCGTGCCGCGCAATTCGTTGATCCGTCTGGCTGAAAATGTTTTGAAACTGCGCACGATTTCAGACAAAGGATAACGCCTGGGGGGGGAGGGTTCCGAACCTTCCCCTACCAGATTGGATTCGGTAATGACAATAATGCCGTGGACGTGATTTGGCATGACCACGAATTCGTCCGTCTGGACACATGGATAATGGTTCGGAAGATCCTTCCAGCATGAGGCAACGATCTCGCCAAAGCCATTGAGCACCATTCTATCCGCATTGACCCTCCCAAAGATTTGCTCGCGATCCTTCGCACAGATTGTGACAAAATACTCACCAGCTTGACTATAGTCATACCCTCTGAGGCGTATTGCTTTTCGGCGATGCTTGGATCCGGGCATCTTACAATTCAGGAAGATTGGACGATTCCAGGGCACCCACAGTTTTCTCAACCTCTTCAAGAATCTCGCACGATCGCACGACTTTCTGCATCAGCGTGTGATCCGGATACAGCGGGCGATCTTCATCGAGATGAGTGACATGCTTCCGCACAATTTCTCTGGCTTTCCTCACACCGACACCGGGCGTGAACTCGCGGAAATCGAGAGCCTGCGACGCGGCGAGAAATTCTATGCCAAGAATGCCGTTCGCGTTGTCAAGTATCTGTCCATTCTTGATCGCAGTGTTCATACCCATGGAAACGAAATCTTCCTGGTCCGCTGCAGCCGGAATTGACGCAACCGACGCCGGAGCGGAAAGCATGCGCTGCTCGACGATCAACGTATCTGCGGTGTATTGACTGAGCATGAATCCGGAAAACATGCCGGCCCCCTTCGTCAGGAAGGCGGGCAAGCCAACACTCAAAGCCGGATTCAGGAGCCGATTGAGCCTTCGCTCCGACAACACGCTGACCATCGTAACGGCCGCACCAACCATGTCCATGGGAAGAGAAATCGGACTCCCCTGGAAATTCGCCCCCGTCAATGTCAGGTTGTATTCCGGGAGGAAAATGGGGTTGTCGGCCACCGCATTGAGCTCAATCTCAACCTGCTTCCGGGCGTGTGCGACTGCGTCGTGCGCCGCGCCGATGACCTGCGGTGAAGAGCGCATCGAATATGCATCCTGTACTTTCGTCTTGATTCTCCCGGAGAGGAGGTCGCTCCCCTTGATACAAGCGAGTATCGCTTGCGCACTCCGAATCGCCCCGGGGAATCCCCGCAGTTCGTGCAACCGAACATCATACGGTTTCATGTTCGCGTACAGGGCCTCGAGAGACATTGCGCACGCAATTTCTGCCTGCTTCAACCAGCGGTTGATGTCGTAGATATGGATGGCGCTCATCGCGGTGAGCAGGTTCGATCCGTTGATCGTTGCGAGACCATCCCGGGCGTGGAGACCGGGGATTGGAATTCCCGCCTTCCCGAGGGCATCCTTCCCGGGCATTCGTTCTCCACGATAGTACGCTTCTCCTTCCCCCATCAGAAGAAGAGCAATCTGCGACATCGGTGCCAGATCACCGCTCGCACCAACCGAACCTTTCTGGCACACGACTGGCGTGACTCCCTTGTTCAACATCTCAACAAGGGTAAGGGTGATCTCGGGGCGGCAGCCTGACCTTCCCCTGGCGTGCACGTTGATCCTGCCTGCGATCGCCCCTCGAACATACTCGATAGGAGCAGGCTCGCCGATCCCTGCAGCGTGATTGTAGATGAGATATCTCTGGAATTGTTTCACCTGCTCATCCGTCAGGACGATTTCGGAAAACTCTCCAATTCCTGTATTCGTGCCGTACATGATTTCCCTGGCCTGGAGCTTTTGCTCAAGCATCGCGCGGCACGCTTTGATTCTTTCAAGTGCATTTGGATGCAATTCGACAGGCTCACCATACCGGGCGATACGAACGAGCTGTTCAATAGTGAGCCCTGATCCCTGCAGAACTATGGCCATTGTGTGTTCCTTTGGTTCCTGAGTGAGCCGATTCACCTGCTCT
The DNA here is from genome assembly GCA_026390595.1 of Ignavibacteriales bacterium. NCBI lineage: Bacteria > Pseudomonadati > Ignavibacteriota > Ignavibacteria > Ignavibacteriales > Ignavibacteriales bacterium. The sequence goes on from JAPLFQ010000021.1 coordinate 232,554, forward strand.
GATTCACGTTCTTTGCACAAAGCTACTGCAGATCAACCTGAAAGGCAACAGAAAGAGGCAAATGATCCGCTCTTGAGAACGGACCTTCGGAGGAGAACTCACCATCGGCAGAGTCTGGTGGAACTCGGATCGATTCCCGGAAATGAGTCCGCCCAGAGCATTACGCAAAACTTTTGCCTGGGGCCTGCGTCTAAGGTTGTGCCTACGTATTCGTGTGCAAGAAATGACTCTCGACTATGTCCAACATTTGTGGAAACGACTTAATTCGGAGGTAGTAATGAATAGACTTCTGGAACAAAGGGGCACTGCCTGCACAGCAGTGGTCTTCTTGTTTGCCGCTGCCGTGGTTCTCTTTCTCCAGGGATGCGGCTCATCGTTACAGCTGACAAGCAAATGGAGCGAGCGCAAGATCCAGATCGACGGAGACCTGAAAGAATGGTCAGATTCAACTCTGTTCGTTCAGAAAGACGACATCAGGTTCGGCGTGATGAACGACAATGAGTTTCTGTATGTTTGCGTCATTTCGTCCAAACCGAATATCGGGCGGCAAATCATATTCAGGGGGATGACGGTCTGGTTCGATCCCAACGGTGGAGAGAAGAAGACCTTCGGTGTGAGGTTTCCGATCGGGATGAGAATGGGAACAATGCCGATGAAGCCCGATGATGAAGAAACCGATCAGCGCGGCAACAGATTTGACGCAATGAACCGCCAGGCGCTCAGCGATTTTGAGTTCATTGGACCGACAGAGAAGGATCTTCAGATGGTGTCGAGACTTCAGGGGCAAGGAATCGAAATGCACCTGACATCGGCACCTGAGCGATTTGTCTATGAATTGAAGATTCCGCTGGCGTACTCTTCAGCGCACCCTTATGCAATTGAATCGCGTCCCGGAGCGCCCATCGGAGTCGGATTCGAAACAAACGCTTTGCAGAGACCCGGCGGGATGGGAGGTCCGGAAGGGGCCGGCGAAGGCGGTGGCGGACGAGGTGGCGTGGGAGGCGGCAGAGGCGGTGTAGGAGGTGTCGGTGGCGGCCGCGGGGGAAGAATGCCCGGCGGCGCAGGTCCAGGGGGCGATCGCCCCGGTGGTGCGAACATCTCCTTCAACGTTTGGACGCACGTGCAGCTCGCGGAAAAAACACGTTAGCCGACCTGATCACCGTCTGCCAGGATCCACTTTCTGGCGACGAGCGATCATTCGAGATGTTTTTCCGATACGATTGAATCTACGGGAGTGTAAGAGGCGGGAGAAGCACTCTTGCGGCGGGGAAACGATGCGAATGCGGAGTGCGGATTCTCTGTGGGGGCATTGACACATCGTCCCCACAGATCATCCATAGCTGACACGAGGCTTGACTTATGCCCGTTTAAAGAACTTCTTTAGCTTCTTTCCGAACCCTTCGTCCTTCTTTCCTTCTTCCATCAACTTCCGCCAATCCTGATCTTTGACCGTCGGCGTGACAGACTGGTTCGTCACCTTACGAGTCTCGTAGCGCTTGCCCGTCTGATTCGAAGGTTGTGGTCGTCTTCCTCTGCTGCCTCCGCCGTCCCTGCTGCCTCGGCTGTCTCTGCTGCCTCGGCTGTCTCTGCTATCTCTGCTGCTTCGGTTTTCCCTGCTCCCCTGGCTGTCCCTGCCGTCTCTACCGTCTCTCTTGTTCTTCGTAGAGGTCAGCGGTCGGGCCGTGTGGCGCGGATGGCGACGCTCTTCCGGCTCCTTCTTATGGGTTGTCCCTTCACCAGATGAAGCGGGAGGAACGTCTTTCTTGATATGCTCGAATCCCGGGTAGCGCTTCAGTTCGTGCTTCTTTCCGACGAAGAATTCGATGTTCTTCACATACTTTCGCTCCTGATTGGAAACGAACGTAAGAGAATCACCGCTGTGTGTCGCACGCCCAGTCCGTCCGATTCGATGGACATAATCTTCAGCGAACGCCGGCGTATCAAAGTTGATGACATGGGATATGCCCTCGACGTCAATTCCGCGCGCAGCGATATCTGTCGCCACCAGAACCGTATACTGTCCCTGCTTGAATCCCGCAAGCGCCCGTTGACGTTGGGCCTGAGTCCGATTCGCATGAATGGCCACAGATTTCAGACCGTTCTTTTCAAGGCGGCGTGAAATCTTGTCTGCACCGTGCTTGGTGCGGGAGAAGACAAGAACGCTGTCCATCTTTTCAGTTCTTAGGATGTGCAACAGGAGCGTCAGCTTCATGTCCTGCTCGACGCTATAGAAGACCTGACGAATCGTCTCAACAGGCTTCCGTTGCTCACCGACTTCGATCAGCTCTGGATTGTGCTGAATGGAGGCAACCAGAGCCCTGATCTCCTTCGACATCGTGGCGGAGAACAAAAGAGTCTGGCGTTTCGCGGCTGTCTTTCCGATGATCGTACGAACGTCGTTGATGAAGCCCATATCGAACATGCGATCGGCTTCGTCAAGCACAAGCACTTCGACGTGCGAGAGATCGATTGTTTTTCGATTGATATGATCCAGGAGGCGGCCCGGAGTAGCAATGACGATATCGATGCCGCGGCGCAATCGCTTCAGCTGGTTGTCCATGTTGACACCGCCGTAGATTGAGAGGCTCTGAAGCGTTGTGAATCGACCATACGTGGTGACGAAGTCCTCAACTTGCTGGGCAAGCTCCCTCGTCGGGGTAAGGACGAGCGCTCTGACGTGCCTGTGCGTATGATGGGCCGGGCCTTTGGTAAGATGGTTCAACAGGGGGAGCACAAAAGCAGCTGTTTTTCCCGTCCCGGTCTGTGCGCAGCCAATGATGTCTTTTCCTGCGACAGCGAGGGGTATCGCGCGCGTCTGGATCTCAGTGGGGGCTGTGTAACCCGTCGCAAGAATACCCTGCACGAGCTGGTCTGAAAGACCAAGTTTTGAAAATGGCATAAATAGGAACCTTATAGTAAGTAGTACTGATGGTGAAACGCGCTGCGTAGGATGTTAAGGGGCTGTATCTGGCAGGAGTGCGGAGTGTCTAACGCTGCTGAACCCGGCTGCCTCCACGTGGGATGCAAGCGAAGTTCTTCCCAACAATACCTTAGCTTCTTGTCATCAGAGAGCGAGTCTCGTGATCCGCTTCCGATGCATAAAGCACGGATGCGGTGGCCGCGTATAGCGGCACATATAATATACGGCTATTGGACGTCACTTCCTATCTCAATCGCACCCAGATCGCCGCAGGCCGGCGATCATGGCAGATTTCGGCTGAAATGAGAGGGGAATGCACGAAATCGGTCGCTCGAAAGATTGCTCGGGTCTTTCCATATATCTATATTCATATGAAACCAACGTCTCTTCTTCGAACTTCCACAGCTCTTCATGCCACGACAATTTCGATCACAATCAGTCATTGAAAGATCTCTCCTGCTGACTGCCGTGCTGATTTGCCTTCAGTCCGCCACGTTCGCCCAGTATGCCACGCTCGCCGGAAGAGTGCTTGACGACTCGACGTCAGCGCCGCTCGCCAATGTGAATATCTACATAGCGGGCTCAACGCTCGGCGCCAACACAAATGAGAATGGGGTATTTGAGATACGCAATATCCCTCTGGGTAATCATGATATCGTAGCGTCGAGAATCGGCTACCTCCTCTCCACCTTCCGGACAAGCCTGGGAGAGCCAAGGAAACGGGAGATTGAGATCAGGCTCAAACCTACGAATGTCGAGATGACCGAGGTGGTTATCTCAGCCCCCGACCCAACGGAATGGAAGAACGATCTTGCGAAGTTCTCAGACCTTTTTCTCGGTACGACGAGGAACGCGAAGGGGTGCAGAATCATGAACCCCGAGGTTCTCGATTTCAAGTCCGAGGGAAACGACATCTTTGAAGCAACTGCCCGCCGGTCATTGGAGATCGAGAACCTGGCACTGGGCTACCATCTCACCTTCCTTTTGAAATCATTCAGGAAGGAAGGAGATATTATGACATTCGAAGGTTTTCCAAAATTCCGCGAGCTGAAACCGGCCTCACCGAAGGGGACTGAAGAATGGAAAGAAAACCGTATGCGGGCCTTTCGCGGCTCGATGCGCCATTTCCTGATGGCTCTCTTCAGAAGAGAATTGAATCCCACAGGATATTCCATCTTCCATCTCGATTTTCTCGGGGTTGGGAACGTTTCGCCGGTTCGGAAACTGCTCACCGAAAACGAGGTCCTTTACGACAGCCCGTCAGCCATGGTGAAGACACTCCGGTTCAGTGGTTTTCTCGAGGTCGAATACTGGAGAGAAGTTGAGAGCGGTTACAATCTTCTTCAGAAGGCGGGGACATCGGGTCAAGTTTCGTGGTTTACGCTGAACTACCTGGCAGTTGGAATCAACGAACGCGGCTTCATCAATGAAGAATTCCCCACAAAGATCTACGGGTATTGGTCGTGGAGGCGGGTGGGGGACATGCTGCCACTGGATTTTGAGCCGGAGAAGAAGTGAACCTTGGGAGAGCGAGATTTAACCCAAGCGTTTGATGATCATCCGGTTTTGAGGATTACAGATGTCCTTTCCCTGTGCGGTGTATATGTAATCGATGCGGTCGCGATAAAACTCCGTGATTTTTCCGCGTACCATCTTCAACGTGCTGTTGAGGAGATGATTCTGTTCATTGAATCCCTCACCCAACACAGCAATGCCTGCCGGCAGCCAGCGCTCCGGGAATTCCCCTGCGTGCGCTCCTTTTGATTCGAACTTCCCAATCTCGGATTTGATGAGGCGAAGGACGGCCTCCTGGCCATCTTCAGACTGCGTTGAGAGGTTGTGGTCGCGCAAGTGCTTCAGAATGTTGTCCTTGTTCGGGACCACGAGCGCCGACGTAAAGGGGGACTGGTTGTTATGCAGCATGATCTGATCGATGTAGATTGAATCGCCTACGATCGCTTCTTCAATTCCCTCCGGACTGTATTTCTCTCCGTCGTGACCGATGAGGAGACTCTTGGCCCGTCCGAAAACATACAGAAACCTCTCGTTGTCAACATATCCCAGGTCGCCGGTATAGAGCCAGCCATCGCGCAAGGTTTCGTCCGTCGCCTTCTCGTTTTTCCAATAGCCGGCCATCACGTTCTCCCCTTTCACCACGATCTCCCCCTGCTGACCAGCCGGGAGATCATTCCCCTGTTCATCACAAATCCTCACCTCGAGGTTCGCCACAATAGCACCGGAAGAACCAAGCTTGTGCCGCGCGGGCACGTTTGCCGAGATGACGGGGGCAGCTTCGGTCAGACCGTACCCCTGGAACATCGGAATGCCGATGGCATAGAAGAATCGCTGCAGCTCTATATCAAGCAGGGCGCCGCCGCCGATGAAGAACTGGAGGCGTCCGCCGAAGCTCTTCCGGATCTTGCGAAAGATCAGGAAATCGTAGAGCTTGTATTGAATCTTCATTCCTGCCTTCGCGTTCCTTCCGCGATCCCAGCCGTTACCGTTGTAGGCGTAGGCAAGCTCCAGCGCCTTCTTGAAGATTCTTTCCACGCCCGGCCCTTTTTCACGGATACCCTTCTCGATGTTCTTTTTGAAATTCTTCGCAAGCGCCGGAACGCTGAGAAGGAACGTCGGTCGAGTCTCGCGGATATTCCCGGGAACGTTCTTCAGCGTTTCGAGCGGAGTCCGGCCCACTTTCACGGACGACATGCTCGCTCCGTTTTTCGTGAGCGTGTAGACGCCGCAGGTGTGGGCGAAACAATGATCCCACGGAAGGACCAGCAGTGAAGTGTATGACTCCGGTATCGGGAGCAAGGCGGACGCCTGCTCGACGTTGGCAGTATAGTTGCGATGCGTCAGGATGATCCCTTTCGGATCCGCTGTGGTGCCCGACGTGTAGCATATGTTCGCGGGGTCAGTTTCGGCCACCGATTTCCACCGCTGCTCGAATTCGTTCTTGTGGAATTTCAGATACCGTTTCCCGATTTGCAGCAATTCGTCGAGCGACTGCTCGTCTTCGTCGCGCTTGACGTCTCCGTCGAGCACAAGGATATGCTCCAATTCCGGCAGGTCCTTTTTCAATTGCCGGATCTTCTGCACTTGCGTGCCGGACACGACTGCCATGCGACAGCCGGAGTGAGCGAGCCGGAACCGGAGATCGGAAAGCTCCTCGATCTTCACCGAGAGCGGAACGTTGACGGCCCCGGCATACAGCATGGCCAGTTCCATGACCACCCAATCGTTGCGCCCCTCGGAAATGAGCGCCAGACGGTCCCCCTTCTGAATGCCCAGGTCCATCAGACCCGCCGCCGCCTCGTAAACCCGTTGCCGGATTTCACGGTACGACGACCCCTTGTAGGCCCCTTCACTTTTTTCCCACATCATGACATTGTCGGGGAATCTGGCAGCGCTCTCCTCAAACATGGACAGAAGTGTGCGGTGTGGAGCTATCATAGCGATCCCTTATTGCCTGAATGTATTTCGATTGTTCCTGACTCCTATTGACCGGCCCGCTGATGACGCGATGGACCGGCAGTCCTTTTGCTCATGGGATCGATAACCAATCCCGTTCACATACCGTCTCCATAACCTGTCGCTGGACAGCCTCGGGGAAGACACCGGCGATGCTGCCAATTGCGAGTTTTCTGATAAGGGTTCTCTCCATGAGCCGGTTGGTACAATCACCGCCATCGCGGCCTGGAATCGATGTGAGCAATGTGCGCTACAAAGCTACGGCAGTCCGCATTCAAACGCAATGGCTGATGTTTTTCAAATCAGAAAATCCTATTATTAGCTCAATCTAACCTGGGAATGATCCACCTTGCTCATTTGCCGGTTAGGTAATTCACGGCATCAGAGTGGAAAAGCGCATTGGCATCGCCAACCTGTCACCAAATGAGATCGTCAGGATGGAATGCAAGGAGGACAGTCCGAGTTGAAAGTGGTGAGACGATTTAAGAGTAAAACGTGTCCAAATTGCGGAGCCGAGTTCAGTGTCAAACCCGACCTTGCCGGCTTCTGCCCAGCGTGCGGGCAGGAGAATCACGACCTGAACATCCCCGTCAGGCATCTTCTCGCTGAGGTTGTTGAGACTGTGTTTCACTTCGACACAAAATCGGTCCGCACGCTGCGGGCTCTTGTGTTCAGTCCCGGATTCCTGACTACTGAGTTCATCCGCGGAAGACGGGCCCGATACGTCTCGCCGATCCGGCTGTACATCTTCATTAGTTTCTTGTTCTTCCTCCTCTTGTCATCCTCTTCCGGTCGCACCGATGAACGCACTGAGGTTGAAGCGGAGCAATCCGCCGCAGGAGGATTCAGCATGACCTTCTATGGTATCAATTCCAATGAGCTTCGCGGCCTCCGGAATTCTCAAATCGATTCTTTGATACAATCACGCAACATAAGTCCGACGGCAATGAGCAGGTACGTGGTGCATCAAATGGCCCGGGCCTTAGGGGGTAGTGGGAGGGAATTCACCCACTTGATCATTAAGAACTTCTCCTACATGGTGTTTGTCCTGATGCCGTTCTTTGGATATCTCGTGTATCTTTTCCATCGGAAACAGGATCCCCATTACGTCGGGACGCTCGTCTTCTCTCTTCATTTTCACAGTTTCGCTTTCCTGGCCTTGACGCTCTTGCTGCTGCTGAGTCGAGTCCCCTTTCTGGCGCCTGTTACTCTGTTGGCCCCAATTGTACTGGCGATCTATCTCTATATGGGCATGAGGTCGGTGTTCGGCCAATCGCGGATTTCGGCCCTATGGAGAACGATCATCATTGGCGCTCTTCATGTCATCTCGGTGGCAGTGCTCTTTCTCGTGACCGTATTTGCAAGCGTAGTGGTTTTCTGATTGTTTGCTCTGCAATTTCCGGCGCATCGGCGTTGAAGCACAACACATTTATCGTTGGCAAAAGGCACGAACACAATGAACCGACATCATTCTTCATTCCGGTGCGTCCTTGGGATGCTCCTGATCTTCTCCATGCACATGGCAGCGCAAGTGCCTTCGGAAGGCCGTTTGCACAAGCACCTTGATTCCGGCGGGGCGTTGATGAGGGAGCAGGCGGCGTACGATGTTCTCTTCTACCGGCTGAAGCTCACTATCGATACGGCGACACGATCGATCTCCGGAAGCACGTTCATCCGCGCCATCGCTAAGGATACCTTGAGCGCGTTTGTCCTCGACCTCAGTGAGAACTACACGGTGGACATGGTCTCATGGCGGGGTCAACGGCAATACGGATATCCACTCTTGTACTCCCGCCCCGGCGGCAGACTCTGGATCACCCTCCCCTTTCTCGTACAACAGTCGGACACCATTTTGGTGGAAGTCTTCTACCGTGGCATACCAAAGGTCGCCGCAAACCCGCCATGGGACGACGGTTTCGTCTGGAAAAGGACGAAAACCGGCGAGCTTTGGGCCGGCGTGGCTTGCGAGGAAGAAGGCGGCGACGTATGGTGGCCGTGCAAAGACCATCCTTCGGATGAGGCTGACTCGGTCGCGCTGAGTTTCACAGTGCCATCCAGCCTGGTCTGCGTGTCCAACGGAAAGCTTCTCGGAACAGTCGACAATAGCAACGGGACGAAAACGTACCATTGGTATGTCGGTCAGACGATCAATAACTACAACGTCACATTCTACCTTGGACCCTATGTTCGAATCCCTGTCGATTACACCAGCGTGACGGGTGCAAAGATCCCCGCCGAGTATTGGTTCCTTCCCTACAACGTCGATTCAGTGAAGAAGATCATGCCGACATGGCTCAAGGACATACGCTTCCTGGAAGAGACCAACGGACCATATCCATTTCGGGCAGAGAAGTATTGCATTGTGGACGCCCCCTATGCCGGGATGGAGCATCAGACGAGTGTCGCGTACGGCGTCTATGGCGGGTCTCAATTCAATGCGAACTGGCAGGGATATGGTTTTGATTACATCCATCTCCATGAGTTAGCGCATGAATGGTGGGGGAATCTCGTTACGGCCAAGGACTGGAGCGACATCTGGATTCATGAAGGTTTCGCCACTTACATGTAGGCTCTCTTTGTTGAAAAACAAAGCGGCCTTGCGCGGTACAGGTCCTACATGGCAAGATTGAGACCAACGAGCATCACACGTCCCATCGCCCCGCCGCAAAGCGTCACAGCCCAGGTTGGGTTCCTCGGCAACGTCTATAACGGCGGTGCCTGGGTTCTTCACACGCTTCGCAATTATGTCGGCGATACAACGTTTTTCAGACTTCTTCGGCGCTGGGCATATCCCGATCCCGCGATGGAGAACCTCACCAACGGCAGGCAATGCCGCCTCGCAACGACCGAAGAATTCCGGCACATTGCCGAACAAGTTTCGGGCAGAACCCTGGACTGGTTTTTCACAGTCTATCTTCGGCAAGCAGGGCTTCCCCAACTGACAGTGGGACGAAAAGATACCTCCGTCACGTTGCGGTGGATCATTCCGAACAACATCGTTTTTCCGATGCCGGTCGAGGTGCAGGTCGGCTCGACGAGATTAATTGTTGATATGAGTTCCGGGACGGGAACGTTCTCTGTTCCCATCGGCGTTACGCCGACCATCGACCCGGATGCAAGAATATTCATGGCCTCGCCAAAGACAGTTTCGGTGGAAGAGTTGGGGGATATTATTCCGAAAACATTTGATGTATCGGTGTATCCAAATCCTTTCAACCCATCAACCACGCTGCAGATCGAGTTACCGAGGAAGACGCTCATCGAAGGCGAGATCGTTTCGCTTTCGGGCGAACAAGTGCTTCGGATTGAGAGCTCCTGGCATGAGGCAGGGACACATACCGTGACAGTGAATCTGGGCAATCACAGTTCGGGGGTCTATTTCGCGGTGATTCGAGGTGAAGGGCGAACGGTGACGAAGAAGCTCATGTTGGTGAAATGATTGTCGCTTGGTCCAAAAGACAAAGGAGCGTGCAGAGGATCCTCCGCACGCTCCTTTGCTGTACTGCCTTACGATCATTCAAATACTTTTTCCAGAACCTGATACCGTGCGTGCAGCGCTTCTTCCAGCTTCGCGAGTTCATCCTTCCCCTTCTTTGCTTTCACTGCCGCAGCAAATGCCTTCACGGATTCTTCAAGGTTTTTTCGAGCCTTGTTGAATTGCTCGGTTTTCGCTTCAAGCCGCTTCGGTAACGCGGCCCCGTTCAGTGCCACCATTTTCACACTCAGAGAATCGGCAGAAGTTTTAATCAGCTCGGACTTGTTCTCCGGCACGTAGTAGTGATGGAGCGTGTACAGTGATTGATGAAAGGCATCGAGCTCTTTCAGGACGGGGCGAACGAGACGAACCATTTGTTCGTAGTTCATATGAACTGCTTCCGTCGCCTTCAGGATCCCCTCGCTGTGGTCTTTCGCCACGGCATCCTTGTATTCCTTCATCGATTGGGTAAGGACCTGCAGCTTTTCGTCCCATTTGTCCTTCTTCTCGCGAAGGATGCCGGGAAGTTTTGCGCCGGCCAGTGTTGCGTATGCTTTTTCGACATCCGGGAGCAGGGTCTTCAGCTTTGCGATATCCTTTGCCGGCCACGCTGTATGCCACAGTTCATAGATCGGTTTATGGAATGCGTCAAGCTCCGGAACCCGCCCGTTCGTTTCGTCGGGAAGCTGCGCGTAGAGGAATGCTGCGTTGAATAGAAGTGCGAAAAGGAGAAGGCTGATTTTGCGCATAGGTTTGGTCCTTTGGTTTATGGAGTTCAAGTAATAGAACGCAGACTACACAGATGCTACGAGATTCTCACTGAAGGCTAGGTCCGCAAGTACCAATCTGTCGTCCGACAGTCCCGCCATACCGCCACAAAGACGGCGGTCAAGCAAGATAGGCGGGCACGTCAACTGTCGGGCATGGGTCCTTTTCGACAGTGTAACTGTCGAAGAACAAGACGGACTTTCTCGACCGTTACATCAACCCCCTTCTCTTCAGCAATGGCTCGATGGATGGTTTCTTCCCACGGAATTTCTCATACTGCTTCATGGCCTCGTCGGTTGCGCCCCTCGCGAGAACATGCTCTTCAAAGGCCTTTGCCGTTGCCTGGTCGAACAGACCCCGCTCCTTGAATGCGTCGAATGCATCAGCGTCCAGAACAGCGGCCCAGATATAGTAATAGTATCCGGCATCATATCCCCCGCCAGCACTCCAAATGTGCGAAAAATAAGGGCTTCTATAACGGACCACAATCTCCGGAATCAGGCCGATCTTGTCCAACGATTTTTTCTCGAACGCATTCGCATTGACGATTTCGGCCTTGGTCAGCGAGTGCCAGTCCATATCGAGGAAGCATGCCGAAAGGTATTCTACGGTGACGAAGCCCTGATTGAATTTCGAGCTGTTCTCGATCTTGCTGATCAACGATTGGGGAATCACCTCTCCTGTCTGGTAGTGCCGGGCATACAACCGAAGAACTTCCGGATCGAACGCCCAGTTCTCCATGATCTGAGAGGGGAGCTCGACAAAATCCCCGGGGACGCTCAGGCTGCGATACGTCTGGTTCTGGAGAAGGCCGTTCAGAGCATGGCCAAACTCATGGAACAACGTGCGCACTTCGTCCGGGCTGAGAAGTGCAGGCTTGTCGCCCGTCGGGCGCGAGAAATTGCCGATGTTGTAAACAAGTGGAGTGACCATCTTGCCGTCGCGCCATTCCTGTGCCCGAAAGCCGTCGCACCATGCGCCGGCCCTTTTGCCTGGACGCGGGAAGTAATCGGAATAGAAGATCCCGACGTGCGATCCATCGCGGCGTTTGACCTCAAACACTGCAGCTTCGTCGATGTACTTCGGTATGTCCCTGCGCTCCGTGAACTGAAGGCCGAAAAGGCGTGAGGCAACTTCGAAGGCGCCCTTCCGCACGTTCTCAAGCAGGAAATAGGGCCGGAGTTCGTTCTCGTCAAGATCATATTTCGCTTTTCTGACTTTCTCAGCGTAGTACCACCAGTCCCATGGCTGGAGCTTGAACGTGCCCCCTTCTTTTCGGATAAGAGCCTGCATCTCATCCCGTTCCTTCTTGGCGTTTTTCAGCGCCGGTTTCCACAGCTTGTTCAGGAACGCATACACCGCGGAAGGAGTCTTCGCCATGTTCTTTTCTTCAACGTAATCCGCGTGCGTCTTGTAGCCGAGCAAATGGGCACGCTGAACGCGCAGGGAGGCCATGCGCGCGACCGTCCCCTTGTTGTCACACTCGTTGTCGTTGTCACCGCGCATGATGTACGCCTTGAGCAGTTCCTCCCGAAGTGCCCGGTTTTTTGCATACTGGAGGAACGGGATCATGCTGGGCTTGTGGACGGTGAAGACCCATTTCCCATCCAGTCCCTTCTTCCTGCCGGTTTCTGCCGCCCCGTCGATTACATTCTGCGGAAGTCCATCAAGATCCTCTTTGTTCTTGATCACGAGCGCGAACCGGTTGGTCTCCTTGAGGACGTTCTCATCGAACTTCAATCCCAGCAGCGAGAGCTCTTCATTGATCTTCCGAAATCCATCCTTCTTGGCTGGCGGAAGATTGGCGCCACCGCGCACGAATCGCTTGTACTGATCGTCCAGAAGTTTCGCCTGCTCGGCATTCAGCCCGAGCTTTGCTCGTTGCGCGTAGACAACCTTGACGCGCTGGAAGAGCTTGTCGTTGAGATTGATATCATCACGATGCTTCGAGAGCTGAGGAGCCAGGTCATTGGCAATTTTCTGGAGATCATCGGTCGTGTTGAACCCCTGGAGGCCGAAGAAGACACTCCCGACTCTGTCAAGCAACAGTCCACTTCGCTCGAACGCTTCAATTGTGTTCTGGAAACTCGGAGGCTGCGGGTTGCTGACGATCGATTCGATCTCGCGCATCTGATCCTGCATTCCCTTCTGAAAAGCCGGCACGTAGTGCTCGGGTCTTATCAGGTTGAACGGCGGAGTCTCGAAAGGCGTCGAGTAACTGGAAAAGAATGGATTCATATCGCGAGATTCTTTCTCCGGTTGTTGAGCGTGTAACAGCGTTTGTAGACACAGCACGATGGCTGCGAGCAGTATTGCTTTCATGATGAACCCCGTAGTGGTGTTGTGGTGCGAGGGAAACCGGTGTCGGTGGGAAAAGATAGAAGTTTTTCCGAAGATTTCCTTTCTGGCAGGCATGTGAAAGCATACTATTTGGGATGGTGCCGATTCCAACGCCGGGGAATGATGTCCCATTACGAGAATCACGGCTCATTCGCAATTGTGAAGATGGAAACTAAGAGCGATTCCCCACAGTTAGATATAGAAACTGGGCTTGCTTGACTGGTTTGACTTACCGATATTGAGAAACATGGTGAGTCTCGGAGGCCGCCGACGGGCCAGAGTGGCCTTACGATGGCAGTTGCGCGGTTGCCGATTCTCGATGGGGGGAAACTAAGGGAAAATTGTCATGGTAAATGAACCTAACCGAGATACCGTCCTTGTCGTTGACGACGAAGAACCTCTCCGGGATGTTCTTCGGCGCATGCTTGAAGAAGAAGGATGCGGGGTGCTGACTGCGAGCAACGGCAGCGAGGCTCTCAAGATTCTTCAGACTCACCCTGATTCGATCAGCGTCGTCATCCTCGACTGGATGATGCCGCAGATGACCGGTATCGAGCTCCTCCGCTGGATGAAGACACAACGGCGCATCGAGCACATTCCGGTGATCATGCTGACGGCCCTCGACGACCCAGCCCGCATTAAGGAAGGGATCGACGCCGGAGCGTTCTACTATCTCATCAAGCCGTTCCAACGGATGCTGCTCAACTCCATCCTCCGGGCAGCCGTCGCGGACTATCACGCCTTTCGTCATTTACTTGATACACTGCAGCAGTACAAGAAACCCATCGCCCTGCTCGAAGAAGGGGTGTTTCGTTTTCGCACTCCACAGGAAGCTGAGCAGGTCGCTGTCGTGATTGCCAGTGCAACACCAGATCCTGAACACGCGATGGTCATCGCGGAACTGCTCCTCAACGCAGTGGAACACGGGAATCTTGGTATCACGTATGCAGAGAAAGGGAAGCTCGTCGACGAAAATGCATGGGAAGAGGAAGTGACGCGCAGGCTCGCATTGCCTGAGAACGCCGAAAGAAACGTCGAAGTGCGGATGAAAAGGGTGGGATCAAATCTGCAGGTTGAAATTGAGGACCAGGGAACGGGATTTGATTATCAGCGCTATCTAAGTATTGACGAATCGCGACTCTTCGACAACCACGGTCGGGGCATAGCGATCGCGCGCGCTGCACTCAACATAGAGTTTGTCGGAACGGGTAACAAAGTGCTGGTATCGATCCCTCTGGGATAAGGTGCGCCCGGTTCGTAATTTCCTCTTTTATCCCTCGAGATCAACGCCCTTCAGAAGATGCGCTCTTTGCCAGAATGTCCAGCAGTGATTTCAGCGGAGGGAGGCCGTATCCCTTGTCGTGCATCCACAGCACGACACCCTTCTCATCGAGGAGGATGACTCTGCAATTCCTCGGAGTCTGGGTTCCTGTCCACTGAGCGATCTTCCCGCCGTCGCTTCCATACACCGTCATGACATCTTTCCACGATTCCTGCGGAATACCGCTTCGCATTCCTTTGTCGATGACTCCCTTGAAGAGGGACGGAAGCAGACCGGGGATCGTCGGCACTTCATAGACCGGAGGAAGAGGGAGATTTGCGGTGAAGAAGCCTATCCCCCATCGATCGATATCGAACTGCGTCTCCTGTACGTAACCGACCACGATAACGACCTTCTTGCCCTTGAAATGATCCGGCAGCGTAACCTCGTCACCGCTCAGCGATTTTCCCTGTACCGTGGGAAATGGCTCGCCGACGATATTCCTATTTGGATATGTCGTGCCGCAGCCGGGGAGCGACAGAAGTCCCGCTAATCCCACGATTGTCGCACGGAGTGTTTTCCTGAGATTCATAGATTCTCCCTCGATTTTCATGAACCGTGATGCGCCTGCGGCGTCCTAAGCTATCCACACCGGGGCTGCTAGCTGTCGAGTACCCTCCGAATGCAGCGGAGCAATTCGTCGGGCTGATAGGGCTTCCTGATTACCTCCCGCACACCTGATTTCAGAATATCAGCCGTGAATCCCGGTTCCAGAAAACCACTCGCCAAGACGACTTTGATCTGCGCATTGATGCGTTTCAACTTCTGAAAGACCTCGCTGCCGGACAGGCGCGGCAGGCCGACATCCGCTATGACAAGCGAGATTTCGCGCCTATGAAGCATGAACACTTCCACTGCCTCAACGCCATCGCCGGCGGTTATCACTGAATAACCCTTCGATATCAGTGCGTTCTTCAGCAAATCGCGAAGCATATCTTCATCCTCAACCACCAGAATCGTTTCTGTGCCGCGGGGAACATCCCCCGATGGCTCTCGTTTGCTCTCCGGCAATTCTGCTGCTCCTGCCTCAGCCGGGAGGTAGATCTGGAATGTCGTGCCGATTCCGACTTCGCTCTCCACATCGACGAACCCGCCGTGGCTTTCTATGATACCGTACACGGTCGCCAGACCGAGCCCTGTCCCTTTTCCCTTCTCTTTCGTCGTGAAGAATGGTTCGAAGATCCGTTGTTTTGTCACTTCGTCCATTCCCTCACCTGTATCGGACACTTCCAGGACGACATACTGAGCGGCTCCGGCACCTGAGAATTGACCTGCGACGGACTTACCGGCTACGAGTGTGGTCATAAGTGAGAGCGAGCCTCCACGCGGCATCGCATCGCGGGAGTTGATGCAGAGGTTAAGCACCATTTGATGGAGCTGCGTTGAATCGGCGACAATGGATGGAAGATCCGTGTCGAGCCGCGTGTTGATGACCACGCTCCTGGGGAACGTCTCGCCGACAAGCCTGGTAATTTCCAGGACAATGTCGTTGATAGAAACCGATTCGAAAAGGACATCTGATTTGCTGGCGAACGTCAGAAGCTGGGTAACAAGGGCGGCTCCACGCTTGCTCGCTTTGATGATGGCGTCGGCGGTTGCGATCTGTTTGCCCGCGACGTTCTGGCTTTGCTTCAGCAGAGAGGCGTGTCCGAGAACGATCGCGAGAATATTATTGAAATCGTGCGCAATGCCGCCGGCAAGCGTGCCGAGGCTTTCCATTTTTTGTGACTGTCGAAATTGTCCCTCGAGGCGTCTCCTCTCCGAAACATCCCGGGCTACACCCAGCAAACCGACAATCTTACCGTCCTGAGTTTGAGGTGTGATCGTGAATTCTCCGACAACGTATCCGCCATCCTTCGTCCGAATGCGAATCTCGAGCATTGGCACACGCTCTCCCTGCAACCCTCGCACAAAATTCTCACGCGCACCGGCGAGGTCGTCGTGGTGAAACAGGTCGTTGTAGAGCTTTCCGAGCCACTCGGCTCGTTTCCACCCGGTGCTGATTTCGAACGCGGGATTCAGCGAGGTGATTATGCCGTGAGGGGTTGCCGTAAAGATGACATCTCTCGCGCTGTCAATGAGGCTCCGGTAACGCTCCTCACTATCGCTGAGACGTTGTTCCGCATGCTTACGCTCCGTGATGTCCGTTGCCGCCCCAATGAGCGCAATGGGAGCACCTTCCGAATCACGAACAACCGATGTTGAGAGATAGACCGGGAATTCGGACCCATCTTTCCTCACGTTCAGAAGTTCTCCCTCCCATCCGCCGCGCAAGGTCGCCTGCAAGATCTCCCCTGTCACATTCGCCAGGTTATTCTCGGAGCGCACCATTCGGACTGATTTCGTCACGAGCTCCGCTGGCGCGTATCCATACGTCCTCGAAAACGCATCGTTCACGAATAGAATATTGTCTTCCAGATCGGTGATGCTGACACAATCCCTGATGCTCTTCAACGCTTGAGCAAGCATGAAGATCTCTCGCTCAACCTCCCGCCGCTTCGTCATATCCTCGACGATGCCAACGCCGCCTTTGACGTGCCTCTTGTCATCATAGACGGGAGCAGTTTTCATCAATACCCATAGCTGGGCAGAACTCGTTGTCGCCTCGTACTGCCCTTCGTACTGCCCTTCCAATCCGGCTAGTGACTCTCGAACGGCGGGCAGAACCCTCTTGTCCCTGACGGTTGACAAATCGAGCCCGAGCAGCCGTTCCCGTGTAGACTGCAGAAGGTCTTCAAACTGTGTGTTGAAATCTGTTATGCGGAGGTCAAGGTCATAATAGAAAATGCCGACTGGCGATTGGTAGAAGAGTTGTCGGTAACGTTCTTCACTGGCACGCAACGCCAGTTCGGACTTTCGTCGCTCGGTCATGTCGCGCAGAGAGCCCTCTACACCCATCGGCTCGCCCGACTCGCTGTAGAGCACGTGGGCATTCACTGATGTGGTAACGTGGTGGCCCGACTTTGACTTCAGCGAAAGTTCAAAATCAACGACCTCTCCCCGTTTTGAAATCGCAGCGAGGAGTTTCTCTCGGTCGGGAGGATTGGCGTAGACATCCGTCACCGGCCGTCCGATCAACTCTTGTCGTGTATACTCCGAGTATCGTTCGATCGATGGACTGATATCAATGATGTTCCCCCGCTTGTCCACCTGATAGAATACGTCCTGCACATTTTCAAAAATCCGCCGGTATTTTCCCTCGCTTTCACGCAGGGCTTGTTCAACGCGTTTCCGTTCGGTTATATCGACAAATGCAGCCTGCACGGCGGGTTGCCCGTGATACTCGATGCGGCTCGAGAAAATTTCAAGCCACCGCACCTCGCCATCCTTGCGAGTGACGCGGGCTTCATAGCGGGGAGTGACCGCTTTTCCTTCGAGGCGTCCTTCATATTTGCTCAGCATCCCGAAACGATCCTCTCCATACATGAAATTCTGGATCTGCCCGGGAGAAGCTGAGAGAATCTCTTCGATCGAAAATCCGAACATTTCTGCGGTCGGCTGGCTGGCAAACACCACGCGGATGGGCAGACCCTGCACGATGACAGTTCCCTGAAGGGAGGTATCGGTCAGGGCCTTATAGCGCCCTTCCGATTCCTTCAGCTTTGTTCGGAGTTCACGCACGCTTTCGCGCAGCGCACGAAGCTCTTCATCGCGATCGGTCGTGTTCTTTTTCTGGTCCATCAGGCTTATTGGTTTCAAACCGGAAATACTCAGCTATGCCGAATCGACATGATATCTCCATCATTTACGACATATTCCTTCCCCTCGAGTCTCCAGTGCCCCGATTCCTTGGCCTTCGCAAACGACCCTCCCTGGGCGACGAAGTGGTCGTAGTGGACAACTTCAGCCCGGATGAATTTCGTTACGAAGTCGGAATGAATCACCCCCGCAGCTTCCTGAGCATTGGTCCCTCTCCTGATCGTCCACGCTCTGCACTCATCTTCGCCGACCGTGAAGAACGACTGCAACCCGAGAAGCGCGTATGATTCACGGATAATCGTACCGAGCGCCGATTCCTTGATGCCGTACTCTTCCATGAACACGCTCGCCTCGTCATCCGGGAGCTCAGACATCTCCATCTCGATCTTGCCAAAAAACGAGACCACTTTGGTCTGTTTCCCCCCCTTGCTCTCCGCGATTCGCTTCACAATCTCGGGGACTTCGGCACGCTGGGACTCGTCAAAGTTCAAAGCAATGAGCATCGGCTTCATCGTCAAGAGCTGGTAGGTTCTCAGGACATGCAATTCGTCCTTTGTGAAATCAATTTCCCGGAGCGGCTTCTCGCCTTCCAGCGCTTGATGGCATTTCTCGAGCACCGGGAGTTCTTTCTTCATGACGTCATCGCCAGTCTTCTGGACCTGCTTCTTGATCCGGTCCACCCGTGTTTCAAGCAGCGAGAGATCTGAAAGAATAAACTCCGTTTCGATCGAAGCGATATCGCGCACGGCGTCGACGGACCCATCCGGATGCGGAACGGTCTCGTTGGCAAACAGGCGAACGACTTGCACCAACGCGTCGTTTGTTTTGACGTTCGAGAGGAAGTTCGTGGTGAACTGCGTCGAGCCAGATTCTCCTTTCTTCAGGCCCACGACATCGACAAATTCGATTGTCGCATGCACGGTGCTCTTGGGAGAGAACATCTCGGAGCACTTGTCGAGACGTGCGTCGGGAACCTTCAGAACCGCGTGATGCGCCTCCGCCTTCGAGAGGAGAGAAGGATCAAGGTGAGTCTTCGTAATGGTCTGAAACAACGTCGATTTCCCGCAGAACGGGAGTCCTACAATGCCAATTTGCATGGGGTTCTTTCATGGTTGGTGAGGGAACGTCAACAATATACAAGAAAATGTGCATTTGCACTCATTCCCGGCCCATATCTTCGTCAGGATCCCGAAGCATCACAAACCGTCAAGAAACAAGGAATCCCTGCCGGCATCTTCTGGCAGGGATCGTTTGTGGTTCGAAGAAACCGTGCAGGAGCGTACCGTACTACTTCTTCTCGTACTTTTTCACGACAAGGTACTTGGCTTCGGTGTCGCCGGCATTCCGGATCCCATGCTCGATGTTTGAGGGACAATAAAGGCTCGAGAACGGCCCAACGACTTTCCGTTCGCCGTTCAGGAAGAACTCCACTTTCCCCTCGAGAACGAAGAAGAACTCCTCCTCGGGATGAGAATGGGGAGCATGCGTTGCAGAGTGCGGCTTGACGACACTCATTTTCAATGTCTTGCCATCGGCAAGATTTTTATCGACAAACCAGTATTGATATCCGGCCTCCGTTTTCTCGATCTTGTCTTTCGAGAACACGTTCACACATTTCTCGATACTCCACTTCGTCGAATCATTAGTCTGACGGGAAAGAACCACCGCCTGGGCCGTGGCGACATGATAGCAGAGAACTGCAGCGAGCAGGGTGGCCGATACGGTGTACAGCTTCTGTTTTCCGAGCATGGTTCTTCTCATGTAATTACACAAAGGGTTTTTGTTGACCGACGGTTGTGAGCTACGGTTGACTCAAGGCGGTTCTCACCTCTTCAAGAAATCTGGGAACCTTGATCTTGGGATCGCCTTCTCCGAGCGTCTCAATCGGCAGATATCCACGATATCCTGATGATCGGATGATCTTCAGCAGTTTAGGTAGATCCACCTTAACCTGCTCTTCCCCCACGAAAACGTTCTCCTTGATCTGCCAGTTGACGGCGTAGGGAGCGGTCGCAGCAATCTCCGTGTAGGGATCGGCGACGTGAAAACTTCCGGTATCCAGGATAATCCCTGCCCATTCCGAGTCCA
This sequence comes from Ignavibacteriales bacterium, assembly GCA_026390595.1. Lineage (NCBI taxonomy): Bacteria > Pseudomonadati > Ignavibacteriota > Ignavibacteria > Ignavibacteriales > Ignavibacteriales bacterium. Next base: position 252,636 of record JAPLFQ010000021.1, read on the forward strand.
CCATCTTCAGGATTTTGAGAGCATCCGCTGAAGTTTTGATGAAATCGTTGTGGTTCTGGATGCCGATGATGACGCCTCGCTGTTTACCATATTCCACACACTCCCTGATGTCATTCACAAGCCACGCGGCGACCTGGTCCCAGGAGTATCCTTTTGTATCCTGCTTTCCTGCAAAGACTCTGATGACCGGTGCCCCAAGTTTAGAAGCGACATCGATCCACTTCTTGACAAGCGTTACGTCGTCTTTCCGTTTCGCGGCATCGGTGAATGTGAAGTCATTGCGCACACCTGTGCCGCTGATATCGAGTCCGAGCAGGAACGCTTTCCGCTTGATGTGGTAGATGTACTCGTCGGGCGGGACGTTTGGATAGCCCGGGAAATAGTAGCCGGTCAGATCGACCGCTTCCAGACCAATCTGTGCGCAAAATTCCAACATATCATCAAGATTCATCCCCCCCTTCGTGAGGGGAGCATTGAAAGAGTACGCATTCAAGCCAATCTTCAGTTTCGATCCTCCGGTTCTTTGGATCTTTTCCTGGGAGCGGACAGCCGTTTGTCTCAGCGTCATTCCCAGAGCGCTTACGAACGGCAATGCAATCATCTGTTTCAGAAAACGTCGCCGCATGTTTGGATCTCCTCGTTTGGTCGGGATGATAAGCTGCGCTTATCCGGCATGCCCCTTCTCAGATCGGATATTGTCGCGGCATGACGGCTTGTCACTTACCTCAGCGGCGCTCGTTCCATGCCTTCTCGATGATTGGCTTGATTACCGCAGCAAACTCGTCGTACGCCGGGTCCTTGAAGTGAAGCTGATCATCCCTGTAAAGATCGAGGCGCGGATTGCCCTCTTTGTCGAAAAGAACCGGGTTGACGTCGATGAATCCCAGATTTTTCGTGGTCAGGCAGTAGCTTCTCACCGTAGCGTTCGCTGAATCAACCACACCCCATTTGCTCATCTTCTGTGGAGCGCGGTTAATAGAAACGTAGAATATCAAAGTTCCCGGGAGAGCATCCCGCACCCTTTCCGAAAACTTCCTGAACCCCAGGAATATGTCCTGCGGCCGTTCTCCGGCGTTGACATCGTTGCTGCCGCAGTAATACACGATGATCCGCGGCCTATAGGGGAGGACAATCTTGTCCATATAGTACAACACCTCCGAAGTTCTGGAGCCACCAAACGCCCTGTTGAAAACCGGGAGCGGCGCCATCTGCGTCTTGAGGTTTGTCCATTGCCGGAAGATGCTGCTGCCTATGAACAGTATGGCCCCTTTGGGGGGAGGATCGAGGCTGTCTTCACGCATGAACGACACTATCGCGTCTCCGAACCGGACCTTGGAAGGACTCGACGAAACATCCTGTCCCCTGACGTCAGAAGCCGGTACAAACGAAGAGAGGAACAACAGAGCTGCGACGAAAATAAGGAGTCTGCGATTCTTCATCATGTAATATTGCAGTTTGTGGATGATGAACGATGAGGAGCAATGATCAGGCAGCACAACTCCAGCGCCTCACAATTGCTGGATCTCCAGCCATACGGATTTGTCTATTGGTATACCATGCGTCAGGTTCTCAATTCTGGTCTTGTGCACACGCTCCCCCGGAAACAGAACATTCTCTACTCCGGGGGCCGATACTGAGCCGTGCAAATCGTTCATGATGCCGCTTACTGTTTCAGCAATGGTCCCGTTGTTGCTGAGCCGAGATGGATCGACAAGAATATAGACCTGAGATATTGCATACTCGGCTTCCCGCGTGCTGATCTCGTGCGTCGAGTCACCGCCGGCGAAAATCGCCGCGACAAGATCGAGCATCACCGCAAGCCCCGATCCCTTCCAATATCCCATTGGCAGCAGGCGCCGCGACTCAAGAATGGCGGAGGGATCTGTTGTCAGAACACCCTGCGTATCGTAACCGCCGGGAAGCGGGAGATTGCTCTTCCTCAGATCGTGTAACTCAACCGAACCATACGAGAACTGAGACATCGCCATATCAAGTACAATTGCGTCATCGCCATGAGGGACAGCCAGCACGAGAGGGTTGTTCCCCAGGCGGCAATCCACAGCTCCCCACGCCGGCATGTTTGCCGTCGTATTCGTCCAGGCGATGAAAACGAAACCGGACTTCGCTGCTTCCCAACCATAGTAGCCCCCACGCATCCAGTGATTTGTATTGGACAGCGCAACGCACCCGATGCCGGTCTCACGCGCGATCTCCATCCCCCTCTTCGTACAAAAGAGCGCATTCAGAGGACCAGGACCGAGACAGCCGTCCCATTGCTCTAGTGCGCCGGCTTTGTGTTTCAATTGCGGTTCTGCGTGAGGCTTGACGAATCCATCCAGCACGTAACGCACAAACCTGGGGAATCTGTTGATTCCATGCGTATTGACTCCGACCAGCGTGTTCTCAGCAAAGATATGCGCGCACAACTTCGCCTTTTGAGATTCAAACCCGATCGTGAGAAGGACCCTTTGAAATTCCCGATCGAGTTCATCCAAGGAAACTCGGACAATATTCTCTGTTCCAGTTCCTCCGGCGCTCATTCCATACCCTTATTTCCGACCGTGCATATCAACCGTCATCCGACGGCTGTTGCTTTCTTGTGCGGCTTCAATCACCCGGATAACATTCGCCGCCTCAATCGGTCTTACCGGCGGCTGGAACCCGTTCTCAAGGCAGTCAGCTACTCCGTCATAAAAGGCGCTGTAGCTACCCGGAAGCGTTTGCAGCTTGGCGTTTTTCGTGATACCACCGTTTTCTGTCACCATCGTCCCAAACCACTCGACTGATTCAGTCCCCCATCCCGGGATTGTGGGGTCGGCTCCTTTCTTTAACGCCTCTTCCTGGGGATCGAGACCGAACTTGATAAATGTGCCTTTGGTTCCGTGGAGAATGTACCGGGGGCCGGGTTCTTTCACAAGGTAGCTTGCCCTGAGAAGCACCGTGAGCTCGTCATAGTGAAGACGAATGTCGTACCAGTCGTCCACCTCCCCGCCCGTTCGAACGATGCGCAGATGGGCGGTGACGGCTCCGGGCATCCCGAACAGCACAAGTGCCTGATCGATCATGTGCGAACCGAGATTGGTCAGAATTCCGGTTCCTTCTTCCGATCGTTCCTTCCAGGTATCCGGCTGAATGAAATTCCTGTACCGGTCGTAATGTGATTCGAACTCGACGAGGCGTCCGAGCGCGTTGCTCCGGACCACTTTGCACACAGTCATGAAATCCCCGTCCCATCTCCGGTTCTGAAACACCGTGAGCATTCTCTGGTGCCGTGCTGCGAGCTCGATAAGCTCCTCAGCCTGAGCGGCAGTTTGAGTCATCGGTTTCTCGATCACCACGTGCTTGCCGGCCTCGAGGCAACGCTTCGCCAGTTCGTAGTGAAACCGATCGGGAACGTTAACGATAATCAGGTCGATGTCGCGGTCACTTACAAGGTCATCGACTGATTGAGAGATGAGAACTTCCGGATAGAGCGCACGCGCATCATTTCCGCTTCGCTGAACGATGCGCCGCAGTTCAAATCGGGGGTGATGTGATATGAGGGGGGCATGGAACACCTTGCCCGACATACCAAACGACGCAAGACCGGCGGCTATTCTTTTCTCCACGGCTATACCTTCAGCTCCCAACCCTTCTGGTACTCGCGTACCCGGAGTTCGGCCGCCTTCGGATCGTCCAGAATGTGACCATTCTGCTTGTCGAGGTGAAGGGTCCGCTTCACCTTCCAGGCAATGTTGGAGAGTTGGAGGACCGCCACACTGGTGTTTACTTCGGCAATCGGCGAGTGGAGTTTCTCTCCGTCGCGGATCCCGCTAATCAGGTTTCCAAAATGGTTCGTGGTCATGGTATCGATGCTGCGAACATCCTGAGTGGTACTGGCGCGTGAAGCCTTCCGTTCTTCCAGCATCTTGTCTTTGAGATCGTAGATTTCGTAACCGCCGCGATCAAGGAGCACCGTCCCTTGCGTTCCATGGATTGTGACACCGCGGTCGCGGTTGTGATGGCTCTTCCCCTGGCAGCTGAGGCATTCCCATGTGATCATTGAATCGTCGTATTCATAGCTGGTCACGAGCGTATCGTAGAATTCCCAGTCGTCTTTGTAATGAAATCTCCCGCCGGAAGCAGTGACGGTGTTGGGAAAACCGACACCAAGCGCCCATCGGCAAAGATCTACTTCGTGTGTACCGTTGTTCAGCGTCTCTCCTGTTCCCCAGTGCCAGAACCAGTGCCAATTGTAGGGATGAATATTGTCTTTGTATGGCCGTCGTGGGGCCGGGCCCTGCCAGAGGTCCCAGTCCAGATAGTCGGGCACCTGCACTTCCTTTCCGACGCCTATCGACTTCCGCGTATTGATATACCAGGCTTTGCCGTAGTAGGGTCTGCCGATGACGCCTTCCTTGATCCTCTTCATGATCTCGATCGTATGTTCGGAAGAGCGTTGCTGGTTTCCCAGCTGGACAAGTTTGCCATACTTCTTCTGAGCAGCAACCAGAAGCTCACCTTCGTGAGGATCATGGCTTGAGGGTTTTTCAACGTACACATGCTTGCCGGCCTTCAGGCCCATGATTGCGATGTGTGCCTGCCAGTGTTCCGGTGTCGCGATCGTGATGACATCGACATCCTTCGACTCCAGGATCTTCCTGAAGTCCTTTTCCTTCACAGGGGCCTGGTTAAAGCTCTTTTCCGTGGCAGCGGCGAACTTGTCAAGTTCATTCCTGTCAACGTCGCAGACGTGGGTAACCATCGCTCCCTTGTTCTGCCGGATACACTCGAGATGCGCATATCCTCTTCCGTGCAGTCCGATCACAGCGAAGTTCACCCTGTCATTTGCGCCAAGTATCCGTGCATAACTCTTGGCATTGAGCCCGATTGCGAGACCGGCGGTACCGAGTGCGGCTTTCTTCAGAAAATTGCGGCGAGAGTTCATCTGATGTCCTGACTGGAGTTTTGAGTTCTAAGTTTCGAGTTCAGAGTTGGCTAACGATTCACCCACTGTTCACTATTTACTGTTTACTATTCACCGCCTTTAGAGTGTTGCCAGGACGCCTCTTACATATCCAACCGATTCCGCGACACCCGGCAGCGGGTCCTTCTGATCCTTTTCGTGCTCGAAATGAAGTGCGCCGGCGTACTTCAGTTTCACAAGAGTCTTCAGCAGTTTGGGAATGTCGATGACTCCGCGCCCGCATTCGACCGTCGTTCCTTTTGCTTCGGCATCGCTGACGTCCTTCATGTGGACGTCAAGGAGCCTGTCAAAAAAGCGCTCCACATCGTCAGCCGGATCGACTCCCAGCCGCCGCGTGTGTCCGACATCGATACACAGTCCCATCCGTTTGTCCATTTTGGCGATGAGCTTGTAGGCGCTCTCGGGACTGGGATAGCGCTTGTCCGTAGGACCATGATTGTGTATCGCGAGAGAGATATCTGTCTCCTTGACCATACGCTCCGCGAGGGGAAGCAGTGGTTCTTCCGGAACACCGACCAACATTCTGATACCTGCCGCCTTTGCGTATGCAAATGCTCTGCGAACTTCCTCCTCCGTCGTCATATACACCACGCCACACGACGAAAGCTCGACACCTGCGGCCTTCATTTTCTCAAGACCGGCCTTGATTTCCTCTTCAGTGCTCTTGACAGGCAGGTGCATGTCTTTCAGAGTCAACTTCGTGATCCCGAGCCTTTTCGTCATTTCGATCGCCTGATCGAGCGTGAAGGATCGGAATGTATATGACGCGATGCCCAGAGTGAACAGAATGGGAGCTTTGTCTGCGCTCTTCACTTTGGGGAAGACCGCGGACAATGGGAGCGAGCCGATTGCTGTTGAGAGACCTGCAAGTTTTAGAAAGTTGCGGCGAGAATGACGCATGCTTGACCTCACTGGAAATTGTCGAATGTCAATTGCCGATTGTCGATTTGAATTAGTCCTTGGACGATATCTAGAGCCATTTCCAATATGTCTTATTGTAGTTTTCATCGCGGAGACGCGGAGTCCGCGGAGAATCGCGGAGGAGAAAGGTTCACAATCTCTGCGTTACTCAACGTCCTCTGCGACTCTGCGTTAGAAACCAATAAGATCAAGAATACAATACTTCATTTTGGAAGCAGGGCTACCAGCTCCGGATTTTGACGTTCCGATAGAACACCGTGTTACCGTGGTCCTGTAGGAGAATGTGTCCCTTTTTTGCCTCGCCGAAACCGACTCGGTTCTTGAACTTGCTTTCTGCCTTGTGAGCAAGGAATTCCTTCCCGCCCCGCTCATATTCTAGCACTTTCACACCATTGAGCCAGTGCTCGACATTCTTCTTCTTTACAACGATACGCGCCTGGTTCCACTCACCGATCGGGTTCACCTTTTTGTCGTGAGCGGGTATGAGATCGTACAAAGATGCCAGAGTTCTGTTTCCATTGATCCCGAGCTTTGCATCCGGATGCTTGGCGTCATCGAGGATTTGATACTCCAACCCAATCGCCGACCCGGGCGTCTTCGGCTGCTGCTCGGTGACGAAGTACTTTATTCCGCTGTTCGCTCCGTCGGTAAGTTTGAATTCAAGCTGCAGCACAAAGTCGCTGAACTCGTCGATCGTGACGATGTCCCCGCCAAATGCCGCTTCGCCGCCGCCCGATTCCCGCACAATCAGCATTCCATCCCGCACATCCCAGCCTTTCTTCGGCAGCGAGTCCATGTATGCTCCGCGCCAGCCGTTCATCGTCTTTCCGTCGAAGAGGAGTCTCCAGCCATCCTTCGTTTCCTTCGCGGTCAGTGTGTTGGGGGAAACTCCTGCATGTTGTGTCTGTTGCGCAAACAGGCTGTTCAGCAGGAAAGCTGCACCCAGAAGACCCGCGCACAGTGCTCGAAAACCCATGCCTCTTGTGATGCTCATGTTTCACCTCGGCTTGCTAAGTTTGTAGAGTTTCATTTTGCTTGATAACATTTTTGCACTGATGCCCAGGATCCTGGAAGCGCGCCGCTCGTTCCAGGCAACCGACTTCAGGATGCCTTTGACATGGGCCTTCTCGAGCTTCGCCAACGACATCTTGATGCCGACACGAACTCCCCCGGTCGAAGCACCAACGGTAGACTTGCGGACCGCACGAGAATGGCGGATGAGCGCAAGGTGATTGGCTCCGATGGTATTTTCTTCAGAAACCACAGCGGCCCGGCGAATAACATTCTCCAGCTCCCGCACATTCCCGGGCCAGTCGTAGTTCATCAGGGTCTCGAGAGCATGCTCGTCGAGTTTCTTGGGCTGCTTGGATCCGGCGTGATCGACGAGGAATTGATCGACGAGCAACGGGATGTCGTCTTTCCGGTCCTTCAATGCGGGGAGCCGAAGTGTGATGACATTCAGTTGCCCCAGAAGATCAGAACTGAACTTCCGGGCCCGGACCTCGCGCTCCAGATCCTTAGTCGATGCTGAAATAATCCGTACATGCGATTTCAGCGTCTTGCTCCCTCCAATTCTCCGGAACTCCCCGGTCTGAAGGAATGTGAGCAGTTTCGGCTGGAATTTCGCCGGCAATTCCCCGATTTCATCCAGAAAGAGAGTGCCGCCGTCAGCGATCTCCAGCAATCCTTGTCTGGAACCCGCGCCATTCTGCAGGGCTCCTTTCTCGTGGCCGAAGAGTTCGCTCTCCAGGAGTTTCTCCGGAATGGAAGAGCAACTCAGCACCAGGAAAGGCATTTCTTTCCGCAGGCTGTTCGCGTGTATGAAATTCGCCACAACTTCTTTCCCTGTGCCTGTCGCTCCCTGGATGAGCACCGGTGATTCCGTCGGAGCGGAGCGCATCGCCACGTCCAGCATCCCGAGAAGCGCTTTGTTCTCGCTGATCATGCTTGAGGGGAGAGCACGGTACGCGATCTGGCGCCGAAACGCCTTATTTTGGACAACCAGTCGTTTCCTCTCCAACGCCCGTTCCACCAACCCCACAAGGTCGGCCGGCGTATACGGTTTCGTGACATAATAATATGCACCCAGGCTCATACATTCCACAGCGGTCTTCACGTCATGTACAGCCGTGAGCATGATGACTTCGGTATCCAGGTGCTGGTTCTTGATGAACTTCAGCACTTCCACACCGCCGACATCGGGCATCATGACATCGAGGAATACGAGATCGAACGGAAGCGTCTGCAACATCGTGATTGCCGTCCTGCCATCGGCGGCAGTATCAACATAGTAGCCTTGCCGTTCCAACACGTGCTTCAGGAGATGAAGAAGACTCTCTTCGTCATCAACGGCAAGAATGGAAATGGCTGGTTTTTCCATGGCGGACCTGTGGAGGATTGTTCAGCGAAGCAAAAACCACTTGACGCGATCCCGTACCGCTATGACAGCGCCGAGGAGCGTATCAAGACGTATCAAACCATGAGTCGAAGAACGAGGCGCAGTTCAAAGATAGCAAATTCCTGAGAACAACGCACTCGCGGCCACGGACACGGCGCCTTGAAGTTCCCAATTTTCGCCACAGCAAAAGCCCGTCCTGCCCGCTCAGATCCTTACCTGTATCGATTCAGCGAGGTATATTCCATCCGTTCATAGCACGAAAATCCACACGAGGAACCCATGGAATCAGTCACCGCTGCGGCCCTCAATCTCAGGCATGATCCTGTTGCACTCCTTTGGGCAGAAGCAGAACCCGAAGATGCCCTGCAATTCCACCATGAAAAATGGGGCTGCGTGATGGAGATGTTTGCACAGGCTGCACTCGGCAAGACCGTCGCATTCGACAGACAAAGCTACGGTTGCCTCGGCGGAGGGGTGGGCATCGGCTTCGGGAACCTCTACCTCAACTGGCGCGGGGGGATCGATTGTTTCTATGGATTTTTTTCGGCGGGAAATAAAGGAAAGGAAAACGCGGGGGCGATAGCCGACGAAATTCGAAAGACCGGGCGGAAACTCGCGGTTGAGCGATTTCTTCACGGAGAAGGATATGTGAAGTCTCCGGAACTGGCAAAGAGGTTTGTGGCATCACTGCCGATGGTAGACATCCCGTCCCGATATGTGGTTTTCAAACCCCTGAGCAATGTGGACACTGTGAAGGGAACTCCGATCGTCGTAATCTTCATCGCGAACGCGGATCAGATACCAACTCTCGTCTCGCTCGCAAACTACGGGCGTGGGACGCTCGACAATGTCGTCGTGCGGGCGGGAGCGGGCTGCCAGAGCATCGGAATCCTCGCGTATCACGAAGTGGAGCAGCGAGGTGCCCCGAGCGGTCATCGGACTGACGGATACCGCGGCTAGGGCGCATACAGCCGCGACGCTCGGCCATGACGTCCTGACCTTCGCAGTACCGTACAAGATGTTTCTCGAACTGGAGGAGAATGTTCCAGGGAGTTTCCTGGAGAAAGAAACGTGGCGCTCGTTGGTTGAGCACGAATGAGCCGCCAGGAAATCTGAACATCGGCTCATCTCACCATCTTAGCATCTAACGATCAACAGATGGTCCGATGAATCGATGGCCCGATATGCACCACCTCACTTCTTCTTCAACGAATGCCCCGTCACCAATCCCACCACAAACAGGACCAGCGCAAGTGAGCCGATCGCAAAGATCGTGTCACCAAAGACTCTCGACCACTTGAATGACTGCACGACCGGCGTGGCCAGAAATTCGGCGCTCCGTGCGTACCAGTAACCGTATTTCACAGATGCCCACGTCTGGAGTAACCCTACCGGGAGAAGGCTTATGACAACCATCGCCATCAGGCCGACGTTCAACGACCAGAAGGAGAATCCAAGCATCTTCTCTTTCCATTCGTCCTGAACCCAGAGGATTCTCAGACAGAAAAGCATGAGTCCTATCCCAAGCATTCCATAGACTCCAAAGAGCGCGGCGTGTCCATGCAACGGTGTCGTATTGAGCCCTTGCATATAATACAGAGCGATCGGCGGATTGATCATGAAGCCGAACAGTCCGGCTCCGACCATGTTCCAGAACGCCACGGAGATAAAGAAATAGACAGGCCATTTGTACCTGCTGACCCATTCCGCAGACCGGGAAAGTCTGACGTTCTCCCAGGCCTCAAATCCGGCAAGCACGAGCGGGACGACCTCCAGCGCGCTAAAGACAGCGCCAAGCGCCAGCACGGCTGTCGGCGTTCCTGAGAAGTACAGATGGTGGAGCGTCCCGATGATGCCGCCGGCGAGATAGATCGCGGACGAGAGGAGGACGGCCGCACTTCCGGTCGCAGGACGAATCAACTTCAATCGCGTAAACATGAAAATGATCACCACCGTCGCGAAGACTTCAAAGAACCCTTCCACCCAGAGGTGGACCACCCACCAGCGCCAATATTCCACGATGCTCAGGTTTGTGCGCTGTCCCCACATCAGCCCGGCAAAGTAGAAACCGCCGATGGCGACCGTCGCAATGAGGAACAACATGAGGATCGATTTGTGCTCATCGCCTCGCCTGATCGCGGGAACGATTCCGCGGGCGACAAGGAAGACCCAGAATGCAAGCCCTCCGGACAGTGCGATCTGCCACACTCTTCCAAGATCGACATACTCGTACCCCTGATGCCCGAGGTAGAACCACCAGTCACCCGACAACTTGTTGTGGATGCTGAGCGCTTCGCCGACGAATGAGCCGACGACTACCAGAAGAAGAGCCCCGAACAGAACATCGACGCCGAGTTTCTGTCGGTTCGGCTCGTTTCCGCAGACGACAGGGACAATATACAGCCCGGCTGCGAGCCACGCCGTCGCGATCCAGAAGATACCCAGTTGCACATGCCATGTTCTCGACAAGACATAAGGAATCCATTTGCTCAACGGAATACCATAAAACCCTCCCCCTTCAACGCCATAGTGAGCCGTCACAACCCCCATGCCGATTTGTACTAGGATGAGGGCGGAGACAGTCCAAAAGTACTTCAGGGTTGCACGTTGCGATGGAGTCGGTCGTGTGCCGAACAACGGATCGGAAGCGGGTAACGAATCCGGCGCCGGCGCCGCAGGTCGCGAAGCGTGATACCACACCATGCCGCCGATTCCTGCAAGCAGCAGGATGATGCTCACACCAGTCCAAACGACTGCATCAGGTGTGGGCCGATTGTTGACGAGTTCCTCATGCGGCCAGTTGCTCGTATAAGTGATATCGTCTCCCGGACGGTTCGTTGAAGCAGCCCACGACGTCCAAAAAAAGAAAGCCGAGATCTGCCTCAGTTTCGCCGGATCGCTGACCGCTCCCTGCGGAATTGCATAGTGATCATTCCCCTCAGAGAAGACCTGGGAGAAGTGCCGCGTGTTCGCTTCAATGGCCCTCGCTCGAACAGGTTCAATGGTGATCTTGCCGGTGGAAGCATCGTACGTGTTCGTCCTCATCAATTCCTGCAAGCGACTTTGCAGCATTGATTGATTCTCTCCATCAAGTGCAGTGTATTCCTTTCCGTACTTTTCGTTCGACCAGGAGTTCAGAATGAAGATACACTCGCGATGGAGCCAGTCGGCCGTCCAGTCCGGTGCCACATAGCTGCCATGCCCCCACACTGAACCCAGTTCCATTCCTCCCATTGCCTGCCATACATTTTGTCCATCTGAGACCTCCCCCTCGGATATGATCACTCTCCCATCGGTCGTGACTACGGCCGCCGGCAAGGGGGGCTTCTCCTGGTATATCCGCCATCCGGCCCATCCCAGAACGGCAAATCCGAACGCAATAACGGACCAAAAGAGTATCCACAGCTTTTTCATGATTCACCTCAACATTGGTTGTGTGTAAATTGCCTTGTTTCTGGAATCGCGTGATATCTCGCCAATCCAAGCTTCTTAATTCAGACTAATTGATCTGAAATTAACAAATACTCGCCATTGAGTCAAGTACGTTTGTCTTGTGCGCCCGCAGCATAGAAAAAGGAATCCCTGCCGTTTCAATTCAGCAGGGATTCATTACTGCACCAGTCCTCGGCGCTCTCAGCCCTCGGCGATTTCCTTCAGTCCGAGCTCAACCAACCGTTTTTCAGTCGGGATACCGTTTTCAGTCCATCCCATGAGGCCGTAGTACTCACTTCTGAGCTTGCCCAGCTCCAGGACATGCCCCTTTGCCGGTCCGGACGTCATTGGCTCGGCGAGCGCCCGTTTCGGCAGTGTATCCTCCCTGGACGTGAAGCCTTCCCTCGTGCTGAAGAGCCGTGCAAGCACGGTCATCCGTTCGCCCACATGTTCAAGGTCACGCGGGCTCTTGTATTCGAACCCGGTGCATGGGTTGACCATTTGGAGAATCTCTTTCAGCGTGATGCCGAATTTCACAAAGTAACAGAGAATCAACGCGTCAATGATTGACGTATCGAATTGGTTTGTCTTGAAGAGCTCCGCTTTCCCTTCCGTCGCCAACGGGTCTGCCCCGCCAAGGATCTCCGCCAGCGGCGAGCCGCGGAGATGACAGCCACCACGGTCAGACACTGCGTAGCTCAATCCGATCCCTTGCGCCGCATTCGGATGGTAGGCCGGCAACTCCAGTCCCTTCACTTGCATCGCGAAGTCTTCACTGCCGGGATAGTGCTTGCTGATTTCGCGGACACCGTTCTGCAGCAGCAGTCCGACCCCCTCGCCTTTTGCGATCTTCTCTGTCAAAGCAACAAGCGCATCGCCGCTCCCCCACTCGGCTTTGACCCCATCGAGGTCTGTCGAGGAAATCATGTTCCTTTGATACATCTCCATCACAAACCCTACGATGTTGCCGACGCTGATGGTATCGATCCCGTACAGATCGCACAAGAAATTGGAATAGATAACAGCTTCCTTGTCCGTGATGCCGCAATTCACCCCCATCGCCCAAATCGTTTCGAAGTCGGGTCCATCGATTGCGATGTCGCGTGTTTTCGCGTAGGCGATCTTTGAACAATAAATCGGACAGCCATAGCACCCGATGGAGCGGGTCCAGTATTCTTTGCGCCACGCCTCCCCGGTCATTTCATTGCTGTGTTCGAACTGACCTTCCTGGAAATTGCGTGTCGGCAATGCGCCCGCCGCGTTCACGAGACCCAGGATGTTGGCCGTGCCGTCCTCGTTCATCCGTTTGATTTGGTTCGACATACGAAGCATCCGGTAAGCAACCCACGTGGCTTCGTCAAACTCCGCCGGATTGAAGACTTGCACGGACCCTGTGCCTCTGAGGGCAATTCCCTTGAGCTTTTTCGAGCCAAGAACAGCCCCTGCTCCGCCTCTGCCGGCAGTCCGCTCGTCATTGAAAATCCCGGAGATTGGCACCAGCCGTTCGCCCGCCGGACCGATCACAACGGTTTGGAATCCTTCACCGTGCTTCGCCTTGAGACGCTTGGCCGCTTCGGCTGTCGTTGTTCCCCACAAGTCCTTCGCGTCTTCAAGATGGACGTGGTCATTGTCGATGACAAGCGTGACGGGTTCGCTCGCAGCGCCTTCGATGATGATCGCGTCATAGCCTGCGAACTTCATCGTTTGACCGAAGAATCCTCCGCAATACGAGTCGAGGAAGGTGTGCGTCGCCGGGCTCTTTGTCACGACGCCGAACCTCCCCGAAGTTGGTGCGCTGGTGCCTGTGAGCGGTCCAACCACGAAGATGAAGGGATTCTCGGGAGAAAGTGGATCGGCGTGAGGCACGGACTCTTTGTACAGATAGTATGCTCCGATCCCTTTGCCGCCCAGCAGCAGTTTTGCGATATGCGGGTCAATGCGTTCCGTCGTACAACTCCGTTTCGTCAAATTGACTCGCAGCACATTGTCGGCATATCCCCTGTTCTTAAGACTCATGCTCTTGTTCCTTTTGGTTGGGTCAGCACTATCGCCCGCGGTGTGCACCACTGGATGCATTGAGGATCGCCATCACACATGTCGCAGAACAAGGGAATCCCCTGGCGATCGAGCATGACCAGATCGAGCGGGCAGGCGGTCACACAATCCCCGCACGAAGTGCACCGAGACCGGTCGAGGACGAGATACCCTCCCGAGCCGACTGTGAGCGCCCCTTCTTTGCAGGCTTCCACACATTTCTCACAAAGCGGACAAACAATTGGTTTCGAAATACGGGGCTCGTTGGGACGGAATTTGTACTCAATTCTCAGCCGGTGGCTGCTCTGGTCGAATTCTGTCGAGTGGAAATGGACACAAGCAATCTCACAGAGCTGACAACCGGTGCAATTGACGGCGATGGGTCTGAGCCTTCCTTGCTTGCCGGATTCAGTGCCGAGAATTTCATCTACGCTCTTTCCTTCGTGAACCAGAGCGCAGATATCCTCCACCATCTTCCTCGGATCTTTCGCCTTCGTCACGTTTCTCCCGAAAACGGTGCCGCTGGCGCCGGCACGCAGTGCCTCGTCGGCAAGTTCCAACGCGTCACGCGGGTCGTCCGACTTGGCCCCACCAAGCACGAGTACCGGGACGCCCGCTTCATCAACGAGTTTCTTGAAGCTCTTCACATCATTGGTATATGGAATCTTCAGAGCATCAGCGCCGATTTCGGCGGCAATCCGTGCAGAGGCGATGAGAATCTCCGTCACATTCACTCCGGTAACCGGTGCTCCCACCGCCATCGGTTCAATGATCAACGGGAGGCCGACCTTGCGGCATTCCTTCGCGAAGAAAGCAGCCTGCTCGATATTGACTGCTTCGAATTCGTCACTATAACCGATGAAGTAGTAGATCGTGATTGCGGAAGCGCCGACGAGCAGGGCGTCCCTGGCACACGATGTTGCCATCTTCTTGAAATTCACTGCAGGGAGGATATTGCTCAGGTTGGATCCTCCCAAGCGTGGCATGTTCATCCAGTCAGCACGAATCAGCAGCGCGGGAGCGTTCTTCCCCTCGAAGAACTCGCTCATGCGAAGCGCGGTTCCGTAACTCACAAGGATACCATCAGCTCCGCCGAGCACAACCTGACCCAGGATCTTTCGGAGTTCGAGAACATTCGGCGTCGGATCGGACATCCAGCCATGGTCTGCAGCCACACATACCGCCCTGCCGTCTTTCGGATTGAAGAGCCTGTTCAGGCGAACAGTTTTACCAGGTGACACTGTCATGAGTATTCTTTCAGCGATGGATCAATTGTCTGAGTTCAGAGAATTCGTCCCCGATTGCTGCCGGCTCGAGGATTTTTTCCGTGAGCACGACGCCAGAAATTCCTGCAGCGAAGAGCGCATCCGTTTTCCCGGAGTCAGGGAGCTCGTCGAGTCGCAGCATCACCGGGATTGTTGCCCACGTACCGATCAACGCGACCGTCTCAGCATCGCACTCCGGCAGAATGAGCGCGTCTGCTCCTGCTTCCATCATGAAGGAGGTCCCGAGCTTGATGGCACCCATGTAGTTGACTGCGGAGATCTTGTCGCCGGTCGGCCGTATGTCCACCACGAGAGGGAGAGACAGCCGGTAACACTCACGCGCCAATAGTGAAATTGATCTGATGTTCTCCGCCTCCAGGTCCTCTCCAAAGCCGAGGAGGAATGTGGCCACGACCGCAGAGGCACCAAGCTTGAGTGCGTCCTCACCGTCCGATATGGCAACTCGCGTGGCCGTCGAGGCGGGGAGACAGAAATCCTTGTCGCGGTATGCGTTTGTCCAATCGATACGCACGAGGGGCGCAGCCCGCATCTTTCCTCCGAGCAGAGCGGCATGGTGCTCGAGCTGTCCGGGATTCAGGATCACACCGTCGAAAGAGATATTGCATCGTCTCAAGGCCTCGGAAATATCCTCCATTCCAGAACCCGCGCCCACAGATGAGGAACGCGTCATGTCCATTATAAGACATCGCTTGTCCCTGGAATCGATAAACTCGCTCATCCTGATGTTCTTGCCGACGTTGATATTCACGTTTCACTCCCTGAATTGTCTATACAGCATCCGTTTCAATCAGACTTCTTGCCAGGCTTCTCATCGGTTGACTCCGGCTGAGGACGGAGAGCCCTGCTGAGAGCCATCGCCGGACCCCAGTGACCCTTGCGTCTCAGCCAGGCAACGAGCTTGCGGGGATCAAATAGTCTCGCGAGCGAGAACAAAACCCAGCCGACGGTGACAGCCCGAAGAACAACCCACATGGCTTGCTCCCATGTTGAACCGTTCACGACAATGATGATTCCGACGAAAACTACGGGCGCCCAGAACAGCGGCCGTATAAGGTCACGTAATCCCTTTCGAACGGCTGCCTTCAGTGTTGGAGTTCCGACATCACCCGTGATACCTCTCGCGCCTTTGTCCAACATCGTCCTGATGCGGGCTGGCAGGCGATGACGGCGCAGCCACGCAAACAGCGTAGCGAGAGCAGACAATGTGCCGCAGACAACCGTCCACAGAGCGATAAGCGAGACGATTCCGGGAAGCTGAAGATGCAGATACTCCGCGGTCCAGCGGATCATCACATCGAGAGCAGGCAGGAGGTTGTCTCCAATCATCAGATACTGAAGGACCAATCCCTGCAGCGCCGCCCACGCCCCAACGAACCATCCTCCAACGAAGATCCCGACCACGTTCCATCCCAATATCGTGGATACGAAACTGAAGAGAAATCCCTGCACAGTGATGGCAAGCATCGGGCGCAGACGCCCGCCGTACGGCGAGAGCGCTTTCAAACCTGCGGAGATCACAGGTACCCACATCACCCGGCCCCTGTTCGCGAGCCGGTCTCCCGCATACATCATCACCAACGATTGCACCACCGACAAGAAAAGCCCGCTCATCGGGATCTTTGCCTGATGCAACGCGGAGCCAACCGTGGCCTCGAATCCTCCGGCTGCCGCTCCGAACTGTCCAACCCGGACCCAATCCGAATGATGCAATACCAGGTTCTGAAGCTGCTCCGGCACACCCGGTACGGTGACATCGAATACGACATCGAAAGGGGACCCCAACCGGTTTTCGATTTCCCGAACAACTTTTTCTCTCACAGCGATGACGACCACTTCCGGCTTCGAGCTCTGAATCGATTCCCAGTACTTCATGTGCCCGTCCCCCCGCGCTTCCAGCGGTCCGAACTCATCGAGGATAAGAAGCGACAGAGGATGCCTCGCTTTGAGCGAATCCGCCCACGCAGACAGTTCCTTCACTGTTCCCGGGTCAATTCGATACGGCGGCGTCAATGAAGTGTCCCGGCGGACGAACGGAAGCTGTTTTCCCGACGAGATGAGCTGAAGAACGTACTCCTCTGCTCCCATGCCCGCTTCAACGCGATCGTACGGCAGGGCGAGAAAGCCGTCAACAGACTTCCTTTGTTCCTTTGCCCACGCCGAAAGAGACGAGAGCACTGTCGTCTTCCCTGATCCTACCGGACCTGTCACTGCAACAAGAACCATTGGGATTGAGAAAACCTCTGGTTAATTGCCTGCCCGCCATCTTCTTGGCGGGGTGAATAGTGAGTGGTGAATAAGCGACTGCAATGTGCAACTAATATTCAAGGCGGAATCCGACGCGGATCTGTCTTGGTTCGCCGTATGTGTCGCCTACGCCCGTGCCAATGACGTAGTACCGATTGCCGTTTCCGAATGCATCATAAATATTGCGATAATCCGGGATCCGAGACTCATAGTATCTTGAGGGCTCGGAGCCCAACCATCCGTCCTCATCTGCACGCCCAGTCATCGGATACACGTTGATCACGTTCTTCGTGTTGAACAGATTCAGAACGTTTACGTAGAACTCGAGGGTGATCGGATCAAGGAACAAGAGCTTGCTGCACCGGAGATCAACATTGCACATCATCGGAGTCGTCGACGAGCCTGGCGCTTCCTGAGGTTTACTCATCCGGGCATCGACGAGGGGGCGAACCCCTGCACTCCAGACTGAGGCGGACCCTTGCGTCGTCATGGCCTCGATGCGGGTGTACGCGTGGCCGCCATTGAATGAGAGGAGCACGTTCAATCCCACACCTTCAAAAACCCCACCTATCTCACCTTTCTCAATCCGATAGTCGAGGTTCACCGTCGCGGTATGGGCGAAATTGAACGGGGGAAGGTACGTACTTTTTGGATAGCGCGCATTCACATCGGAAACAGTTACGGAACCGGATGTGGGGGACCATTCGGTCATGGTTGAGTTGGCCAGCGTATAGTTTGCTCTGGCAGAGACTCTTCGTGTGCGGGCGACTTCAAGCGTGAACTCCAACCCTTTTGTTGATCCATAATCCCGATTCATGAACGCGGTAAATACTCCTTCTCCCATGGAATCATAGTACCGACTTATCTGGATCTGTTGCTTCAGCTCTTTGTAATAGACGGCAGTAGTAAGAACCATGTTGTCTGTAAGCCGCTGCGATATTCCGCAATCAATGTTCATCGTCCGCTCGGGCTGGACGAAGAAGCCAAACTTTCCGGCATATGGACTTCTGGAGTTCGGACTCAGCCCAGCGCTGAACCCGGCAGACCCCTGGTAGAACAGATCCAGACGGGGGAACTGTGCATACTCGCCGTAGTGAGCGTAGAACGTTGTATTCTCGGAGGCCGCAACGGAGAATCCGAGTCGTGGAAGCAGGAGTCCGACGGGTCTTGTGTTCTCGATCTTGCTCTCGTCGATGATATTCAGACGTTGATTGATCCAGATGTTCCTGTAATCCGGCTGGCCCGTCAACGGGTTTGGCACGGGCTCAATGTATTTCAGACCCTCGTCAAAGAACTCATAGCGACCACCGATGTCGAATGCCACTCCACCCGACACATACGACACTTGCAGATAGGCTCCTCCATTGAGCGACTTGTAAGGAGGATCCAGAACTGCTCCTGCCGGGGCGCCGTCGAGCGTATATCCATCTGTTTTGCGTCCGAGATAATCATATCCGTAGTTTCCACCCACCAGAGATGCGAGGTAGAGCAAACGGCGCTCGTACTCGTTTGCAGGAGGGCGGTATTGGGCTGAGTAGACCGGTCCGGTAAGATAGTAGCTGATATATTGGAGGTCGAACAAACGGTGAGTCCATGAAGACAGGTGACCACCGATCCTTACCTCGATGTCCTTGCTTACTGAGCTGGAGAGATCAAGCGTAATTCCCAACGCGCCGTTCTCCCCTTTTGAGTACCGGTCGTTCGGCCAGTTCTCCGCCCGGAAATACATCATCCTCGTTCCCCATTCAGGCGGGCCTGAGTACCTACTGCGCCATAAGGCCGTGCTGAATCCCTTTGCCTCCCACTCGAGACTGTCGGGATACGATGCCCAATCGTCACCAAACGAAGGATCATATGTCCGGCTCTTCGAAAACTGGTACGATATGCCAAGTTCATAGCGCGTTGAAGGGGACAACGTGTGGGTCAGCTTGCCGGTAATGAACCACGTTGACAACTCGGACATCATCAAATGGCTTCCGCGGTAGTAATTGCGGAGAAGGCCGTTCGTGAACGAGTCACCCCATGAGCTTCCTTCGGGTTGGCGCGAATGCGAATATCCCGCCGCAAATTTCATCACCATTGGAAGAGAAGCGATATCTTTCAGGTCGACCAACAATGTCCCACTTACCTGGTTTTGCTCCCGCCAGTTGTTTGGGACATGATTTCTCAGTATTTCGATCGGACCAGGCAACGGGACTCCCCGCAATGAAGAACTGTACACTCCCTCGTCTACGAGACCGTCAATCTTGAACGGTTCCAAGAAAATGATCTGCCTGTCCCTGATGTAATTGTGCTCACCGGCGAGGAAGATCCTGATTGCCGGCGTCAGGAGAGGCCCGCTTAGAGTCCCGACAATGTTACGATATCCAAAGGCGGTGGTACCCAAAAACGTCTTGCCCGGCTTCGCAAAATCATCAGTCTGGACATCAAGGGAAGCCCTGAGGCGGCTGTCTCCTGTTCGCGTTGCGACAGAGAGTAATGCAGAATTCGCTGGTCCGCGTTCGACACCGAATCCGCCGGGTTCGAGCCTCGCTTCTTCCACCATTTCCTGGATGAGAGGAACGTGCATTCCCAGTGTTGCCGGGTTCGTGATGTCGAATCCATCCAGAAAGAATCTGATTTCATTCGCCCGGCCACCTCTGACATGCCAACCGTCTGCGTATCGGTTGATGCCGTTACTCAGGCCCACGATCGGCAAGATTCCGCGCAACGGGAGGTTTCGCATGTTCTGCTGACTGAAGACCCGGATGGTGTTCGTGCTGACAGCTTGAAGAGATGATCTCAATGCAAGGCTGTCCACTTGCATTTGAGCCCCTGCCCGGACACCGCCGGCGAAAAGGCACATCACAACAGCCCACAGAAGACCGTGCCCCATCCTGCCCCCCTTTCATGCCCACTGCGACGCTTCCAGCTACTTCAAGACGGACTTGATCTTCGGTATAACATCTTTCCCGTACAAGTTGCACACTCCCTTTTTTGCTGCGGGCTTGATCTTCAACTCCGCAATCGCCTTCTTCACTTTTGCATCAGACAAGCCCATGTGTTTCGCGAGTGCGCCTGCTGTCATCAGATCAGAGTTCTCGGTTTTCATTTCAATGCACCTTTCTTATTTGGTACTCTCGTTGACACTCGCACTGACGACGCAACGTCATTTTGTTGCTCCCCAATGAATCGCGTTGAAAAGCAATTTGAAGGTGACTTCGGTCTGTGCACGCTGCTGAACGCGGAATCCCAGGAGGACGATCTTCCCCTTACCGTACGTCAGGGCAACCGCCGCCGCTCTGCGCTGAAGCTTCTCAGCCCCCAGCATCCACCCGGACATCAGGATATCCTCGGATTCATTGGGATACCACGCCAGCACCCATCGTTTCGTCTCGGGAGCCGGAGGAGTCGTCTGGAAAGCAATCCGCTGGTTCACAAATCCGGGGACCTCTGCCGGCATCCCATAGCCGACGGGATGGCTTGCATCGATATACATTCTCAGCAACGATCCGGGGCAATTGAATTCTTCGCTTTTCGTCCTCGACAGCACGTTGACCACCGGGACGTTGAATTCGTCTGTGACAAAGTCGCACGCCGACGCCATTGCGATAAGCGTTCCACCCTGCTCCACGAAATCCTTCAGGTTCTTTACTCCCTCTTTTCCAATTCCGCCGGAAAACTCAGGGGGAAAATCGACAAAGTATTTCATGTCGCCTTCCTCGGGCTTCCGTTTTCCCTCGATCATGACTTCCTTCGAAACATCGGGAATGATGATCACATCATAGTCGCTCCCCAGCTTCCGTTCCTTGATGTCCTTTGTGGTGATGCTCTTCAGCGGAAACTCATACTGTTCGAGCACCCAGCGAGTCCATCCCTCGTCCATCGACGCAACCCATGGCTTGTACATGCCGAGTCTGAACTCGCCCACCTTCTCCATCTTCAGATTCGGTTTTTCAGTCAACCCGACGAGATCGAGCGAGTATTGTTTCGCGAGGGCGTCGATGCCCTTGATGTTCTCGACTACTACGGAGCCGCGGGGAAACTCCTTCCCCCCTGCACTGTATGCCTCCCCGGTGAGATTCACCGTACCTTTCTGTTGCAATGCATTGTTGATCAGTTTCGTCGCGCCGTTCGATTCGTGCGAAACAATGAACCTTGAGGCGCCCGCCTCTTTCACATTCCCCGTCGGCCAATCGGATTCTTTCAGCCCCCGGAGAGTGCTCTGTTTCTCTTTTAGAAGCGTGACTTTCTCCACGTTTACGCCCATCATCAACGGGAGAGACCAGGCAGTCATATCATAGGGTTGAACGATATTCGGTCCCGCCACGAGTTTTACTTTTGGATAGCGCTGAAGACCGAGCATTTCTTTTACAAACCGCCCGTACGGTTGAGCCGTCGGGATGTAGTACGCCCTCTCTGTTGCTGCATAGAGCACCTCGACTCCCCCCTCTTTCATCACGAAAGCCAGGTGGGCGGCGGATGCCGGGTCGCGCTGTTCAGCCGCGATGCGGAAGTATTCCCCGGGTGACCCGAGGTTGACCGCATCCAGGGCCATCATCGCAACACCGCTCAGGATGTCCTCGCGATGATTCGTGCAGGTTTCCAGCAACGCATCCGATGCGATGCGCTCGTAATCCATGATGTCGCGCAGACGCCAGATGCCCCCGGGCCACGGGTTGGGGAAATTCGCCTGCTGCTTGTATTCGACCAGGCCCTTCGTTCCTCCACTGAGCTCGTTGGGAGTGACTTCCACAGGCGTTCCCATCCGTGTCGACGCAACTTCTGTCAGGAGCCCCACGATGTTCTTCCAAAAACCAGTCTGGTCTGTCGCACCGGGCCAATACGTGTCGTACATCGCACCGTAGATGACTCCTGTCTTCTTCCTTTCCTCCAACCGCCACGACATCATTGTCCCTATATGGTCCACCATGCGCCAGACGAGCGGATGTACATTCTCGGCAACGGGATTCGCGAACGGGGGAGTGAAGATACGCGGACCTGTGGAACCCATCTGATGCTCATCCAGCCACACCTGAGGATACCATTCGTGATACACGGCCTTCGTTACCGCCTTAGTCTCCTTCTGGGTAAGCATGTACCAATCACGATTGTCATCGTGCCCGACGTACGGATGATAGAGAAACGGCGACCTGCCTCCTTCGTACTTCGTGCCCACGTACTTCCGATACCATTCGACCTCCATCAACTGGCCATCAGGATTCAGAGAAGGAATGATGAGAAGAATGACATTCTCAAGACGTCGAATCGTCTCCGGGTCCTGCGCTGTCACCAACGAGTGCGCCCACTCGAGGACCATCTGCGTGGACCCGATTTCCGTTGAATGGATATTGCAGGTCACGAGGACGATTGACTTCCCCTGATTGACGAGATCCTGGATCTCTTTCTGCGTAAGCCCTCGCGGGTCAGCGAGCTTCCTGGCGATCTCCTGATGCTTTGACTTGTTCTTGAGATTCTCTTCCGACGAGATCACGGCCATGACGAGGTCATTGCCCAGCGTCGTCGGGCCGAGGACCTCGACCTCGATCTTCCTCGAACCTTTCGCGAGTTCGTTGAAGTAAGAGACGATTTGCTTGTAGTCAGCGAGCTGGCGATCAGCACCAACCTCGAACCCAAGGAACTGGGAAGGAGTCGGAAGCTTCGATTGTGCAGCGATGGTGCTCCATCCGAGAACCATGAGCATGACAAACACACTGAACCGCCGGACGAGCAGAGGGAAGGGATGCATGGTGTGTCCTCCGAGTAGAAATGGTCAATAGATGCAATGCAACTTCATTTCGAATTGAAAGACAATACTCCGTTTTTCGCTCTTCGGGTTTCCCGTACGCTCCCATCGAATTGCCACAGCCCCATGCTTAGACATCAGAGACGACGTCTCAGAAGGATTGGGACCGCATCCCCATCTGGAGGTTCGATTCGGTGGACAGGCGGGCCATTTGATCAGGCACCACGTCCTTGGGCAGCTTGAATGATCTTGTGTATGCAGGCGGCAGATTTGGATCCAGGTATCCTTCAAGAACTACCGTGCCTTCTACGTCGTCCCATTTCACGACAATCTGCTTCTGTATTTTCAGATCAGGTTGGGTGTGCCGAAGAGCCACGCCCGCCGGTCTCGTTTCCAATCCCATCTGGTGCAGCGCATCGATCTCATCCGGATTGAATTCATTCGAGCTGTCCTCAGGAGCCCATTCCGAAGCACCCATCGGGGAGAAGAACCAGCTCACGAACTGCCTGGGAGTACCGTTGGGAAACAACACAAAGAACGACGACCGCGGGGCTTGAAACGGCGCTACCACCTGTTCAACGGAACTCGCTGCCCGCTGAAGGTCCGGGTCGACCGGCTCCCTCGAGCACGCCGCGATCGCCAAAGCGATCATGAGAAAACGCAGATGAGCCGCTTTCAAGTGTCCACCCCTCACCGTCTCGTTGTGTTCTCAGCAGCACCCAGGAAAACCTGGAAGCTCATTGTACTGCGGGAGCCGAAGAACGAATCATGTTTTGCGCCGAAGGCATGCTCTCGTTTCCGAGGCGATCGACAGCCGTCACCGCCACCCGGGTGACGTATTCCACTTTCGGCTGTGCAGTTTCTGTGCGCTGGCGTCCGCGCGCACGCTCCTTGACCGTTCGGGAGAACGGAATACCAACCATGCGATCCTGAGCATTCAGAATGGTGTATTCCCAGTTTTTCTCATACTGATAATAAACAACATACCGGAAAACGTCCCGCGCGTTCTCATGAGACCAGGTAACTACAAGTGTCGAATCGTTGGCAATCTCGACCGACGCACGGGGGGATGCAGGCGCTGTATTGTCGAGCCACCGCGAAGGGGGCACAAGAGCCGGTTTTTGATATGGACCGGATTTCAACCCTGCGTTCAGCGCGCTGCTGTCTTTCAGGAAGGCCTTCATGCTGAAGTGAATATGGCCCGGAGCGTCGTTGACGAATCCGCGTTCGATCATGATCTGATTGATGATTTCATCCGCCCCCTTTTCATCTGTCATTCTTCCGATGATCATGCCGGGCCAGAGATTGCGGCCCATAGTGTTCATCTTCGACCACCAGCCAAGAAGAACAGGAAAGCTCTGCGGAATCTGGTTGATGGGCCAGTACAGCTGCGGGGTCCAGTAGTCGATCCACCCCTTCTTCAGCCAGAGTTCGGCATCAGCGTAGAGGACAGCGTACTGATCAAACCCTGCGATTGACGGAGGATTTCCCGGGCGGCCGATTCCGAACGGACTGATCCCAAACTTCACGTGCGGCTTCTCTTTCTTGATTCCATCATACATTCGCTCGATGAAGACATTGACCGCGTCCCTGCGCCAATCCTCACGCGAGAGAGAACCTCCGGAATTCCTGTACTCCGTCCATGTGTCATCATCCGGAAAATTGCCGTCGCCATAAGGATAGAAGTAATCGTCAAAGTGCACGCCGTCGATATCATATCTGCGGAGGACATCCATGACGACATTAAAGGAGTGATTCTGCACCTCCTTCTTCGTCGGATTGAGCCAGTACATTCCGCCCCCGACGTCCTTCGCCAGCCCAGGTCGGGTCTTCACGATAGAACTCCCGGTGACCTCCCCTCCCTGCGGATGGTGGGCACGATAAGGATTGAACCACGCGTGCAACTCGATTCCCCGCCTGTGAGCTTCTGCAACCCAGAACGCGAGCGGATCATAGAATGGCTCGGGAGGTTTTCCCTGCGTACCGGTAAGATAGTACGACCAGGGCTCAAGCACGCTGTCATACAGTGCATCACACTGCGGCCGCACCTGGAGAATGATCGCGTTGAGTCGAAGCGCAGCGACTGAATCAAGGATTGCTATCGCCTCCCGCTGCTGATCCTCACTCGTCAGTCCCGGTTTGCTCGGCCAGTCGATGTTTGCGACTGTCGCCACCCAGACGCCGCGAAACTCGCGTTCTGCGCGAGGCATCTCGGGCAGCTTTGTTTCTTCCTTTGGAGGTCGGAGAAGGGCACAACCGGAGACGACAAGCAAAAGAGCGAACACCATAAGCAGGGCAGACGGTCTTCGGGACATACGATATTCCTTTTTCAAGTGCGGAAACTGCTGCGGCTGAGGGGAAATCCGAACTGGCGGTGTTCCAAAAACACGCAGAATCACAGCCATTTCGTCATATCGATGGTACAAAAGCGAAGGTTGAATTGCAAGGAGGGACGATTATCCGGAGACCGATCCGTTGGGAGATCTGGTCATCGAATCACCGGGCCAGATGAATACGAATTCGCACTCATGCACAACGATTCTGAAACTTGGTCAGGAACGGGCCAAGAAACAAGACAACCGACTCACCGATGGTTCTATTGTCAACTTCAATACACCTCGGAGATCGCATCGGACCAACGCATCAATACAACGATTGGGCACATTCAGGAGCTGACACAGTTTCGGCGTTCGTCACCGGAGGGCTGCGCATGCTTCCGTCTGAGTCACTGTCACTTCTTCGGTGCGTTTATCCATCGTGCAATGTCCTCGACAACTTCATCCTGTACATGTCCCGCCCTCCCATATTCCGCCGGAATGCTCTTCCCTGCTCCAGCGATGAAGAGGTGGTTCAGCTCTGGGTATAATTCGAAGCTCACATTCTTGTTGCCCCGCAACGCGTCCTTCCAACGTTCGTAGTCTTTCATTGTCACCTGGTAGTCGCGTTCCCCTTGCAGGATGAGCATGGGCATCCTGAGTGAAGCGGCGAGCTGTGGAGGATCGTAACCCTGCAGATCGATCCAGTACGAGGCTGGAGCCGCGAAGTAGGAATCCACTGACGAGGTGTCTGCTTTCGTCAGCTTCTTCACCTTGTCCCGCTCTTTCTCGATATTGCTCAATTGTTCGAGCTGCTTCTGCGGCGGGAGATCGCCTGACGAGCCGAGGTAGGCAATTTGCTCCACCATAATATCCTCGAGAGGTCTCGAAGCTCCCGCGAGGATGATCAGTCCGGCCAGTGCGGGATCCCCCACGCCAATCCTCGGCGCCAACATTCCGCCAAGGCTGTGGCCAAGCACGTGGATCTGCTCTGGGCTAATTCCATTCGTCCGCCTCAGCAATTCGACAGCCAGGAGTGCATCCTCAATAGCCTCCTCCTTCACCGTGAATGTCTGTTTCAGCACAACGAGTTCCTGTCCGTGTTCCTTCGTTCGCTTTTCATACCGGAGCACGGCGATTCCCCTTGATGCGAGCCCCCAGGCCAGATCGCGGAAAGGCTTGTTTGGTCCGATTGTCTCGTCCCTATCATTGGGTCCGGAACCGTGAACAAGGACGACTGCCGGACAAGGGCTCGGGCTCTTTGGAATCGTCAACGTTCCGTGTAGCGCCCATCTCCCCTTTCCCACCAGCACTTCTTCCTCGCGGAATGACTCACGGTTCACATACGCAGGGGCCTTGTATTCGATAGGGGGAACGGGTTTCGCATAGAACAAACCTGCTACTTGCTTCTTCTCATTCAGCACCACGCGCACGTCGGCGCTGTCCTTCTCGAACAGGCATGTCACAAGCACGATGTCATACAACCTGTATTTCTGAGACCACGCGCGGAGCTGCTTCTTGAACGGCCCGACGCGAACCAGGACCGTGTCCCACGATTCCTTTAGTTTCTCCGCGGACAGCACCGCGGTCATCGTGCTGTCAAAGAAACCAACGCAGGCGGCATATTCCCCTTTCGAGAGGAGACCGACGAAGTCCTTCGCTCTCATTATTGCCGAATCCGGGGCCGCCGCGACCGGTTGTTGGGCTTGAAGCACCGCGACGGACGAGACCATAAATCCCACGAACATCGCTGACATGATTCTTTTCATCGTGTTCCCCTTTAGTTCGTACTTGCCGGAGCACTCCGGCGCCATGATTCGTTGAAGAATCCGAGATGATTATTTTCTGGATACACTAAGGCGATGTTCCCCCGACGGAGCGATGACGACATACCCCTTCTCTCCCGCCAGGACCGGGAGCTTGACGGGGATCCCATCAAGCCGGATGGTTGCAGGCGCTTTGTTGAATACGAGCATGCATCGGGCAAGTGCGCGATAGGTGAGATCCATCTTCTCCCCGGATACTTCGCAGCCGAGAAGTTCATCAGACAAAAAGAGCAGACGAAACGCTGCCGCACGGGATGGGGAGATGCCTGGTTTCACCGTCAGAGTATGAGTTCCAGGCGGAATGATCACACCATCCGAATCCCCGCAGGGCCAGAGGCTGCCGTCGAGCCAGACCATTGTCTGAGCAGAGGTCTTCCAAGTCACAGTGTGAGGAGTGTTGATTTCCCACCCGGATGAGATTCTCGTTATGGACACGCCAGCCGCCATCGCAGCTGGAACGTGTTTCCAGTCGTGGCTGAAAACCGACGATTCACAGTAGACGCACACACGGCCGTTCTGTTCGCCGGCCCGTTGGAGTTGCTGCAGGAGTTCTATTCCCGTGGCCTGCTCTGTCGCGAATGTCATCTGAGTCAACGGATGAATCGGTACTACGTTGATATCGATCATCGATGGGCGTTCAGGGATGAGTGCGACCAAAGTTTTCCTCAGTTGTGCGTACCTCTCAGGTGACTTCGTCCACTCCATGTAAGGATCTTCCACGTTGAGCGTCACGCCGTACTCACGCAGAAGCGCAAGTGTCGATTTCTGGTCGAACCCGAGAAGATGGTCGAATTCGGGATGAAGCGTATTGTCGACGATTGTGTGAATCAGCTCCCAATCCCGTTTTCCATCGCTCTTCAGTTTTGAGACAAACTCGATTACCTGCCGCAGAAGACGGTTATTCACAGCCGTGCGGTAACGATAGAACTGATCGAGCGAGGCCGCATTCCGCTTCCAGAAATTCAGCGAGGTCGAATCCTCGAGCTCCAGCGGGTCATAGCCTGCGAGTACTTTGTATTCTGCGATTGCCGAAGGAGTAAACGGAACAAAATAGTCCGGTCGCGTCGGTCCTGCCAGGGCTTCGCCTCCAGCGCCGGTGATCGTGAACTCTGCGATATCCACACCGTCCCAGTCCTCTTTCAGAAGGCTGGAGAGATCTCGCAGCGCCGTCGTCAGGCAATCGGGATTCTGCAGATCCATCAAATGCAGGAAATCGAGCTTCGCATCCTGCAGGAGGGCATTCTTCTGGCGCCATTCGGGGTGCTGTTTCCAGAATCCCGGCCCAACGTGCGGCCACTCCAGCCACGCGTAGACCACTATCCCATTTTTGTGCGCGGCATCGATCAATCGCTTGTAATCGTAGGATGGAGTGTCGTGGTAGTACCAAGCGGCGGCATGAACGGCGCGGATCCCCCATTCGTGCCACATTGCGGCAAGTGTTTCGATCGGCACGTTGAAGCGATAGCCGGCATCGAAGTATACATCCAGCGCGTTGCGCCGAAAAGAAGGGGCGCACCGGAGTTCTTCAACGATTGCATCCGGAAGCGTCGGAAATCGGGAATACCCCTTCCCTGAAAGCTCATCGAACAGAGGCGACAGCACGATGCATCGTCCCCTGCCCAGTTGGATTGCGACACCGAGCGGGCGCCCTGAGACGGAATCGGCATAGAGGACTCGGGACAATTTCTTTGGATATCCGGCGATGGAGTGGACAGACGGATTGTCGGGCCAGTGCAGTGGAAAACCGGAGAGCCCGCGATCCACTACTGCGCTGACGCTCTGCGACGGTCCAAGGCGAATCCCCAACGCAGTCAGGAGAGGACTTGGCCCATCCGTGATGAGGTGCATCCCCCTTCTCACGCCGTTGATAACCGCCTTCATGCGAACGGGAGTCATAGCAAGAGCCGAGGCATGGGAAACCACCAACAGGGTTGTGCCTTCGAGATCCACCTTCGAGAAATGCCCCGGGTCCAGAACCGTGTAGGTGAATCCCATTCCCTTTAGAGCACCTTCGTAGCTTTCCTGGCTGAGAGAATCAGACCCCGAGGCGCTCGCGCTGCGAATAAACGCTGCCTTGACCATTTCTGGAGCGGAGACACGATGTCCGCTTCCGGCAATGCCAGAACGCACGCCGGAGATGAGGAGCACCAGCATAAGAAAGCAACCGACAAGGATGCGCTGCATGCGAGAATACGTGAAGGTGAGCAATGGTCTGAATTGATGTGAAACTCAGCAGCTGCTATTCCTGCAGCTTGAAGCGGATTCTCAACACTCCGTTTTCAAATGCCGTCGATCCTATTTTGAAACTTCCGATCTCTTTCGTTGTGGACGCATGCGGCCCGCTGCACGGGCACACATCGTACTCGCCAATCGTGATGACCCGTATGGTGTTTCCTGCATCTTCGGGAAGGCGCGAAAGCATGAAACGAGTCGCCGCTTCCTCTCGACCAAGAAAACTCTCCGTGATGGGCAGATCCAGGCCTATCACTTCGTTGACCTTCTTCTCGACGGTCGCAATTTCTTCCTGTGTAAGATCCCGGTCGAACCTGTAATCGCATTTCGATTTCTTCTTTTCGATGTGCGCGCTGAAAGCTCTTCCGCAGTTGAACATCCGCACCATCGTCTGATTCAGGATGTGCTCCGCGGAATGCATACGCGGATCGTATTCTTTCCTGTTTGGGTTAAAATCGTTCATGGAGTTTGGAGATGGGAATGTTCAGTTTTGAGTTTTCCGCCTCAGGCGGATCCGCCTTTGGCGGAGAAGTTTCAAGTGCCAAGTCGGTTTCGTCTATTGATCCGCCGTAACACGAAGTGCGCAGGCGGACGATTCGCTCTCGCTTCAACTCCCCGCCTGCCGCATCAACTTCGCTTTCAGCTTCATCAAATGAGGGATGTTGGTCTCGAACCGATTCCGAAGCTCGGCCAGGTCTTTCTCGAGCCCTGCAAGTTCCTTCTTTTCGGCCCGCGCCTCGATCGACGCCGCCAGCGCCACCAGAGAAATCAGATTGAAAGTCGTGAAACTCCCCTTCAATGTGTGGGCAATGTAATCGAGCCGCTCGCTGTCACCCCGTCCATGGACCGTTGATATTTCTGAAAGAAGCTGCGTCGCGGTCCCCACGAAATCCTCCAATAGACCTACAACGAAGGCAGGGTCCCCTGCAACGCCAAATTCCTTCAAACGTACCAGCACGGTTTTCTCAAACTCAACGAACTCGGCCGATTCATCCTCGTCCGTGTCACCTATCTGCTTTTTCGCCGGAACCGCCCACTGGTGCAAAATCGCCGCGACATCGTCCATGTGAACCGGCTTGCTCAAATAATCGTCCATACCGGCGTCAAAACACCTCTGTCTGTCTTCGGACATTGCGTCAGCGGTCAACGCTATGATCTTCGGCCTGTCCCCGGGCTTGCTGGAATTGACTATCCGCCTCGTCGCTTCCAGGCCATCCATCTCAGGCATCTGCACGTCCATGAAAATCAGATCGTACTGTTTTCCTTCGATCGCCTTCAGCACTTCCAGACCGTTCGTCACGACATCACCGGAGTGGCCGAGCTGCTGCAGGATGCGGAGGATCAGCTTCTGATTCACTGCATTGTCTTCCGCCACCAGAATGCGCAGGTTCGATGTGGCTGGAACTTTGAGTTCCGGCGTCACTTTCTTGCGCGGTGCTGCGACTCTTTCGCCACTCAGCGCTTCAGCGATGACATTGTACAGTTGCGATTGTTTGATCGGTTTCGCGACTTCGGCAGTGAATAGTTCTCCTCCCCTGCCCCCTTCCTTCAATGCCGACCCAAGGGAGGAGAGAAGGATCATGGGGAGGGCGCTGGGAGAACGCAGCGACCGGATTTCCTGCGCGAGTGTCACTCCGTCCATGTCGGGCATCTGCATGTCGAGTATCCCAAGGTCAAAAGGATCTCCCTTTCTGATCCACTCAAGTGCTTCGGCTGGCGAATGTGTGACCCGCGGAATAAGCTTCCAGTGTTGGCACAATTCTCTCAGAATCCGGAGGTTTGTCGCATTGTCATCGACGAGCAGAATACGGCGTCCCGCAAATGTGACATCCTTGCCGCGCATGTACACCTCGGGCAGCGCCTCGGATGCTTCAGGTATACTTGACTGAATGGTAAAATGGAAGACAGATCCTTTTCCCACTTCGCTTTCCACCCAGATCTTCCCCTTCATCAGACCCACGAGGCGCATGGAAATGGCAAGTCCCAGCCCCGTTCCACCATAGCGACGCGTCGTTGAAGAATCTACCTGCGTGAACGCCTTGAACAACTTTTCGATCTTGTCTTGCGGAATTCCGATGCCCGTATCTCTGATAGAGAACTGGAGCTCAAAGGTCTTGCCAATTCTCCACTTGAGCGCGACCGATGTGTAGATCTCCCCTTTCTCCGTGAACTTAAGGGCATTCCCGATCAGATTGAACAGGATCTGGCGGAGCCGGTGCTTGTCGCCAAGAATTCCGGAGGGGACTTCCGGATCGATCCAATACAGCAAATCAAGATTCTTCGCTGACGCCTTCTGCGAGAGCAGGTCATAGACCTCTTCGATGCACGTTCTCGGTTCGAATTGCACTTCTTCGAGCTCGATCTTTCCCGATTCGATCTTTGAGAAGTCCAGAATATCGTTGATGACACTCAGAAGTGTCTCTCCGCTCACACGAATGGTATCAACAAAGTCCGCCTGATCGGGTGTGAGATCCGTCTGCGCCAGCAAATCAGTCATGCCGATGACGCCATTCATGGGTGTTCGTATCTCGTGGCTCATGACTGCTAGAAACTCCGATTTCGCTTTCGTGGCAGCCTCAGCGACCTCCTTCGCAGTGTTCAGCTCTTCCTCCATGCGCTTCCGGTCGGTGATGTCCTGGAGCGTGGTGCGAATACCGGTAATGTTTCCGTCAGGATCGCGCAAGAGCCTATCCTCACAAAGAACCGGGACCAGGGAACCATCCTTCTTTCTATAGTTCCTTTCGACGTTCCGACCCGGGGGTTTTGTCCCCGCCAGCTTTTCCAATACAGACTTCTCGGAGGTTTCCCGTTCCTCGATATAATCCCACACGGGTCGACCCGTCATCTCCTCAGCCGCATATCCAAGGGTCCGGAGTTCCGTGCGGTTCACGCGGGTAATCCGCCCCCTGGTATCCAGCTCGTGATACCCAACTGGCGCGTCATCGAACATCTCGCGAAAGCGCGTTTCGCTCATTCGCAGCTCTTCTTCCGCTTTCTTGCGCTCCGTGATGTCGGTTGCGACCCCAACGAGCGCGACCGGCCTCCCCTTGTCGTCGTGCAGCACTGTCGTTGAAAGACGGATCGGGAACTCGGTCCCATCCTTCCGGCGATTCACCAGTTCGCCGGCCCATCCTCCCGAGAGCGAACGTTCCTCTATCGCGGCCACAACAGCCGGATCGTTGTTCAGTGATCGAACAATCGCAATGTCTTTCCCGAGAACCTCCGCCTGAGTATAGCCATACGTTTTCAGGAAGGCGTCATTCACGAACACGATCTTGTCTTCGAGGTCGGTAATTGTCACGCACTCTGAAACGCTCATGATGCTGTGCGCCAGCATGCGAAGCTGTTCTTCCGCGCTTTTTCGCACGGAAATGTCCGAAATGATGCCAACGACGGCCTCGAGCTCTCCTCCGGCCCGGCGAATCGGCGTGACGGCCACACTCGCCCAGAATGTTTCCCCGTTCTTACAGACGTAACGCTTCTCCAGTTCGTAGTGTCCGATCGTCCCCTGTAGAAGCTCCTGCATCTCCTTCTTGCTGGCTTCCACGTCATCCGGATGCGTAATCGCGAGGCTTGTGAGTTTGAGCAGTTCTTCAGACGTGTAGCCAAGTTTCTGTGTCCACCATTTGTTTGCTTGAATGTATCGTCCGGTTGGATTGATCACACTTACACCCACGCCAACATTATCGAAGATCGCGCTCAGCCAGGCCCGGTTGGCTTCCAGATTCGCTTCGATGCGCTTCCGTTCTGTGATGTCCCGGTACGCACTCAAGAACATTTTCTTACCGTTCGCGCGCAGCAGCCGTGTTGTCACGAGCAGCGTGCGCCGCTCACCGGACTTCGCGGTGATTGTCGTTTCTTCGTCGTGCAGTTCCCCTTTTTCGAGAAGTTCCTTCAGTCCGTCAAGTGCCTGCTGACGAAGCTCAGGATCCGGATACAGCAACATGCTGAAATCGCCGGCATTGGCCTCCTCCTTGGAGTATCCCGCGAGACGTTCCATCGTCGCATTGAAGACTTCGAAATGCCCCCGCTCGTCGCTGAACGTGAGCCCTTCGTTCACCGTATCGATGACAGTCGCCAGTTGATGTTGGTTCTCTCTCAGTTCGTCTTCGATGCGCTTTCGTTCGCTGATGTCGCGTGCGATCGCCTGGATGCCGACTGTCCGCCCTTCGCGTTTGACCAGCTGGACAATCTGTCCCAGCCAGATTTCCTTTCCGTCTTTCCTGGTCGCCGGGAATTCGAAGTACGTGCTTGCAGTGTCGGTGATAACCTGTTTCTTGTAAAAAGCTTCCGCCCTGTGCCTGAAATGCGTTGGGATCAGGTCGAGGTACTTCGTTCCGATGATCTCGCTTTCGGAATATCCGGTGGCTCGCAGCGCGTTTGGGTTGGCGTAGATGAAGCGGCCAACAATGTCAGCGCTGTAAATGATGTCCTGAGCACTTTCTACAAACGTCCGATAGCGTGCCTCACTTTCGCGAAGAGATTCCTCAGACAGTTTCTGCTTTGTTATGTCCCTGTAGATTCCATAGATTCCGATTCGATCGCCGCCCACCATGATTGGAGTGCCAATGACTGACACGTGGACCAGAACCCCGTCCTTGCGTTTCCGAATCGTCTCTGCTTCAATCGTCTCGTTCTTCGATACCCTTCGCGATAAACTTCGCCCCTCTTCCGTGAGGTTGTCGGGAACAATCATGTCATCAAGTTCCTGCCCCTTGATTTCTGCAAGCGAGTGCCCGAACAGCTTCAGGAATGCATCGTTGGCATCGATGACGACTCCATGTTTGTCGAGAGTCACGATCCCTTCGGGGGAGCTCTCAAACAGGTGGCGGAAAAAGACATCAAGACGCGCTGGATTGTTCCTTGGAGCCGTCGCCGGTGCTTTGGCACGGGCCGGACGATTCCCGCCCGGCTTGCGGGGTTTCTTAGGCACCGGCTTCCTGGTAATTTTGGATTTCATCGGACTCTCCCTTACGCTGGCTTGCCATGGAATGGTCGGCAACCGCATCAGCTTACAAACTATCAAAAAGTTGGGCCAGAACAAAACTACTTCAGATCGTTCAGAAAGGCAAGCTGTTATGATTTGAGCAGGGTCTCGCCGAAAGACCAGCGACATGCTCCTCTGCGATAAGGTTGGGATCATGCAACTCGGATGAACTCGTACGGGGCTATTCCGGAACGGGCAGGTGATCCATGCCGAACTTTCTCCCGTGCGTTTCCATAACACCGGTCAGGTGGAATCGGAGATCATCCGAAAGATGGGAATGAGATACTTCTGATAAGAGCTGTGTGACCTGCTGCGAAGCGCGCTCATCCAGGGAAGGCTTACCGTTCCGTACCCATTGTTCATACCCGTCACGGTTCATCACCCGCGGATATTTCTGCTCGAAGGCATGCCATTGGAGAGTATGCGGATGAGTCAGAAAATCGGTAACCCCGGCTGGTTCCGAGAACAGCTCCAGCGCCAACGGTTCGTCGCGCTGTTCGATTCCCTGAACGAGGCGGTATGCCATCCCGCAAATGTCGTTGTCGATCACAAGTTTCTCGAGGCTCTGCGCCGATTCATAGTCCATCATCCCACCCCCTGACATCACGTTGATGCCAGACAACGCACCGAGGATTGCGCCGATTCCTGTCTCAAGACCGGCCTGTGCATCGACGCATTTCGAATCACTCAGTCCGATGTATGCGTGCGTTGGCAATCCGAGCGCCTTCCCGATCTGGCTGTAGGCGGCATCGATCATCATTGTCTCGATCGCGCCCATCGGGGGATGCGCGGTGTGCATGTCGAAGCAGGATGGTGAACCTCCAAACATAACAGGCGCTCCGGGG
This sequence comes from Ignavibacteriales bacterium, assembly GCA_026390595.1. Classification (NCBI taxonomy): domain Bacteria; kingdom Pseudomonadati; phylum Ignavibacteriota; class Ignavibacteria; order Ignavibacteriales; species Ignavibacteriales bacterium. Next base: position 287,847 of record JAPLFQ010000021.1, read on the forward strand.
CTTGCCAGCTGCGTGATCACCACACCGGCGAGATTTTCCGCAGTCAATTGCACCAGTGACCCGGCAAGCGTTACCGGCGCCGTTGCGCCCGTGAGCGGCATCGACACCAACTCAGACGGTATTCCGGCCCTTGCACAGTCGATGAGACTCTGGGTTGTCAGGTTGCTCCATTTGAGGGGAGGCGAAGGGCATGCATCGAATATAGCCAGCGGTTTTTCTCTCAGATTTCTCGCTCCGCCTCTCACGGCACAGAGCATCTCAAACATAGGTTTGAATCCCTCAACAACAAACAGCCCGGTCACGATGGGCTTGGTGCAATACTGCAATGCGATGAACAGGCGATAGCAGTCCGCGAGTACTTCCGGGACGTCGGCGCTGATGAGCCCTGTGCTCTGGAAGTGAAAATTGTCCAGGCGCTCAACGAGACTATGAAATCGAACGAGGTCACTCGTTTGAGCCTCACGCTCGGATTGGGTCTTGTGATCGAACAAACGGAGGGCCGAAGAGCCGGGATCGAAGTGGATTTCGTCGCCTCCGACAAGGAACGACCTTTCGCCGGTCGCATCGAACAGCGTCATGCGTTCGGGAGCTGAGGCAAGTGCGCTCTCAATGACTGCGGGAGGAAGAAACACTCTTCGGGAAGATGTATCGATCTTCGCCCCCGCAGCCCGGAGCAGATTCACCGCCTCCTCGTTCTCAATGAATACGCCAATCCGCTCAAGGACAAGGAAGCTCTCATCGATGATGTTTTTCGCGAACGCATCGGACAGGAGCCGGGTTGTAGGACGGAGGGGGGAGATCATGAGGGTTCCTTTAGAATGTAGGAGTCAGAATGCAGGAGTCAGATCGGATTCTCCAGCAAAATGAATCTCAATTCTGACTTCTGAATTCTTCCTTCTGAATTCTGAATTTATCCTTCTGGATTCTGAATTCTGGATTCTGTCTTCTTCCAGTTTGTCCAATAGAAATAGAACGGCAGCGAGAGCAACAGGAGCACGATTCCAATCACCGCGTCGCGGGGATCTTCCACCAGCGTATTGACGAGGATCCATCCGGCGGCGGCAACGAACAACAGAGTCGCATACGGATAGCCCCAGGCTTTGTACGGCCGTGGTGTGCCTGGCATCTTCTTCCTTAACACAATCACAGACACCGCAGTCAATCCGTAGAACATCCAGGATCCGAAAATGACGTATGAGGCAATCTGGTCGTACGAGCCGCTCAGCGTCAGAAGAGCACTCCAGACACCGAGAGCGATCAACGTGATGTAGGGAGTCCGAAAACGCGGGTGGATTTTGCCGAAACTCGGGGCAAACGCGCTGTCAGCCCCCGCAGCGTACATCGAACGGGCATCGCTGAGAAACGAATTATTGATCGTTCCGAACGTCGAGCAGAGAATTCCCACAATGATGAGGGAAGTGCCGAATGGCCCGAAGACCACGGATGCTGCATCAGCCGCGATCCGCGCCGAACCCGACATCTGATCGATCGGAATCAGATAGACGTAAGCGAAATTGACACCTAGATAGAGGAAGATAATCCCACATGTTCCGAAAAGAAGTGAGCGCGGAATATTCCTCTCCGGGTTCATCATCTCACTCGCGGATTGCGTGACGGTCGTCCAGCCTTCGTACGACCAAAGGACGGAAATCATTGCCAGACCAAATGCCGACGTCAGTTCCGACGACCAATGCTCCGGCCACCACGGCGCGAAGTTTGCCGCGTTTCCCTTCCCTGACGAGAACGCGGCGACGATCAACGTAAGGAGCGCAAAAACTTTTGCCGTCGTGAAGAAATTTGTCACCCACCCTCCTAACCGGACACCGCGGATATTGATGACGGTCGCGATTCCGATAACAACCATGGCAACCACCTGTGTCGCCCTCACCGTGATTTCCACTGTCAGTCCGAACATCGTGATGGAGGAACTGAAGAGCGAGTGTTCGGGAGAAAGCGATGGGAAGAAGTATCCGAGATATGTAGCAAACGCGATGGCGATTGCAGCGAGAGCGCCGGCGGTGTTGATGAAGAAATGATTCCAGCTGAACATATAGCCCCAGACACGGCCGAAGCTCTCGCGCAGATAGATGTAGGGTCCGCCCGCGCTCGGCATCAATGAACTGAGCTCCGCCACCGTCAACGCGCCGAAAAGCGTCAGCAAGCCGCCGAGGACCCATACCACCGCGATGAGCCCCATCGAATGGAGATGCCCCGCAATCACCGCCGGGACTACAAAAATGCCCGAGCCGATAATCCCGCTCATGTGAATCGCGAGCCCTTCTTTCAACCCAAGGACTCGCAGCAAACGAGGTCCCTGTGCAGGCGCTTCGTGGTGCTCGTCGTTCTCGTGAACTTGATTGTCCCGTGGAGTCATTTCACCTTCGCCAACAGGAGGGTCAAATCTTCGCTCGCGAGATGGATAGGATTCATGTCCTGAACAGCCAGTTTGCGATACATGATCGCTTTCGGATTATCCACATGCCCCAAGCCGATGGCGTGTCCAAACTCGTGCACCAACGCGAGTTTCAGATCATCTTCTTTCTCAAATTCATAGATGTTGATGGACTTGCCGTCAAAGAGTCCCTTTTCGAAATCCCTCGACTGGGCGTACGTGCCATTGAAATTCTCGACATCCACGTTGTGCTTGCCTGCAAGCTCCGTCAATTTCTCACCAAGCTTATTAAACTCCTCACCCCGGGAATTCAGGTCAGCCCTTTTCTTCTCGAGATTGCTCTGTTCCGATTCGATCTCCCTGCGTGCGGACTGGAGCGCGTTGTACTCGCTGTCGCTGTGGTCCTTACTCTCGTTCCAGCGTGCGACACGGGCGTTGTAACCGTCCAGATGAACCCTGTAGGACCCGGCTGATTCCTCAAACGAACGGCGGTACTGGTCAAGCATGCGCGATCGTTCGTTGTAGTCGGATTGCAGTTGATCAAACGACCGTCCGGTGCCATCCAGCGTCGCTTTGGCCTTCATTGCTCCCAGCAGACGTTCCTGGCGCCAATCGAATATCAGATTGATTTTCAGGGTCCCCTCACCGTGAAGGCTGAAGAGACGTCTGCCCGCTGCATCCTCCCACACCCTCTTCGCTTGCTCTGCGATCTCCAGGAACTTCTCTTTGGTGATCCCGAATCGTTCATCAAACTCCCCCAGCGCATAGTCAACCGGGAACTCCGCGGTCGGAATTTCCTGCGCTACTTCACCGGATTCGGAACCATCGACGGGGGCGTGACGCGCCCTGTCAGTGTAGAGCGTGATCAGGACCAGGACGCTAATGAGCATCCCTAGATATGCGAGCGCTTTTCTTGTGGTCATGCCGGGGGGTCGTTCAGATTTGGTTTAGTGTACTGGTGTGCTGTCCATCGCGCCGCAAGAAGGCAAGCCGAGAGTCTCCTGATTTCAATTCAATCTTCTAGAATCCTATTTGCCTGAACGCTTCACCGGTTTCAGGAGCAGATCCTGGAAGTCAAAGCTGAAATCCGTCGCAGGTGAGACCGCTCTCATTTTCGCCTGATCGATACTCCCATCCGGATTAAGCGAAAATGTCACAAACGCATCCGCGCGGAGTTCACGATCCTTCCACCGGGCAATGAACGTATCAAACTGCCAGTGTTGGAGTTCCCCTTCCAGCGAAGGTGTATGGCCGAATCTCATCATGAGCTTTCCATTCTCGGAAGCAACGGTGATGTCTCCGTACCACGGATCGGAGTACGTACCGGCGTAGGAAGCGAGAGGAAGAGAAGGACGAGAGGTGCTGTCTCGTTTACCCACAGTCATTTTTTCCTCCATCGCGGTCATGGAAGCCAGTCGTGCCTGCATTTTCTTGAACGCGGCAAGCCAGTCTTTCTTTGCTCCTCCGATGAATTCATCGAGTACATGATAAGTAATGGACTCAAATGCTTCACCTGACTCTTGATTCGTCAGCACCGCGACGCCCAGCTTGAGCTCCGGTATCATCGCAATCTTCGAGACGTAGCCCGGAAGGCCGCCGGTGTGATGAACAAATTTGTAGCCGTGATAGTCGCTCACACCAAAACCAAGCGCGTAGCCGTTGAAATTGGTCCGTAGCGCCGAAAGCTCAGGCGGAGGATTTCCCGCCGGTATCGGAGTCACCATGCGCCATAGCTGGACGGTCGTCTGAGGAGAGAACAGCCTTGTGCCGCCGGAAACCCGCCCTGAATCAAGTTGAACAATCATCCATTTCGCGATATCCCTGGCGCTCGCGTTGATTCCGCCGGCAGGATTCGTATTGTCGCTCGTAAAGGGCTCGATAGGTCGCACCTTTCCGTCTACGCTTGCATGCGTCATCGCGACGTTCCCATTGCCGCCTGCGTCTGAATGCCGGACATTGCTGTCCGTCATTCCGAGTTTTGCAAGTATCCTCGTCGCAACAAAATCTTCCCAACTCAGTCCACTTATCGCTTCGATGACTTCGCCCGCAATCAGATAAAGAACATTGTCATAGGCGTACGCACTCCGGAAGCTCTTCACCAACGGTATAAACTTGAGCCGTTTGGCAATTTCCTTCCTGTCGTACGTCGATCGCGGCCACCAGAGAAGATCACCGGCTCCGAGACCGAGTCCGCTTCTGTGCACTAGAAGGTCACGTATTGTGATTTCTCGTGTCACATATGGATTAGAGAGCTGGAACCAGGGGAGGTATTTCACCACCGGAGCGTCCCATTCCAGCATCCCTTCTTCGACGAGCAGCCCCAGCGCTGTTGCTGTAAACGCTTTGGTGTTCGAAGCGATGCCGAAGAGCGTCTGCTCATCAACTCTGGCCGCTTCTCCCATTTTGCGGACGCCATAACCCTTGGCAACGACTACCTTTCCGTCCTTCACAATGGCGAGAGCGAGTCCCGGCACTTCAAACTCCTTCTGGACGCTTTGGACAAACGCGTCGAGGTCCTTCACCACGATTTGGGCACAAACGTCGTGCAGTGAAAGGAACAGGCTTAGAGAAGACAGCGCCAGGATCCGCAGGCTGACAGGACTTTTCATAGCAACTCCATTCGAGTGCAACAGATTGGTTCTGATGAAATCAACATCCGAAGCTACTGCACGAAAGAATCAAAGGCAAGGGAGTTCCGTGGCGGGACTCTACAGGCAGATCTTTCCGAGGACAACAGGTCTGCTCGCGCCGGTGACACCCGGCACGTTCGAAGGATGCTCGCAAATGGTCTCGTTGGCAAGTATCGCAAAGCAGACTGCCTCCTTCGCGTCGGAGGAGAAACCGATGGATTCGATCTTCTCGACGGGCACGGGATCGAAGAAATCCTGCAATCCCGACATGATTGAGCGGTTGTGGGCGCCTCCACCGCTGACCAGAACCTCGTCGGCGATCATTCTCTTTTCGATGAACCGCTGGTACTGATCGAAGACCGACAAAGCCGTCCAGCGAGTGACCGTGGCGATCAGATCCTCGTTCTCCAATGTGCGTCGGTGTTTCAGGATCTGCGGAAGGATCATGGTTCCAAACATTTCCCGGCCGGTCGATTTTGGAGGCCGCTGTTTGAAATACGGATGGGCCATCAATTCTGAAAGCAGACCCGGCGAAACCCGGCCGCGTTGAGCCACGTTTCCATTTTTGTCAAACTTCTTGCCGTAGAGTTTGATCATCAGGGCGTCGATGACCATGTTCGCCGGACCGGTATCGAACGCAACGACATCGTCAACCGAGCATTTCCTGGGGAGCGCTGTGAAATTGGCTATACCGCCGAGATTCAGAAGAATACGGTTCTTTGTTTTCGATCAAAACATCAGGTAATCGAAATACGGAACAAGCGGCGCGCCCTGGCCCCCGACAGCCATGTCGCCAGTCCTGAAATCACCCACTGTCGTGATGCCGGTAAGCTTCGCGATGCTTGATGGATCTCCGATCTGGAGTCCCGACCTGATTGTTTTCCCGAAAACCCGCTTCGACTGGGGAAGATGATGGACAGTCTGTCCGTGTGAACCGATGAGATCGATGTCGGCGAGATCGATGCGTGCTTTGCGTGCGATCTTCTTTACCGCATCCGCAAAAAAGTGGGCGATCAGAATGTTCAGTTCGCATAGAAGGTCGACGCTGCCCGTGCCGGGCAGTGAGTTCTGCAGAATCAGGAAGCGAAGACCGGCGGGATAGGGATAGGTGCCAAAGGCGATTTGGGTAAGACGAGTATCCACGCCGCTGCCGCTCACCCGGACGAGCGCAGCATCGATTCCATCTGCCGATGTGCCGGACATAAGACCGACGATAAGTTTCGTTTTCTTCTCCTGAAGCGAGAAGAGTCGGGATTGCTTCATGCCGCGATTCCTTCTTATGTGTAGGTGCGACCAGGGAATCTCTTGACCAAAAGCTCACGACGCCGCCGTGCCTCAACGATCAACTTGCGCTCCAGGCACCCTGTCGGATTTCCACTCCCCAGCTGAAATCAAGATAGAGATATTACAATCCTGTTTCACAGAACGGTTCATCGCCCGATGACTCCCGTCAGCTCATTTCCTGATCACTAAAACGCAAGCGCCCCACGAGGGGGCGCCTGCACAATTTCAATTTCCGGTCCGGCGTTTCTATTCCGGCAGCACCGGCTAACTACAAGCTTAGTCCGACGTACAGTGAGATGACTTTGTTGTACATCTTGAGCTTCCCGTCTTTGTCCAACGCCGACAAACCCATGTTGTAACGGGCATCGATTCTGAGGGCAGTGAAACTGAGCCCGATTCCTACCACAGCGCTGAGATCACTCTTGGCCATCGCATCTTTGATGTCGCGTTCACCGGGAAGGAGGCCTCCTTCTTGCTTCGTCTTTGCGCTCAGGAGGGTGCTGTACATAGGCCCAGCGTATATCGAGGGGCTTATAGCCGGCACGGGCAGGCTGAACTTCACCAGGACAGGCACGTCGATGTAGGTATACGTATCAGTGTACGTAACGCTGCCGGCTTCCGTCTTTGCTCCCTTCATACTATAGAGGGCGTTCGCCTCGAACGAAAACGGTCCCGGTATGTTCAGCTCAAGAAAGATTCCTGCCGCGTAGGTGGAGACGCTTTTGACGTCCTTGGAAACGTCACCGCCTGAGACGGTAGCAAGATTCAAACCGCCGATGAGACCTTTCGACAGACCAACACCAAGTTGTGCGTAGCCGGTCGAAACAACGATTGCGAGGAGCAGGATCAACAAGAACGTTTTCTTCATGGTGCCTCCGTGGTTTGTTGTTCAGTGATCTGCGAATCAAACATTTTCGTACACAATGGACAGGAAAATCTGAGCTGTGAGTCTGTTCTACAAAGCTACGGCAGATCGGAGAGAAAGGCAACAGCTGCGGGATTCAAAGTGAGCGGGGTCATATTCCGCAGGCAAAGCGTAAGAAATCCCCGTCGGCTGTCATTTCGAGGTGCTGAGCATCGGGAACCTGGACGATGGGGCTTTTCGGACACAATGTAGATTGTTGTATTCAGACTCGGATAGATCGATCGCCTCCAATTATCACCATGAGGGCTGCAATTAGCGCTCCCAATCCTAACGTAGAAACTCGTCGCCTTCATTTACCTATCGTAGGAGAACCATCTTCCTGGTGTGTGTATAGGTGCCCGCTTGTATTCTATAAAAGTAGATTCCGCTCGACACATTTCCAGCGTTCCACACGGCCTCGAACCGTCCCGCAGAGAGTTCAGACGAGACGAGTGTGGCAACTTCGACACCGAGTGCAGTATATACTTTCAATGTGACGAATGACGTATGCGGGATATCGAACTGGATTCTCGTCGATGGATTGAATGGATTTGGATAGTTGTGGTAGAGCGCGAATTCCGAAGGGACTCCATCAAGTCTTTCTGCTTGCGTGGTACGTATCGTCGAAAATTGCCCGGCTGCGGATACGAGCTTCAGACTGTCGTTGAGAGTCGCGATGACACGCCAATAGTGAGTCTTGTCCAGGCTCAGCGGACCAATCGGAGTTGTCACGGAACTCAGGGTGTTCACGGTCAGCAGGACTGGAGTGAAATTCGCATAGTACGAGACCTGCACCTGATACGACACAGCGTTCGGTACTCCTGTCCACGTGAGTGCGGGAGTCAGTGATACGTTTTTTGCTCCGTTCGACGGTACGACAAGATTCGATGGGAAGAGCATCGGACCGCCCCCGTCATTCGTCTTATACAGTCCACTCCCCACCGCCCAGACTTTCGCCGTATCAAGGCAATGAAGGGCATAGAACGAGCCTGTCGACCCAGTGCGCTGCAAGCCCCATGTTGTGCCACCATCGGTAGTCTTCATGACAGTTCCATTCCATCCAACTGCCCATCCCCGGGACGCGTCAATGAAGCGAATTCCCGTAAGCCAGTTCAGCGTCGGAGGAGATTGACTCACCCATGACGCTCCCCCGTCCGTGGTCTTCAACATCCTTGCATCTGCGCCGACAGTCCACCCAAGTTGTGAGTTGAGGAAGAAGACATCCATGAGATATGCAAATGCATCTATTGCCTGTGAGATCCATGTAGCACCGCCATCCGTCGTCTTGAAAACAACACTAGCGCCAACAACGTACGCCCTCTGAGGATCGATCGCATCCACTCCATTAAGGTAGGTGGTTGTTGGCACGGTTTGAGAATTCCAGGATGACCCACCGTCCGTCGTCTTGAGCACGAGACCGTCCTGTGTCACAGCCCATCCGGTTTGAGTATCGACAAAATCTATGTCTTTTATGTCTTGCGCAGTCCCACTTGTTTGTGGCATCCATTGAGTCCCCCCGTTGGAAGTTTTGACGATTACCCCCTTGGACCCTGCTGCCCAGCCAACGGACGAGTTAACGAAGCATATAGAATAAAGCACCGAGGACGTGCCCGACGTTTGCGTCGTCCACGAGCTTCCGCCGTCTGTCGTCTTCAGTATGTCCCCGCTGTAGGTACTCATCCAGCCAAGAGATTGATCGACGAACGTGACTGACATGGACAAGCCGTAGGTCCCCGATGTCTTGACCCACCCTGTCGCACTGGTGACAAAGCTCCACGCACCGGCCCATTTGCAGGTCCCGGTGCTGTCTGTTGCGTTCACGCGCCAATAGTAGGTGGTATTGGCGATCAGACCTGTCGCCGGGCAAACCGTATCTGCCACGCTCTTATCGAAAAGCAGGGCTGAAAAATCAGCCGTGCTTGATAGTTGCACTCGATAGGAAGCTGCGCCAACCGATCGATTCCATCGTAACGTACTGTTCAGCGGCACACTCACCGATTGGTTGGGAGGAGCAGCCAACGAAGGCATGGGGGGACCCACTATAATGGTTGTGAATTTCCAGGTCGTGGAGTAAGCACTAGACATTCCTCCGACAGAGGCACGTACATGCCAGAAGTATTCCGTGCTGGCACTGAGGCCATTGGCGAGGTATGAAGTGTCACTCACCGTTTGATCGATGAATGTGGATGCGAAACTTTGAAGGGTTGAAATCTGCATCCGGTAGGAAGTTGCATCCTCGACCCTGTTCCAATACAATGTAACATTGCTCGGCGTGCCTGTGGAGTTGTTTACCGGACCGCAGAGAAGTGGAGCCGAAGGCGTCAGAGACTTTGTCTTGAAACTCCAGACTTCCGACCAGTTGCTGATACCGTCGTTATCGTACGCGGCCACACGCCAATAGTACTGCGTTTCAGTTGACAAGCTGGCGAGAGTAAAAGAAGCGGACAGAATCCCCGAAGAGTCGATCCATGTGAAGCCTTCGTACCAACTATACCTGCACACCTGAACTCGATAGGACGTGGCATTGCTCACTGCCGCCCAGCTCAGAGTTGGATTCAAACCTACAGAGGTTGCTTGATTCGCTGGTGCAAGGATCAGTGGTGTAGAAGATCCAACTCCCGGCGATTTCGTTGCCTTGAGGATGGTCGAAGATCCGACGGCCCATCCAGTTGAATCATTGACAAAGCACAAACCGTAGAGATAATTGGTCGTACCTGATGTTCTTGTTTGCCACGTTGCTCCACCGTCCGCGGTATACACCATTGCCCCGCTGGTCCCCACAGCCCAACCTCTGAGTGAATCCAGGAACCAGAGTCCTTTGAGGTCGGCGTTGGTCCCCGCCTCACTCCACAGCCAACTCACCCCTCCATTCGTCGTGCGATAGAAACCCCGTTGTGCGAGCACCCAGCCTTTCTGAGGACTGGTAAAAAACATATCCGCTGTGTACGATACGGTCGTGTTCTTGACCCACGTGGCGCCTCCGTCAGAGCTTTTGTACACTCCATTCCTGTCGACAGCCCAGACGGTTGAACCATCGAGTGAAAAAACTGAATAGACATATTCGGAACTTCCCGTGCTGGATGCGAGCCACGTCGAACCCCCGTCCGTCGTTCTGAGCACAACACCACCACCTGCAGCGATCCACCCCTTTGAGGGATTCAGGAACCGGACGCGATTGAGAGTTTGTGTCACTCCGGTCGCTTGACTGATCCATGTGCTGCCTCCGTCCCGAGTGACGAACAATTTGCCGGACTCACCAGCAGCCCAACCCGTCAAACTGTCGGCGAAGAATACTGAATTCAGGTAGACACTTCCTGCTCCATTCTGCACATTCCAATTCTTCCCTCCGTTGGACGTCTTCAGGATCACACCGCTGTTTCCGACAACCCACCCTGTCGATGGTGTGACAAAGTGAACACCCATGAGGTATGCATAACTACTGACAGATTGATTTCGCCACGTGATGCCCAGCGTTTCGAATCGTTGGACCTTGCTCCAGAAACTTGTCCCGCCGCTGTATTCTGCACGAACCCGCCAGTAGTAGGTGGCTGTAGGTTCCAGATTTGCCACAACGTACGCCGTGTCCGCAATGCCGCTCTTGTCAACAACGGCTGAGGAAAAGCTAATTGAATTTGAGATCTGCAGTCGATATGTCGAAGCACCGACTGACCGGTTCCACTGAAAGCTTGTGCCGGACAGGACCCCCAAAGCGTTCGGTGCCGGTGTCACCGGCTTGGGAGTGAACATCGCCGCCCCTCCTCCGTTATTTGTCTTCAGCACTGCACCATACGCGGCAATCCATGCAACAGACTCACTCACAGGATGGATACCGTAGAAGGACGAAGAAGAGGTGGCATTTGTGGATTGCAGACCCCAAGACTTCCCGCCGTCAGTCGTTTTCAAGATCGTCCCTTCGTAACCGACTGCCCACCCTGTGCTCGTGTTTGCGAATCCCACAGAAACGAGCGTGGTAGTCGCCCCGCTTACCGCTGAGACCCAGGTATCTCCAGCATTGGTTGTCCGGAGGATGGTGCCACTGTCGCCAACGGCATATCCAGTCGAGGCATCGAGGAATCGGAGAGCATTAAGCTTACGCGAACTTGGAATAACTTGCTCCGACCAAACCCGCCCACCATCAAGAGTCTTCACAATGACTCCCTCATAGGGGTATGCCCCTTTGTAGCCTGCCATCCAACCGCTGTTCTTGTCAACAAACGATACTGCACCGAAATACTGACCTGAGCTCGTCCAGGTTTTCGTCCAAGATTCTCCCCCATCATCTGTCCTGAATACATTCGTTGAGCCGACAGCCCAACCGGTTTGTTTGTCTACAAACGACGCAGCTTGCAGATAGTCGGTTGTTCCGCTGTTCTTTAGTATCCACGTCGTCCCCCCATCTGTCGTCCTTAGGATTGTACCATTCGTGCCAACCGCCCAACCATCGAGGCTACCGATAGCACACAGGCTGTAGAGCCAGGTTGAATTCCCCCCCGAAAGGCTCTGCCAGCTCGCTCCACCGTCGGTCGTTTTCAGAATCGTTCCACCTTCCCCGACCGCTATGCCAAGCTGAGGAGAAGAAAGTGCGACAGAGATAAGATTCTTGCTCGTCCCGCTGGCGACGGACGTCCACGACGTACCACCGTCTGTTGTTCTCAGAATAGTACCAGATGGCCCAATGGCGATCCCCTTTTGATTATCGAAGAAACATACCGAACTAAGCCGCACAGTTGTACCACTTGTTTGTGTGTTCCACGTCGTCCCCCCGTCCGCCGTCTTCAGTATCGCTCCGCCTTCCCCCACGATCCATCCCGTGTTCGCATCAACAAAATGTACTCCGTCTAACCAGTTCGTCGTGGGAAGAACGCCTACCCCCCATGTCTGGCCTCCGTCGGTGGTCTTCCAGACAGAGCTGCGTTTCCCCTGGATGTTCGTCGAAATTCCGTAGAAGATATCATCCGTGATTGAGATATAAGAAGCCGTGATCCCTACCGCCCATCCCAGGAGGCTGTTGGCAAATGAGACCTCCTTGACCCAGGAAGTTCCGAGGCTGATATTGCTCCAGGTCGAGCCCGCGTCCGTCGTGCGCAAAATCTGGCTGCCACTCCCAACAACAACCGCAGTTGTTGAGCCCGTGAATTGGATGTCTTCGTAGAAGCGTAATCTGGTTTCGCTGACGGGCGCAGTCCATGTCGCGCCTGCATTGGTGGAACGTATTATCTTGCCGTCCGACCCCACTGCGCACGTGATGCTGCCTGAGGTAGCGATGGCGTACAGAGTCTTTGCAGTACCCGAAGGGACTGACTCCCATGTCGATCCGCCGTTTGTGGTTTTGTACAGCACTCCCGAGGATCCGACGACCCAGATAGTCGATGCATCGACAAAGCGAACATCATTCAAAGTCTCGCTAATCTGGAAATGCTGTTTCGTCCAGGTCACACCGGCATCAGTTGAACGTATCACCGTGCGATTCTCGCCAACCACAAGAACTGTGTTGGCATCTTGAGCATAGAGGCTTGTCATGGAACTGATCGGAGGCTGGGTTGTGGTAGTCCACCCCGCCTGGCGAGAGAAAAGTTCTTCTGAACAGAAAAGGAACAGGCCGAGAAGCAGTAGTTTCTTCATGGGAATGCCTCCAATGTCCATTGCACACAATTTGTCAGAGATCTTCCATGAACCGGGAAAGCCCCTGGCCATCCAGGACTTCATCAGGTTGCCTGGTTCAACGTGTTCATAGAGTGCCGAATGCCTGAACCGTTCCGCATGCTGTATTCGGTGCGCGGATACGAAACAGTAGGGAACTTCTTAACCGCGGTAGGAATCGATTCGCGGCCATAGATAATTTGGAGGATCTTGCCGCGCTCAGCATCGAGGTCGCCATAGAGGCGAAGGGTCGTGGTGTACACGCTCATTATCACAGGCAGTCGCAATGCTGGCAACATATCGAGCTTCAGCTTTCCAGATGCGATGCTGTAACGAATGAGCGGAAGTGCCAGGATGCAGCACAAGAGTACAAACTTACGAAGATTGAGAGGAGTAAAGGTCCGGTCGAGGATCAAATGAAGTGCTTGCTTATGCGTAGAGGTGGACTTCACAGTACACCTGCTTAATGAAAAGCGTCAATTACCGACTACGGTGCGAGGAGGGGGACGGATCAGGTGCTTCCGTGATGCAAAACTACACTTCTTCAAACTGAAAGGCAACAGCTGCGGCGCACAAAATGAAGGGACTATCTCCCTTGCACACAAGGAAAGTAGTCGGGATCCACGTCGACGGTCTTTCCCAGGCGCTCAATATCAGAAACCGGGACGACCAGGATGGTCAAAATCTGTGGAGATTAGTGATATTCAATCCGGTTGCTCGTCTGGTCACTTGCACTTGTCGGCGGGATAGCTGTAGTCAATACCATCGATTTTGACATTGAAACTCGTCACTACGTGGATTGTGTAGTCGTTCTTAATGTTCGTCCAATCAAGATTGTGCGACTCTCCTGCCGTGGAGACCGCCGACGAGAATGAGACCTGACCCTGAAGGTTTTCCGTCTGCGCTCTACCGTTCTTCCACATGTGATTGATACTCACATTGAAACCGGAAACGGTGAAACAAACGGACTGGGATGACGGATCCGCAGGATTATCTTTGCTACATGAAATACACGACACGACAAACAGGATGAATGCCGCTGCTTTTGCCAACACAACTAACTCATTCTTCATTGCTTTGTTCCTCTTCGTTTGAAAGCGGGGGTTACGTTATCCCCGATCGCGTGAACAAGTCCGGATCTTCTCTCCGGCTGCGCAGAGCAGCGAACCTCGACATCCACTATCGTGCAAGCACCATTTTCCTTGTCTCGATGAAACCGCTCCTGCCATCGCCGGGAAGAGGCCGGACTTCAAGCCGACAGAAGTAGATCCCGCTCGGGAATCCAGATGCGTCCCATCTGACAGCATGAGATCCTGGCATCCGAATTCCATCAACAAGTGTTGAGACTTCCCGGCCGAGGAGATCATACACTTTGATCGTAACGAAGCTATGAGCCAACAGCTGAAAGCTAATGGCTGTTTCCGGGTTGAACGGATTTGGATAATTCTGATGAAGGTGAAACTGGACGCGCTGAGTCGAGGGTTGATCCTCAACGGAGGTCCCAGGCGATCCGACAAACCAGGGAATCGCCGTTGGATCAGTTTTGAAGAAGCTGAGCAGGAGGTTGGCTACCTTCGCCTGTCCACTGGAGGAGGGATGAGTCCCATCAGCCTGACAATCACCGCATTGCCAGATGAAGCGATCAACACGCGGCGTCATTCCGTCAGCCCACAGGTACGGACCCCATGAAAGCCATGGAGCCCTTGTACGTGATCCCGAGAATGCGAGCGACGTGTCCCCGCCGATTTGTCTCTCGATCATCCATTTGACTGCAAACCCCGATTCATACGCATAGGGCTCAGGGTTCAACGTGGACGTCGCATAACCAGCATACGTACGGCTCGAGACATAAGTGATTTTCAGGTTGGGATACCGGGATTTCAACAGGCGCACGATGTTCTCCAATTCGCTCTGAAGCAGAAGTGCGTGCGTAGGAAACGCCTGCGTCGGATTCGCATCAGCCTCCTTGAGCCAGACGATCTGGACCTGTTGATTGCCAACGCCGGCGGCCAAGAGACGCCGTTCAACTTCAACCCAGAAACCCGCAGACGGGTCCGCAATGAGCGCGGCAGTTTGTCCCCCCTGCGCTCCGTCGACAATCATAAGCTTCGGATTCTTGTTTGGATCCTTGTCTGCGATCGATTTGAACGCGGAAAACTCCTGCGTTGTGTTGGACATCCCGATCGAAAGCAGGACGATCCTGCCCTGGACGGGATCGACAGTCCCTGAACGGTCCAATGGCTGTATCTGGCGGGCAAACGCTCTCCCACAGGTATCATGTACCCACGGCCGTTCGTTTCTCCCCCCGAGATACAATCCTCCGGAGTATCCTTTATACGTATCAGAGCCGAGTTCGGTAATCGGTTTGAACCCGACGGACACCCCCCAGCAGTTCTGGGCAACAGCAGAAGGAGCTGCCACCAGTAACAGAAGGCAGAAGAATGCAATAGCGAGCAAGATTTTCTTTCCGACTGTGTCGTCGATCATGAGAAGGTACGCTGGATACCGGTGCGGAGTTGGAACTGACAAAGCTACGGCTGTTCGCTCTGAAAAGCAACCAAGTCCTGCGACGAGAGACATCGCGGCAAACGTGCAGCCCGAAAACAAAAAGGGCCGGAGATGCGCTCCGGCCCATACGATGACGAATTGATCGGACCAAGCGAGGCACTATTTCACCGCATTGATCCTCTTGTTGATCTTCTCGACGCTCTGCCTGGCAGTCGCAGAGGCAGGATTCTCCTTGTCGTTTCCTAGTGCTTCCAGAGCAGGGATCACGGATGCGTCGCCGATATCTCCCAGAACCAACGCGGCGTAATTTCTGACCGATTCATTCGGATCCTTGAGGATTTCTTTGACGACGGCCATCGCGTCTCCCCTCCCTTTGCCATACCACCGGATGGTCGAGAGCGATGTGAACCTGGTGGATGTGAATGTCTGGTCTTTCACCATCTCCATTGCGACGGCAACAGCCTGAGCAGTATCCAGCGTGCCGAGGGCATTCAACGCAAAGCCAGCAACGATGTTTTGGCGCGAGGGGACGGTGAGATACCGCTTCACAACTGGCAAAGCGTGTGCCGAATCCACTTTCGCAATCGATGCAAGTGCGCGGCCGAAGACCTGGTAACTTGAATCGTTGAGCGCGCCATTCAGGACTTGAGTGACATCATTTCCTCTCAACCATCGCAATGCGCCGGCAGCAACGGCCCGGACCTCCGACCGCTTGTCTTTGATCGCTGCGAAGAGCGCGGACTTTGCGGCAGGTCTCAACGAATCGTACTTGGCCAATGCCTGGGAGATTTGTGAAGCCGCGTCGCGTCGCACCGCCCAGAACGAATCGTGCAGCATCCGGTCTATGAACACGGAGAAGACATCCCCTTCCTTCTGCATCCGTGCGAGCGCCTGAATTCCGAGGATCCTGTCAACAAGGCTCGTCGCCGACATGGCCTGGTACTTCCATTCGTCAAACGATTTCTCGAATTTCAGCTGCTTGATCAACCAATCTCCCTTGTCAAAAATCACCAGGGAAGGCCTCGAAGCAACAGGAAGCATGTAGGTCGAGTCCTTCGTGAGAATCTCAATCCTATGAGTTGTCGCTCCCGCAGACGTGGTGATCTCGATGTCCACCGGCATGCGGAACACTCCGGTCAGGCTGTCGGTTTTCTGCGTCTGGCGAACGTTAAGCGCTATGTGTTTCGCAGATTCATCCCATTGATACGATACGGCGAAAACCGGATGGCCCGCCTTGTAGACCCACTGATCGAAAAACCATTGAAGATTCTGACCGGTGCTCTCTTCGATCGCGATTTTGAGATCGTTTGTTTCCACAGGCTGGAACGCGTGTTTCGTGATGTAGTGCTTGATTGCCCGATGGTAGAGGTCGTCGCCGAGCAGAAAGCGAAGCATGTGGAGGACAGCGGCCCCCCGTGGATACACGTTTTCGCCATACGACTCAACGCTGACGATGGGCTTCCGTCCACGTGTCGTATCCACGACAACTCCAGCCTGCTGGTTCTGATACAACGTGTAGTCAAACTCATCCTGGCCGAGAAACATCCGGTGGAACAATGGATCATAGTAGCTGGCAAAGCTCTCGTTGAGCCACATGTGGCGAAAGTCCCGGCACGTCACGAGATCCCCCCACCACTGGTGCACGAGCTCATGGGCAAGCAGACTCGTGGAAGGATTGTCAATTCGTCCCCGCGCGTCGGAAACAGCCCAGGTGTCAGAGAGTGTTGTCGCCGAGGTATTTTCCATCCCGCCGAAATGATCTTGAAGAATGATCTGTGCGTATTTTTCCCACGGATAGTCAAACCCGATCGTTTCGTTGAAAAACTTTATCATCGCTGGGGTGTACTTGAAGCTCGCCCGGCCGTTCGTCGTGTCGTCCGTATATACCCAGTACTCAAGAGGAAGCTTGCCGAGGTTATCGCGCAGGATGGTGTATTCCCCTGCCGCGATCATGATCAGGTAGGAAGAATGCGGTTTCGTTTCCTTCCAATGAAATGTCTTCGTCTTTTCCTTCTTGTTTTCTGTGACACTGATCAGCTTGCCGTTCGACAGGAACGAGTATCGCGCGTCCACCGTACCGATGACTTCGGACGTCGATTTGTCATTGGGATAATCGTAGCACGGGAACCAGAAGTGATTGGTCGTTTCTTCGCCCTGCGACCAGATCTGAGACCGCTTGCCGGGTATGGCCCCGCTGGTATTGTTGAATGTAAGTCCCTGCTTCGGAGTGCACGAATATTCAATGGATACCTTGAGTGTATCACGGTATGAGTGCGGCTTGTCGAACTCGATGGAGACACTTGAAGTGGTGGACGTGAACTTCAGGTCTTTTCCCTTCGCATCTTTGACACTCTTAATCTTCATTTCACCGGCATCGAATACTGCCGTTTTCAGAGCGGGGAGCAACGGGACAAAGGTGGTCGTCACCTTCCCTTCGACCGATTTTGCAGAATCGTTTAGCTTGATCTCGATCTTGTAGTGAAGCACATCGTAGGTCCGGTTCGGCGTCTCACCGGGGTCCTTTGGAGAAAAGATCTCCTGCGCGGGAGCCACCGAGATGACGAGGAGAAATAAAATGAGAGAAACGAAAGACTTCATGCTGACTCCTGTTTGATGAAGAATTGACATTCGAATGAAATCTAGGTGAAGATGCCGCCGCAATCAAGAGGCGGGGTGGGACATTTGTGAAATGCCTTCGGTACACGTTAACGAAACAGCGGACAAGCTTAGCTGGGTTATTGTATTCCGTATTCCGCAGCTCGTTTGACATGGAAGAGATCAACGTGCCGATCACGCGGCAGCCAGAGCTGCACCAGTCCCGTTCCTTCCGGCCCGCCAAAGTTTTTCACCCACGCGCCCGCCATGCCATTCTCGTCGCGGGCGAGGACGCTGGAGACCTGACCGGGATCCACCCAGCCGAGTCCAACCCACCAGCCCTGAAGTCCCCATTTTCCCCCTTCCGCTGTGACGCTTGACGCATACCATCCGATCCCTTCGAGACTCTTCCCGGGATACTGGATCCCGAGTATTTTCTGCGAAACCGAATAGTCGATACCGAGCATCTTCCCCGTTGAATCGCGCTTCCATGCAATCGGGTCCGGACCGAGCCAGACCACTTTGCCGCCCGCATCCAGATATTTCCGTATGAGCGCGTTCGGTGATTCTTCTTTGACCAGGGCTTCGGGAACCCGATGTTCTGCGAACACGACGACGCTCCCGCGATTAGGACCAAGCCGCTCCTTCATGAACTCCTCCAGCCCTTTCGAATCAACGACCGTGTATCCAACCTGCTTGAAGTAGTCGCGAATCCATTCATCCGCACCTCCAGAGAACCATTTTCCGGCTCCCGGTTTGGAATCCCAGAAGACCACCCTTTCCGGAGAAGCGGCCGTTGTGTCCGGCGCAGTCGATCCCTTCAAGGCATACATGGTTCCATCGTCACTTCCGAAAAAGACCATACCGTCTGACAGGACCGGAGAAGAGAAGATGCGATCGTTGGTTTTGAACCGCCATTGTTCTGTTCCGCTCACACGGTCAAGCGCGAACAGGTTTCCATCGTTCGATCCGAAATAGACCATCGGCCCGGCGACCGCCGCGGAAGACCAGACCGGGCCGTTTGTCTTGAACCTCCAGACTTCCTTCCCTGATGATTGATCGAGGCTCTGGAGAAACTGCGCATCGGAGCTGCCGGCGAATACCCTGCCATCAGCGATGGCCGGAGTTGAGAGGACCCACGATACCGCATGGTCGTTCACCCACTTCTGCTCTCCCCGTTCGAGGTCAAGCGCATACAGGAAACCATCCCGGCATCCGACTGTCACGATTCCGTTCGCGATGGAGGGGGACGAAACAACCGCCGATCGGTCGAAACCAAAATCCTCGATCTTCAGTGACGCACCCTTCGTGGCGAATTTCCATTTCATCGACCCGTCTTTCGCGTCCAATGCAAGTACGTAGCCGCTCATCGTCCCTACGATCACAAGGTTATTGGCAACTGCGGGCGTAGAACGGATCCGCGATCCGGCAGGATGTTTCCAGAGCATCCTCTTCGTCCTGGTATCGAACGCGTAGATATTGCCGTCACCGCTCCCGATGAACAGAGAATTTCCGACAACCGTCGGTGAGGAAAGATAGTAGTCGAAACCGTTTCGGTACTCCAGGTCCTTTCCCATCTTGAATTTCCAGATTTCTTTGCCGTTGACCGCGTCAAGCGCGTACAAATGCGGATCCCTGCTGGTGAAGTAGACCAGCCCATGCGCCACGGCAGGGGATGAATGAATCGCCCCTCCTGTCTTGAAGTGCCAACGCTCTTTCCCCGAACCTGCATCCACCGCGTAGAAGAAGCCGTCTCCGCTTCCGAAATAGAGGACGTTGTTCGACAACGCCGGTGTGCTTCTCACGGGTCCGTCCGTCTTGAATGTGAACCTGACCCCCTCGAGGCGATGTAACGGTTTGACGTCGTATACGCCGGTGTGCTGCGGATTTGACTGCAGCATTATTGGCCGATCTGCCCCGGCCATCGCTGGTTGCTCCGAAGAAGCTGCCGCATTCACCATCAGGAGAACTGTGAGCAATCGCATCATTTGTTTGCGCCTTTCTGAGTTCAAGAAGATACGTCGTGCGTTCTCATTGTCTTCGATCATACTTTGGAACCCACAAGCGAGCAACCATCGGACCGTTTACGCGAAAGATATTTGCCAGGGTTCGACAATCGAGGAGTGCGGGAGGGACTCATCTTTCGCAAATACGCCACAATCGACCCAGAGTTGCAGGATTGGGAATCTAATTCAGAAGCGAATTGCCCCAACCAGAGCCTTCATTCGTTGAGAGATCCTGACACGGCTATGTGTCGCCCGAATGGCGTTCGGGAATTACTCACGAACAAGACAGCGATGCTGACCAAAGCACCGATACCACCACTTGAAATGTTGTGCTGGTCGATCGCAGGCGGTCGTGCTGATGCGGGTGCGTTTTCAACACCGAGAAGCGGTGTGCGTACAATCACCAACGCGCGCATATGGTTTCTTAGCTTGGGAGGAGGCTCGCTGTCAGAATTTCGTCTTGTTTGAATCCCTATTACGCATTACCTTTGTCGGCAGTTGAACCTTTTTTCTCAGAACACCGCTTCCTCCCACAAGAAATCCACTTCCAAGGAGACTCATCGATGAACAAGTCGGTACTGTTTCTTCTGTTACTGCTCTGTTCCACACTCGCCCTTTTTGCGCAGATTCCGAATGCTGGATTCGAATCATGGACGAACTCAGACCCTGACGGGTGGTATACAACGAACACGGCTCCGACGTCGCTTCCTGTGACGCGGGTGACGACAGCCCATTCCGGCACGTATGCTGCACGAGGCGAGGTAGTTCCCCTCTCCGGGTTCCCTGCCTTCGGCGTGCAGCCAATCCTCATGCCTGGACCAAAGGGCAAGGGTTTTCCATTTTCACAACGTGCCGCAGCGTTCAACGGTTGGTACCAATTTGTTCCCGCCAGCGGCTCAGGGGATCAGCTTTATCTCGTTGCAACACTATCAAAGGCTGGCCAGGGAGTGGGCGCGGCCGCAGGTATTATCCCCACCGCCACCACTTCGTTCAAGCAATTCTCACTGCCGATCCTGTATCCAGGGGGCGAGATTCCCGACACCTGTCAGCTCCTCATTCAGATCACGGGCGCTGGAGGCCTTGCCAAAGTCGGATCGTACTTCGTCATCGACGATCTGTCGCTGGGAGCAGTGACCGCGGCTGAGCAGTCTGCTCTTCCATCGGGGTTCACACTCAGTCAGAACTATCCGAACCCGTTCAATCCAGCAACAGCGATCAGCTATCAGCTGCCGGCTGTCAGCGTTGTGAACCTCAGAGTGTTTGACATGCTTGGCAGAGAGGTGGCGACGTTGGCCGAAGGACGAAAAGAGGCAGGTCGATACACAATGAACTGGAATGCATCCAGCCTCCCAAGTGGAATGTACCTGTATCAGTTGACAGCTACGTCGGAAAAAGGCGAGATCTACAGGGACACAAAGCGAGCTATGCTTCTGAAATAGCCTTCATCGAAATCGGATAAAACAACAAAGCCCCGGCACATACGCCAGGGCTTTGTTGTGAGATGAGCGAATCGGTTGTTACTCTGAGGAGCGAAAGTCCCCGCGAGAACATTCACGGCGGCATTCTC
Organism: Ignavibacteriales bacterium; assembly: GCA_026390595.1. NCBI lineage: Bacteria > Pseudomonadati > Ignavibacteriota > Ignavibacteria > Ignavibacteriales > Ignavibacteriales bacterium. Next base: position 309,373 of record JAPLFQ010000021.1, read on the forward strand.
AGTTATTTGCGCATCCTGGCAGATTGTGCGACCGCAGCGATATCCGGGTTCTCAAGAACTTTCCCGGAGTATCCCGATGTCGACACGCTGATCATTGCCAATCCAAGGTCTTCCAACGTGCACACGTATTTCGGGAACAGTGCTTTCAGAAGAGGATAGGCCGCTCCGAGCAGTTTCGAGATTCCGTACGCGTTCTTTTGTCCATCGATCGGCTTGATGAACCCAGGCCTGAATGCGTAGGCTGCCTTGAATGCAAGTTTCCTGAGATCGTTCTCGGTCTTCCCCTTCACCCTCGCCCACATCGAGCGACCTTTTTCGCTGCCGTCAGTCCCCGTTCCCGAAACATAACAAAACGTCATTTCGGGATTGAGCTTTGCCAGAACCGCGGCGGCGCTCATCGTAAGGTCGTACGTGAGTCGCGTGTATTCATCTTCCTTCTTGCCGACAGATGTCACGCCGAGACAGAAGAAGCACGCGTTGAAGCCTTTCAGCTGACCCTCGATGCCCGAGTAGTCGAAAAAGTCTCTGTGGACGATCTCGCGCAGCTTCCCGTGATTCACAGTGCACGGCTTTCGGCCGATCACAAGCACGGATTCAACATCTTGATGTCTGAGTGCGACATCGAGAACTCCCTCGCCGACCATGCCGGTGGCACCAAAGACTATCGCCTTGAGTTTCATTCTCCTATTTGATTCCTCTCCTGCGTTGTCATTCCAGGATGCTTTTATTGGGATCCCGAACCTGGCCCAGTCGTAATCGACCTGAATTCCAGTGATGCCAGGATAGCATGAATTTGTTCAAGATGCCTCTCTTCGTGAACCCCGACGAACGCCAACCACTGCGCCAGGTCGAGCGGCCCGAAGATCCAGTGGGGGAAGCGGACCAGGGTGGGGTCAACGGACTCGAGGCGCGGCCGGAGACTAAGAAGCTCCGCTTGGACGTCACGGAGAACTTTCAGCGAGTCGAGAGCTTTCACGGTGCCCGTCGCGCTGAATTTGTCGCGCGTAACATATTTCTCCGTCCGGCTTCTTTCGAGGTATGACTCGAGCGAGACCTCGAATGAATGGAGCGGTGGATGAGGCCCCGTTGCCGCTGCCGCCTTGTCGGTCAATGTCGTGATGAGTCGGACAAGGGGACCTTCGACGAGAGCCAGATGTTCGAGAATTTTTTCGATCGACCAACCCCCGCTCACCGGTCGGTATCCCAGTTGTGCGACGCTGAGATCACGGGCGGACAGTTCAATCCCTGTGAATGCGCGTTCCTTTGCAGCGAAAATCCCGGCAAGGTCTCGGTACGTCAATGTGTATCCTCCAGGTTTTTTAAGCCCCGGCCTTTCAGCGCGATCAGCCGTGGGCCGCACACACCGATAATTGAACATCACGGTTGTAAGAATCAAACCACGGTCCGGGCTTCATCGTTCCCGCTTCAGGCTGGGCCATTCGACAAACACAGCAACGTAGAGCATCACGAAGATCACGACCGGAATAAGTACAAGCAGGCTGAGGCCCGGGTGGAAGCCCGCCTTTCCTGCAATTCTCCACAACAGCAGGATGAGCCCCACTCCGGAGATGGATTCTGTAAGCAGGATAAGGAGAAGCTCGGCGAAGCCAGGAGCAGCCATACGCTGTCAGTTCTTCATGAGTACCAAGCGGAATTTGGACACGGGAAAAGAGAGAATTACAGGGAAAGGGCAAAACCTACAGAATCCGTATGTTGACCGTCATCGAGCCGATATTGTCGTCAAATCCTTTCTGGGCGGGGAAGTCCGGAGCGCGGTCATCATTGGCGACAAAGTGAAGAGGACCCGGAACGCGAATCGTTATCGTATCGGTGTCGCTGTTGAAATGCAGTACGTCTCCGTTGCCCGTGAGGATGAGCAGGCATCCCTCGGGAGCACCGGGTTTGTAGAAACCCTGGCCTGCAGGCGAGAAAATTCCTCCCGGACCGGTCAAACCGTGGTTTGCCGGATCGACGACGCCCCACATGCCTGCCGCAGAAATCTGTGCTGTCTCACCCCGGCCCAGCGAGACCCTGCTGAACTGCCATTGAGGGTTGCGTGCCGCAACGACGAACGTCTCTTGGCGGGTGAACTTCAAATTTTCTCCTTCACGATTCAACTTTCGCTCCCTTACCGTCGCTTCTTGCAACTCCACTCGGGATGGTCATCCCCTTTGTGCCGATTGTTCTCCCAATGTAACGGCCGGAGGTTGTCGACGTCATCCGCTCCCCCCTTCGCCACGGGAACGATGTGATCAATCTCCCAGCCGAATTCGGTCGCCTTCCCATAATCGTCCCTCTTGATCGTCGCACCACACGCGTCCCGCTTGAAATAGACAAACCACAGTTCCTGTTCCGCCTTCGCCCATACCTGTTCAATCGTTCTTGCCCCGAACGGTTCACCCATTGCTGTTGTGCCAGGCTGTCTTGTCAAGGCATCGTCCTCCAAGTTTGTTGACAGGATTGTCTCCACTTCCCATGTGAGTTTCATATGTTCCCTTTCTCATAGCTCCGTAATCGCACAACAACTTCTCTGATAACGTGCCGCATCTGCGCTTGTGTGCCCGTTTCATCCAGCATGACGCCGGCATTCTTCAAGTGCCGCTCCATCAGCGGGAATACTTCCGCTCCGTGATGTTCGAGAAACTCCGGATCTTCGTCGAACCCCGAACGAAGTGAGCGGCTGAACTGGAGAGCCGTTCCTTTGAACATGACGGCGATCGCCTGTTCTGATGATGCCGAAGATTTACGTACGTCTGCACCCATAGCGAATTCCTGTGGGATTCAATGCAACCTTACATGATGCCAAAGTACTTCTTCTCTTCACCGGTCAACTGCACAATCGATTTGAGAACTCCGATGCGTTCGATGTCTGATTTCTTTACCCGGATCGATGGACAGTCCCTGAATTTGTTTGCGGTCGAGAGCTCGATCTCGCGTGCGGAAACCTGGTTCACAACCCGAACGATCATGCGGCTCCTCTTGAGCCGCGCGGCAACGATGTCTCCGATTCTGGGCTGCCGTCCGGCCTCAAAGATGCACACGTCGCCGGGATATACCGGAAGAGGGGCTGCAGTCAGGAGACCATCGTTGACAATCTCGAGACAAAAGAAACTCCCTCGCCTGTACGGCACGCCGGCACCATTTCGAAAACCACTCCTCTGCAATTGTTCCCTTCCATCCGTCGCCGTCACCACGCGTCCCTCGAACGTTGCCCAACCGACCGGCATCGATCTCTGCCGAATGGATTTTCTGAGTGCTGCATGCGCCGAGGAGCCCGTCATCAACCACTCGACATCGCATCCCAGCGCCCGCTCGTATAATCATGCAGCGATTGCTGTGAGATCCCGAGCGCCAGCGCGAAACTCACGAGAGACCCAAACTCTTCCAGGCCCCACTTCTTCAGGCGTTTGCTCGTGTCGCTCGCGTGCGGCATATCGCGGTTTTTCATCTGTTAGTATTTCTTGGCGAGGAGTTGCAAGACAGAATTCTCCCCATATAGCCGCTGTCGAACTCTCACCGTGCGTGGGAAGAATGTAGAGGGAGGGAAAACGATGCACAATACCGAAAACTCGGTATATTGAAAAATGACTCAAAACGGTACAAAAACGCTAAATGAGCCTTTCTTTGTTGGCCTTTATGACGAGGCCGTGCCGATTATGGACGTTAAGCTTCTGGAAGATATTCTTCAAATGCGTGTCAACAGTGTAGTAACTCAGATTGAGTTTGTGTGCCGTCTCGAGCGTGGTGAGTCCTCCGGCGACGTGCCGCAGAATATCCTGCTCGCGCTGCGTAAGGTTGTAGCTGCTTTCGCTGTTCTGACCCAGGAAGGCTCTCATGACGCGTTGTGTGATCATCGCATCAAGAGGTGCTCCTCCCTTCTGAACTTTCTCGATGGCGCTGATGATGTCGGTCGGAGACGACGCTTTCAAAAGATATCCCGCCGCACCCCGGTTCAATGCCATACGAATGTGTTCGTCGAGATCGAACGACGTGAGCATGATGATGTGTGTCGCCGGGCTTATGCTCAGGATCATTGAGATCGCGTCGAGTCCGGACATACGGGGCATTTTGATATCGAGAAGAATCACGCGGGGAAGCAGTTCCTCCGCTGAGAGCGCCGCTATTGCCGTCCGGCACGTTGTGAAACACTTCGTACACATCACCGTCTCGCTCTGGTTGAGCGCTTCTGACAAGACCAGACTGAATCCCTTGTTGTCGTCGATGATCCACACCGGGATTCGGTCGCCTTCATTTGACCTTGGACCCATGGATGTCTCTCTGTTTGAGTGATGCATGACAAATTCGCGAAGAGTGCCTTGCCTCGATGACGACGGTGCGCACCATCCGCTTACGATTGTGTCAGAGCAGGCAGGTAGACGCAGAACGTCGTCCCGCGCCCTACAATGCTCTTAACGGTTATATAACCGCTGTGGCTTTGTACGATCCCATGTGCGATGGACAAGCCCAATCCTGTACCTTCTCCTTGCTCCCGCGTAGTAAAGAACGGCTCGAAGATTCTATCCAGATGTTCATCCGGAATTCCCTTTCCCGTGTCGCTGACATTGACAATGACGTACGGCCCGGGGAGAGCATCGGGATGATACTCCATCAGACTTTCGTCCGCTTCGGCGCGGAACACCTCCAGGACTAATTTCCCTCCCGACGGCATCGCGTCCCGGGCATTGACGCACAGGTTGAGAAACACCTGCTTCAGTTGATGCTGATCACCCGAGACAAGGGCCGGATGACTGTTCACCCTCTTGTCGATGCTGACGCTTTCCGGCATGCTCTGCTTCACCATCGTCAGGACCTGGTCGAGGATGCTATCCACATTGAGTACCACACGCTCACCGGAAATACCCCTCCCATACGTCATGATATTTTTCACAAGGTCAAGACCGCTGTGGGCGCTCTCCTCGACCACCTGGAGGATAGCAAGGCCCGATTCATCCGAGAGCCTCTTCCTGAGCAGCGGAATGGAGATCGAGATCGGCGCAAGGATGTTCTGAAGATCGTGCGCCATTCCGCTTGTGAGAAGCGCGATGCTCTCCATTTTCCTCGTCCGGAGGAACTGCCCCTCCAGCCTTCGTTTTTCGGTAATGTCCAGGTTCACAATGAGGATATAGTTTTTCCTCCCCGGTCCGCGTTCAATTGTCCGCCAGTGACTCTCCACCAGGATCTCTTTGCCATCTCTTCTGGTGTGGACCTGCTCGCCGTTCCACTCTCCGAAGGCTGCAATATCCTCCATCGCCTCCAGGTATTGATTCTTCTTTGACGGTCCATGCAACAAGTCACTGATGGTTCTTCCCAGAACCACATCCCTCGGCCAGCCGTAGGTCAGCTCAGCACCCGCGTTCCAGAATGTCACGGCACCGGAATCATCCACAACCATGATCGCGTCCCGTGTCTGGTCAAGCAGTTCGCTTTGCTCCCTGTTCTTCTCTTCAAACAGTTTTCGCTGCGTAATGTCGATGACGACCGCCTGCGCGAGCTCATCGTCCTTCGTCACCTTTGCAGAGAATAAAACCCAGAGTTCCTTGCCGTCCATGCGGGCCGTCTGGATTTCAAGGCCTCTGATAAATCCATGTTCCGCAAGGGACTCGCGGATGCGCTGCAACGACTCGGACGGAAGATGATGGATGCAGCTCTGCAGCTCCTCCTGCGAGCTGCACCCGCAAATTGAGCGAATAGCCTCATTGGAATCGGAGACTGTCATCGCCTCCGGCGAGAACTTCATAATCCCCGCCAGGGCGTTGTCGAACAGGCTTCGGTATTTCTCTTCGCTCTTGACGACCTCTTCCAACCGGGCCCGTTGAGCCTGAAGCACGCGCTGATGGCTGCTCACCGTCACAAGAATGTAACCGACGGCGAAGACCAGCAGAAGGACGCTTCCGCCAAATATGACCCACAGAATGTCTAGCTCTGCGCCTTGCACAGGAATCCTTTTGCGTACATCAACATTGAAACGACGATAAGAATCCAATTAATGTGCCATGCAGTCTCGAAGTAACTGATTCCGAGTTTCAGGAGTTCGTTACTCAGCCCCATCACGGCAAAGCTGCCCGAGTAGTACACGATCGTCCCGCCTAAGACCCAAAACAAAGGTCGTTGCGGAAGCGTTGACGTGCTCGTTTTGAGAAACGCGCTAAACGTCACGATGGACATCGCCACCAGAAATATTGCCGTGATCATGGCAAGCTCGCTGCTCATCTTGTTTGGATCAGCGAAGAAGAGCTTGTGAAGTATCCAAAGGGCGAGGTACAATCCGCTGGACACCGCTAAGAATCTTCGCGCCCGTGGAGCAGAGATGGAGATGTGATAGAAGAAGCCAAGAAACAGCACTGTGAGCAAGAAGTACAAATCAGAAAGAAAGTAGTTGTTGACGCCAAGTCTACCAAGCACGAACTCCAAGACGACATTGATGACACCGACCATACTGAATGCGGCAAACAGTCTCATCGGTCTGTCGAGTCTCCTGTATCTCCACAGGCCCAACAAAGCCGGAACGAATATGCTCCAAACAGCGACCTGTGCCATGATTGGCAGGTTCATGCTTCTATCCTATTTATTGAGAACGCTTGTTCCACAGTAAGGCGGACACGGGATTGTAATGTCACCCAGAACCCCACTGGTCATGTCATTCGCCATGTTGTCAACACCTACGAGAACCATTGTCGAGCCGCCGTCGTCTTTCTGAGCATAGTAGAACCTCACGCCCACACACGCGTTCTGGGAGAGGATCTTGTCAAAAATGCTGCGGCTAAAATACCCCCCCTTGATGGACGGGAGGCGCGGGGAAGTTTGATAATTCTGCACCAGTTTGACAGCTTGATCCAACGTGATGACGTGGTTTTCGTTCCCCGTAAATTGTTGCTGTCTTGCACCCGCAGTGGTAGCGTTCAACGTGATGAGCAGCGTCACGAGTGAGCTCACCAGAGCAACCGCCATCAATGTAAAGAAATTTGATGTTTTAGTTTTCATTGCCGACCTCCGTGTCAAAAAGTGAAGAGAGAATGGATTAGTGCGGAGTCATTCCGCTGAGGAATGGTATCTGGCGCGCGCTTGAAGCACAATACCGAAAACTCGGTATATTGCGAGGAGGCAAAAATGAGGTCGAAAAACCACTTTCGGCCTTTATTCACAGGCGGAAAACCGATTAAGGCATGGGAAAAGTCGGCGTTGGCCCGAGGTCTCTTTTAGAAACCTGCACCCCCGTAGCACTCCTTGAGTCATCGGTGGTAGCCGATAAGCCCATGCTCGGGGCAATGGTTCTTGTTCGATCGGGCAGCTGTGGAAAACTCTCCGCAGGCTAGAAGTTGCTCAGGCGATATGTGAACGTGAGGAGGAAATAGCGATTGAGGTTTTTGGTCTGCTGTTCCTGAATGTACGTGTCCGTGACGGTCTGTCTCACATTCTTGTTTTGACTCAGGACGTCGAAGACCTGGGCCGAGATCTCACCCCGGTTGTCTTGCAGGAATTTCTTGCCAATGGTGATATTCCACAACGTATAACTTTGATTGAAGCCCGTTTCTGATCGCGTGTATATCTGGTTCCGTACATCGGTACGGAAGGTAAACCCTTCCCAGAAGGTCCAGTTGAATCTCAGGTTCGCTGTGTGGGAAAAATAGCGGATATCCATGCTCGCCTGGATCGTGTTCGTGACGTTGTTGAAATTCGCACTGTACCCGAGAGTGAAATCGAGATCGGTGCTGATATTGCTTGAGAGCCCCACACCTTCACTCAGCGTGTAGGTCGTTGCCGTATTCGTCGCGCTGTTGATGAGTGAAGGAGTCTCATTGTAGTTGACGCCGCTGTTCAGATGCACGTTGCATTGGATCCAGCTGATCGGGATGCTATACGTCACGAGGGCGCGGAGGTTTTGCTGTGACCCCAGATTCACCGGTTTCGAGAGCTGTGAACCCTGCTTGAGAACAACCCCTCCTTCGATCGTTGTATCTTTCTGAGCAAGGAGAAGCGAGTTTCCAATATAGTCCTCCGTCGAAGATCCGGAAAGAAGTAAGAAGAAGCTCTGCATGGTCTGAAGGTTTGTGGTGATATACCGGGCGGTAAGCGTATGGGTATAGTATTGCTTTAAATCCGAATTGCCGGCCGTGAGGAGAAGAGGGTTGGAGTTATCAATCGTATTTTCCAACTGGCTAATCGACGGAGCGCTCGTTGCCGTCCGGTAGAGAATCTGGACATTGTTCGTCCGTGTGATTCCAAAGTAGACCGTGGCGTTCGGCAGGATATTGCGATATGCTTTGTCCGTCGTGACCGACTTTGGAAACGTCCGGTCGCCTGTCAACGATGCGCTTTGGTAACCAACACCGAGGGTAGCGCTGAAGGCAGAGTCTCTGTACTGAAACCCGATGTCTGCATGATGGGTCAGATATCCGCTCTGGACCTGGTTGCTCACCGTGGGATCGAAGGAACTGTAGAAATTGCTGCGATAGTCATAGTTATACGACTTTTTGTCGGTCGAATTGTCCGCACGGGAGATGGAATAGTTCAGCTGCGCGAGTCCGCTGGTTCCAACAGGTTCCGTGTACGTGATGTTCGAACCAAAGGTCTGACCGTTTGTCCGTGTGTCCGCAAACTGGTTCAGCGAATCGGCCGTGCGGGTTGCCCCGGTGAAATACACATTGTCCGACTTGAGATAGCGCTCGCTTTTTCTTGTATTCAGGTTCGCAGTTGCCTGGAGTGAAATGGACCGGCCCCTCGTATCAAATTTATGCCTGTAGACGATCGAGTTGGATGAAGTGTACCCATTGACATCCGAGGTATTGAGGGACGCTGACTTGCTTAGCGGAGCTGCCCCTTGCAGCCAATTCAGTCCGTCGAAATTACTGACGGAGTTGTTTGACTGAACATTGAGCCGGGGATTGATGATCACTTCATTCGAAGCATCGATCGTGTATTCAATCCTCATGTTCAGGCGATGGTTGTTGTTCCTCGCGTCGCTGAGATTTGTCTGCCGGTAGTACTGACTGGTGTCGGCTGTAAGGAAATACTGACGGTCGGTAAGCTGATCGTTCTTGTTGTCCGTCAAATTGAAGAAATAATTCCCCTCCACGTTCAAACCAGCCCCCCATGTGTCTGTGTACTGTCCGCCCAGGGCATGCGTTGTATTGATACCATTCTGCTGACCAATGGAGAAATTGTTGTTCATTTGTCCAACTTGTCCGCCGCCACCTCCGCCCCCCGCTCTTCCCCCACCCGCGCCTCCAGAACCTCCTGGTCGTTGCCCGCCTGCACCTGCTCCTCCACGCCCCCCTCCTCCCATCATCCCGCCTCCCCCGCCTCCTCCGAATCCACCGCCAGGACCGCCCCCCATGGCGCCAAGAAAATCCTGGGCCGTGAAGTTCTGCTGATTGATGTTGTTGCTCTGCCCGAGCAGCGTGATGCGTCTCGTCCCCTGAAATACATTCGTATTCGCCGCAGCCTGGTATTTTCCTTCATCGCCGTAGGCTGCGACGAGTCTTCCAAACTGTCCGCGTCGCCTATCTGGGCGCGTGATGATGTTGATCGTTTTCGTCGTCTGGCCGTCGTTGAATCCCGTCAACTCCGACTGATCGCTCATCTTGTCGTAGACCTGAATCTTGTCGATTATTTCCGCCGGCAGGTTTCGAATTGCAAGCATCGGGTCGTCCCCGAAGAATCTTTTTCCATCGACGAAAACCTGTCCGACGTTTTCACCCTGCGCTGTTACCGTGTTGTTCTCGACCGTCACCCCGGGCAATTTCGTGAGTAGATCTTCCGCCGTCGCGTCGAGGTTCAGCTTGAACGCCTTCGAATTGAACTGGACTGTGTCTCCGACCTGGACGACAGGCGGAGCTTCCCCTTTCACAACATACTCGCCCATCAGAATTGAGGTTTGCGTCAACGTCAGCATGCCCATCTCAACGCCGGTGCCGGCAATTGTGACTTTCCTTGTCAAGTCGCGGTAACCGACATACCACACTCTGAGCTGGTACGAGCCAGCAGTAAGATTTGCGAAATAGAACTTGCCTTCCGCGTTCGTGCTGGTATATCGCTTTGTCGCCGTATCGGCAGCGTTCATAAGAGATACGTTCGCGCTGACAAGCGGAGCCCGCGAGACAAAATCAACCACGGCAGCTGAAAGCCGGGCCTGCTGAGCGAATCCGAGGGAGCACGCGAGCGATGCGATAAGGGAAAGGATAACCGCATTCTTCACTATGCTTTCCTCACAGACGATTCTTGAGAAATTCGGGCAGTCGATGGTTGCCGGGAGCTTTCCACGGGCAAGAGTTAGACAGATATCTCGGAAGAAAGTTTCGGAGAACTGCTGCCCAAATCAGCCGGCAGCAGCAGGTTAAGTCGATCGCAATTGTGAAGTCTCCGTGGAATCTGCGAGAATGGAGAATAGAAGTCGCGGAACCCGGTCTCCGCTTGCATGAGCGAACAGAAAGAGCCCCCGGCTCCAACTTGGGCCGGCAAGATCACAGCACAAAACGAAGCCGCCCGGCACAATAGCCGTGCGGCTCCTTTGCTTCCAGTGAATGGTGCTTCAGCACCCTGCCTGCCTGAAGCTCACAGCGCTATTCGGCTTCACGGTTTCGGTTTGTATGCATAGTAGTGAGGATCCCATTGTGCTTTCTCGATCACCCGGCCGAGTTCCTCATCGCTCAACCTTCTTCCCAGACCAGCTTCACGGGCTTCGATGGCAACCGCCTTCGCCACGTGGAGAGAAACCTTTCGAATGTCTGTCAGCTGCGGCAACAGCATGTTCTTCGCGATCTGTTCCGGTGTCACGAATGAGCTCAGCGCTTTGCTTGCTTCGAGGAACATTTTCGTTGTGACCTTCGTCGCTTTGCTCACGAGCGCCCCCAAACCAACGCCCGGGAAAATGAACATGTTGTTGCACTGCGATGTGACAAATTCCTTCCCCTCATAGTCGAAAACTGCAAACGGACTTCCTGTCGCGACCAGCCCTTTTCCCTTTGTAGCAATGGCAACTTCTTCAGCGGTGCATTCGGATTTTGACGTTGGATTCGAGAGCGCGAAAATAACCGGCCGCTCGTCGTTCTTCGCCATCTGGCCGAGCACTTCTGCGTTGAACAATCCGTAGCTGGCAGTTACACCAATCAGGACGGTTGGCTTGGCGTTACGAAGAACATCCATCAGGCTGATTGTCGATGGAGAGTCCAGTTTCCATGTCGTGAGGTTCGATCGGCGCTGGGCGAACGGCTTCTGATTTTCCGTCAGGTTTGACATGTCATCGACCAAAAGGCCAGGGAAATCAAATGCGTACAACTTGCTCTGGGCCTCGTCCTCCGACGCTCCCTCTTCGACCAGCATCCGCCGGATATTCGAAGCGATGCCGGTGCCGGCTTGCCCCATGCCGACGATGACGTAACGCTGATCGTTGAAGCGCTGCTTCTTGATCTTCATGGCGCTGATCAGCGCGGCAAGCGTCACGGCTCCGGTCCCCTGGATGTCGTCGTTGAATGAGAGAATTCTGTCTCGATACCGGTCGAGAAGTTTGAAAGCCTTGTGCTTGGCGAAGTCTTCCCACTGAAGCAGCGCATTGGGGAAATTCCGTTTCACTCCCAGGACGAAGCGCTCAATGAAATCGTCATATTCCTTTCCTTCGAGCCTCTTCCCGCAATAACCAAGGTACAAAGGGTCATTGATGAGACGTCCGTTGTTCGTACCAACATCGAGAGTAATGGGGAGGCACGTTGCCGGGTGAAGTCCCCCCGCCGCAACATAGAGATTGATCTTGCCGACAGGGATCCCCATTCCGTCCGAGCCGAGGTCACCAAGCCCGAGGATTCTCTCGCCGTCAGTGACTACGATGAGTGAGACTTCAGGGAGCGACACGTCCTGAAAGATCTTGTCGATACTCCCAATGTTTTCCGGACTGATATAGATTCCGCGAAAATCACGGGTGATGTGGCTGAGCATCATGCAGGCCTTGCCGACGGTCGGAGTATAGACTATCGGAAGCATCTCAATCAGGTTATCACAGAGGAGCCTGTAGAACAGCGTTTCATTCCTGTTGAGCAGGGATTGCAGATAAATATATTTTTCGATGTCATCGTGTTTGCGCTGATACATCTCGTGATTACGCTTTTGCTGCGTCTCTATGTCGGACAACCGGGGACGAAGCAGTCCTTCGAGACCCAGGCTGATGCGCTCCTCTTCCGTAAACGCTGAGCCTTTGTTCAATGACGGGTCGTGCAGGATCTGTTCTCCTTTGACGCTCACTTCGAGATATTCTTCATTCGTCAGTGGATCGATTTTTAACGAGTACGTTTTCATGAACGGTTTCTCCAATGGATGTGACACAATGTCCTTCCGCGGTAACAACTCAATCTAACCAAAATCTCCGGAGCAAGAAAGTTGAAGATCGTGATCGAGCATTCCGTTTCAATCAGCACAAAGAAGAATCAAAAAGAAGAATATCACGAATGGGAAGTTGATCAGCAGAATGTGCGCAGGCCGTCTGCTCTGGCGTTTCCATTTCTGCCAACACAGAAAAAGATATTGCATTTCGGCCAGGGCTTCTCCATTTTAATCCAGGATGTGAGAATGAAGAGAGCATTGCCTCCTCAACAGCGGCACGACCGCCCAATCACCTATTGGAAATTCCCGATTAGGAGAAATGAGAACGTGGGACTAGACAATCTCCAGAGGATGATACTTCTTGCTGAAGAATTCTTCGAGACCAAAAATGATCCAGGTCAGATCTCTGTCACCGAAGAAGTCATGTCAACGCTCCGGAAGATTCATCCCTCTACGCTCGCGGAAAAGCGAAACGACGACGGGCCTATCGCCTGGATCCTTGTCCTTCCAACGACACTCAGGTTGATGAAAGAATTCATTGCTGAGCAAATCAACGAACGCGAGCTGTTGGAGAAGACTCCGGTCGGTGCGAAGTACGAAGCTGTCTACCTCTGTTCTGCACTCGTGCTCCCCGAGCACCGGGGTAAAGGCCTGGCCCGCGGCCTCACGATCCAGGCTGTGAAATCCATCCAGAACGATCACCCGATACAGTATCTCTTTTGCTGGCCCTTCAGCAACGAAGGAAAGAAACTGGCCGATTCCGTTGCAGGCCTCCTCGGTCTCTCGTTGCGCTCAAGGACTGCCCCTTGATAGTCCCTTCGACATGTTTCACAAGATCTGCTGTGTGTTTCAATCTGAGGGCAATGTACCGCCCGAGAAGATGAGCTCACGATTGAATGGAAAAGCCCCCTGACTTCGGGGGCCTTCTGCAGTTTCCACATCCTCAAATGACTCGGGTTTTCAAGTTGGAGCGGTTTCTACCGGGTGACCCGGTTTTTCCCCTCCGATCCCCGCACTCTTCATCGCCTCCTGAACCGCTGCGACCACCTGCCGGGCCGCGAATGGACGGAGAAGATAGCCGGAGACACCAAGCGCGACCATCTCTTTCACAATCGCTTTCTCGCCGGAAGAAGTCGTCACCACCACCGGAATGCCCTTCCACTGATCACGTGACCGCAGCTCTTTGAGAAACGAGTGGCCGTTCATGACAGGCATCATGACATCGAGCAGTATGAGATCGGGTTTATCGAGAGCGACTTTAGTCAATGCTTCGCTGCCGTCGGCGGCGAGGATCGTATCATATGAGAGATTCGATCGTACGATCTTGTCAAGGAGGGCCCGGTTCGATGCAAGGTCATCTACGATGAGTATTTTCATTTCATCATAACTCGAGTTTCCTGGTGATGCACCTGGTGTACATGCTTGAGTTCAATGTAGGGGGAGAGATGGTCAGAATCAAGGAGTTGCGCCGGAATAGCAGAGCCGTCCTCGTTTCGGATGAAGTCAATGACAGAACTCGGTGACGACATGGAGCGGTACACTCCCGCAGGTGCGGCCTGCGCCAAACAACTCCCCTGGTTTGCGCGCACGCAATAAAAAAGCGAAACCCGTCAATCGGTCTGACGGGCTTCGTTCATGCACGCGCTGATGCATCACTGCGAATCTACTTCCCTTCGGGCTTCGGACTTGCGTAATCTTTGATCTGCACCTCCACCTTCTTCTTGTCCCCGACGATGACGAGCGTCATGTCATCCGGCCGGATGTACTTTTGCGTGATCTGCTGAACATCGGCGGGCGTAACAGCAAAAACGTTCTTCACATAGTTCGTCAGATACGAGTCCGGAAGACCGTGCAGGCTCAGGTTTGTTAACTGGCCGATGATCCCCTGGCGCGTCGAATTCTGAAGAACGAACGTGCCGCCAATGTAGTTTTGGATCCCCTTCAGTTCGTCTTCGGGCGGCGGCTCGCTTCCCAGCCGCTTGACCTCGCCAAGAATCTCCTTCAGAGCGGCGCCGGTGACATCGGTACCGACGTCAGCAATCTCCACCCAGTACGCATCGCGATACCGGGAAGACACCTGGCTGGTCGGTGAGTACGTATAGCCTTTCTTCTCGCGAATATTGCTCGTGATGCGCGAGGCGAAGGATCCACCGAGCAAGGAATTCGTCACCATCATTTTGACATAGTCCTTGTCGAAGGGGTTCACGACGGGGAGTCCGACGTAAATCGTCGATTGTGGAGCGCCCGGACGCTCGACGAGACCGAACGATTTCTTCGTCACTGGCTTCGGAATGTTCGTATACACAGCCGGCCCTTTTTCCCATCCTTCGAACGTTTGCAGCACTGCGGCTTCCATCGCCTGTCGATCAAACTTACCAGCGATATAGATGCTGGTGCGTTGAGCACCGAAGTTCTCCTTGTAGAACCGGCGGACGTCATCGATGGTGAATGTTTCAATCATCTCCTGCGTCGGGAACACTCGTCCGTACGGATGGCCCGGATACATCATGCGCCGAAATTCTTCCAGGGCAAGACTCTGCGGCTGCGCCTTGCTGACGCTCAATTGACGAACAGCATCCTTCTTGATGCGTGCAAGCTCCGACTCGGGAAAGAGCGAGTTTCTGACGATATCTCCCATCAATCGGACAAGCTGCGGCCCGAATTCCGAAAGCACATCTCCGGAGATCGTGGAGAGATCCGGTCCGACAGCGATATTCACATTGCCCCCCATGGCGGCCGCCTCCTGATCCACCTGGTCGGCAGACCGTGACTTCGTCCCCTCTTTCATCAAGTCGCCCGCGATGTCGGCCAACGACACCTCGTTCTCTCCTTCATTGAGATTGCCGGACCTCACGACGAGGCTTACGGAGACTTTCGGAATGGCGCCAAAGGGGACGAGCGTCACTTCCATGCCATTCGGGAGTTTGAATTGATGCTTCTGCGGAAGCGTGAAGTCCTTCGGCTTTCCCCCTTCAGGAGGCACCTGCTTCTGCGCCACAACCGCGCCGGTGAGCACATAAAGGGCTGCACATAGACTGAGAATGATCTTTTTCATAGCCGCTCCTCCTTATGAACCCGATTTCGGTTCGATGATCAGAATTGTTCTGTTCCCTTTGCGGAGATACTCCTTTGCCGTCTTCAGGATCAGTTCGGGGGTCACTTTCTTGAACTGGTCCTCCAGCGAGTTGATTCGCTCCGGGTTGTCATCGAACAGGGCAAAAGAAGCCAGCAAATCGGCACGCCCGAAGCCGAAGAATCCGCTGACCTGATCGTAGAAATTGGAGCGGAGCTTCACGAGTGCTCGATCAACTGATGCGCGTACGATCGGCTTGGTTGTCACATTCTCGATTGCCTCATCCCAGGCCTTCATGATGTCATCGGAACTCACGGTCTTGTCGTGAATCAGGCTTGCCATCCAGAGCATCGGACCATTGTAGTTGTGCATGTTGCCTAGGAGGTTGATCCCTCCTCCGACGCCGGCGGTATACCCTTTCTCTTTCACGAGCTTCTGCCTTAAGATGCTATCATCCCCTTGCAGAAGGATCTGGTCGAGCAATCCCATCGCAAAGAACTCCGGAGTGTTCCTCTCCGGCATGTGATACGCAATCGCGATGGCTGGACGGTTCGCCAGAGTATCGATCTTCGTGAATTTCTTTTCCTGTTCCTGCCTCGGCTCGGTGAGATCCGGTTTCGGCGGCTGCGGAGAGGAGGCGATGCCGCCGAAGTACTTCGTGATCAACGCCATTGCCTCCTTCGGATCGAAATCACCGACGATGGCGATCGCTGCGTTGTTGGGAGCATAGAATGTCTTGAAAAACTGCTGAACGTCGCCGAGCGTTGCGGCGTCGAGGTCCTTCAGGTCACAGTAGAAATTGTGCGCGTTGTTCCAGTTTGTATTCGCGTACTGAGGCATATCCAGCCACGGAAATCCGCCATACGGCTGGTTGAGTACATTTACCCGCACCTCGTTCTTCACAACGCCCTGCTGGTTAGTCAGGTTTTCTTGCGTGATGTTCAGTCCACGCATCCTGTCGGCTTCAGCCCAAAGGGCCGTCTCCAGTTTGTGGGCCGGCACGACCTCGAAGTAGTTGGTGAAGTCGAACCGGGTCGAGCCATTGAGAACTCCGCCGTTTCTTTGCACGAGCCTGATGAATTCCATCTTGCCAAGGTTTTCCGAGCCCTGGAACATCATGTGCTCGAATAGATGGGCGAACCCCGTCCGGTTTCTTGGTTCGATCCGGAACCCGATGTTATAGTATACCGCTACGACGACTGTCGGAGCCGTATGGTCCGGCGAAAGGATAACCTTCAGTCCGTTACCCAGTTTTTTGTATTCAACCGGCACGCGAAAGCTCTCGTCGTTTCCAACGTTGATCTGGAACACGAAAGCCGTGATCGCGAGCGTACACAGCACGCGAAACCAATGATGGTGCTTCATGCTCACCTCGAATTAGTGAAATGGAAAAGGATGGGCCGAAAAAAAGGGCTCTTTCGCATACGTAAGAATCTCTGGGAGTGTTTCACAACCCGATGGCCAATCTTCGAAACTGCACTACATCCGGCTGACTCATGAAAAGCAGAACGCCCGACCAAGGCCGGGCGTTCCATCTTTGATTCCATTTTGCCGCAGAAACTTACTGCACCGCCACCTTCACAGTCTCCCGGATCTTCTTTGCGTCAACTGTGACGATCACGACGGACTTGTCCTTGTTCCACGACCAACCCTCTTTCCCTGTTCCCATCTCGACCTTCTTGTTGTTGACGGTCACGGAACCCGGTTTTGTAACACCATGAATCCGGAACTCATATCCCCTCGCGGCCGGCTGGCCGGTGTACTCGCCTTTCGTCGGTCCGACAGTGACTTCCGTTTTGCCGCCACCTCTGGTGAATGCAAGCGGAGTCCAGGCCGATTTGCCGGTCTTGTATTCAAGCGAATTGCCGTCGTCCTCATAGAGCGAGAATGATCCCTTGTCCCCCGTGTATACATCCACGACAAGCGTCTCGAGCGGTTTCTGATCGGAATACGCCATATCAGGCTGCATCGGGATGATGGATCCGGCTTTCACGAACACGGGCATGCGGTCGAGCGGATACTTTTCACGGATCGTCTTGTCGCCGCCATACTTTTGGCCGGTGAAGTAGTCAACCCACTCGCCGGGCGGGAGGTACACTTCCTTCTCGCCGAGCGAATCGGTTACGGGGGCAACGAGAAACTGCTCCCCGAACAAATACTCGCCCGGATAGTTGTACGCTTTGCTCAGCGATGGGTACTCCAGATAGAGCGGACGAACGATCGGCAGAGCCTGATCTGTTGCAGCGCGGCAGTATGTATAGATGTAGGGAATCAGATTGTAGCGGAGATTGAAGAACTTTTTCGCAAACGCCGTTCCCTTGTCGCCGTACGTCCACGGCATCCTTACGTTTCCTTCCTCCGGATTCTCGTGCTGCGAATGCAGCCTCAGGAACGGGCTGAACACGCCGAATTGAACCCACCGTGCGTACAGATCGAAGCTGATGTTCGCTCCAATGAAGCCGCCGATGTCATGCGTGATGTAGGGGGTCAGCACATTGCCCCCTTTCGCGGTGTACGGCACCTGGTACGCGAGCACATCCCACTGCGCATACGTGTCGCCCGTGAAGAACGATGGATACCTGTGATTTCCCGGGCCGCCATAACGGCTGAAAATAAATCCACGCTTCTTTGTATGATCCTGCGTGAAATCATAGAAGACCTTGTTCGTCCAGAGTTGGCCGTTCAATCCCGGCATGTCCGAAGCGCCTTCACCCCCATCGACCCACCAGAAATCGACCCCCTGATCGACCAGAGGGTTATGAAGGATGTCCATGAATGCCTCGGCGTGCGTCTTATTCGCCAGGTTGAATCTGATCCCCTTCGGCGGCGGTTTATTCGCGATAGTCCACGGCGCGAACACCAACCCTCCATCGCCCCCCCAGTCGTTAACACGGAGAGCGATCACGTTGTTCTCCCCACGCCTGATGAGGCCGCTCACTTCCGTCGAGGTGGCAGTGTTGTACGAGCTGTTCCCCTTCGAGCCGAAGTGCGTAATGAGACTGTCGTTGATATAGAGATCATACTCGTCGTCGACGCCGCCAAAAACGAGATAGAGATTTCCAAAAGGCATGTTCACAGGGGGTGAGATGTTCTGCCGGTACCACGCCACGCCATCGTAGCCTGCGTGCCCCTGCTCCTCCCACGGTTTTCCGGCCTGGATTGTCGCCCAGTCATCGACCTTCGTGTCCGCCGAGAACCACTTCTCCTTCACACCGGCGTTCGACGGGTCTGTCTTGAACTTCCATGCCGCTGTGAGATCGAGATTGTATGTGGCCTTTTCCGGCGCAGGCATGCGCAACGCAGTCCGGATTGCCGAAGCGTGGCTGTCTTCATCAGAGAGGACACTCTCCTTGCCATACCCCGGGTGATCGTTCAGGGAAATCTTCAATCCGCTTTTGTGTGCCCAGTCCAGGAATTCCTTCGGCTGAGGGAAAATCGGGCTCCAATCATATCCTCCCCTCCATCCGTAGTTGTGCCAGGCGAAATCGAGCACAAGAACGTCGAGCGGAATTCCTTCGCTTCGGAACCGGTCGACAATTTTCTTCACGTCCTTGTCTGTGTATTTGAAATTGTCGACGACTTTTGTGCCGGGGAGGTACTCGTAGTTGAGATCGGTGATCCAGGCGCCGAGCGCGTAGCGGGGGATCATTGGAATCGGTCCGGTCAATTCCGCGTACCATTTCAGCATCTGTGCATAGTCGTTGCCGTAATAGAAGAAGTACCAGTCCTGGTTCCCGACCTGTCTACGCGGTTTAATCCACTGCGTTTCCTCATCCCAGAGCGGCGTCCGGCTGTCATCCACAATAGTGATACCGCTCCGATTGAGGAAGCCGTTCTCAGTTTTCGTCAAGCGATCTTTCCTCAGGCCGTCAAGCGACGTTGAAATCCCGCCAAGGTTGGTCGGCTCAGACTCAGAGGGCGTCCAGAACGGCTTCTTTTCCCCTTTCCAGGTCAGACTCAGGTTGTCCTTCGTGAACCGGCCGGAATTGACTTTGTAGCGGAGAAAGAGCTTCGCTGTCTTCACGACGAGGTATTCCTTGTCAGCCCAGACCTCGATCGGGACCTTCCTGGTTTCACGTTTTTGAATGACGATCGTCGGTGCGTCGACGAAATCGCTGCCGGGAACGAACTCCATTCGTATCGTCGTCGGCGAAAGGAATTGGAATCGGGCATCACGGCAGACAACCCAGCTCCCCTCTTGCTTACACTGGGCCTGGGTTTCGGGCGTACCGATCACCAGCAGCGTTGAGAACAGCAGGACTGTTTGTATGATAGAATAGATTTTTCGCATTGGTTACCTCATCTGGATTGTAGAGAGAGCAGAACTCGCTCTCCCGCTATTTCAGAATGTCTTGTGTCTGCAACCACATCAGGGGGCCGGCAGAGAATCAGTGATCATCCTGCTGATCGACATCGCAAGCCGAACCACTCAAGACTACGCGTCATCCCTGGGAATTATCGTTGCTGGCACAAAGCTAACGGAGGAGTGCTTCAAAGGCAAGAGAGGTGAGCAGGAAAATGACAGCGCCCCCAAAAAGGGGGCGCCGAAATGCAGAAATTGGAAGAGGTTGAACTGCGTGGAAGAAAGGCCCTATTTCCCTACCGGCTTCCCTTCCTTATCAACAAGAATCGGGTCTCCCAAGCCGAGTTCCTTCAGCTTGTCAAACTGTGTTTCCTTGTCTCCCACAATCACAAAAACCAGCTTGTCAGGATGCAGGTACTTCTGTGAGAGCGCCTTGTGCTCTTCGAGTGTCATGTTCAGCACCATCGCTTCGCGCTGCTTGATGTAATCGAAGGGGAGGCCGTACGTCACGATCGGATTCAGCATGCCGCCCAATTGCTGGAGTGTCTCGAATCGTCCAGCATTGCTCTTGAGCAGAGTGCTCTTCACGAGGTTCAGATCATCAGCCGTGATTCCCTGGCGATACTTCGCGATCTCGTCCTTCACAATCTGCGCGGTCTCAAACGTCGCATTCGTTTGCACCTGAGTCGTCATTCTGAACGACCCGGGATAGAGCGAACCCGAAAACGCCGACCGCGCTCCGTATGTGAATGATTTCGTTTCACGGAGGATCATGTTGAAAACGCTGGAGAAATCTCCTCCCAGCTTGTAGTTCATGACGATCGTTCTATAATAGTCGGGATCCGATGCCGCAAGGCTGATATGACCGACGTTGAACACCGATTGCTTGGCTTTCGGCATGTCCACAAAATAGACGCCAGGCCTCGCAGCATGGGTGACCTTCACATCGGGAAGCTTCACTTCTTTGGCTTTCCAGTCTTTCAATCCATCAAAGAGCTGAAGAGCGTCTCCTTTGGAGATATCCCCCAGGACCATGATCTTCGCCATCGACGACGAGAAGTATTTGTCATAATACGCCTTCAAATCTTCGATTGTCATGCTTTCGATGGATTTTGGAGAGCCCATGGCGCTATTGGAGAGGATGTTGTCATCACCGTAGATCAACTTGTCGAAAACACTCGACGAAATCGACGTGAGTGAAGTCTCCGATCGCTTCAGGGTTTCAATCGTTTGAGCCTTGGCAAGCGCAAACTCCTTTTCATCCCAGCGAGGCTCGAACATCATCTCTTTCGCCAGCGCGAACACTTCCCTCAACTTGCCCGACAGGCAGCTGCCGCTCAGAGTAATGGACTCTTCCGTCCCCGAGATGCTGACATTCGCCCCCAAATCCTCGATCGCTTCCTGCAGCTCGACGGGCGTCCTGGTTTTTGTTCCCTGGTTCATGAGGCGACCGACTAAATAGGCGGCGCCGATTTTTCCGGGACCATCGAGGAGCATCCCGCCTTTGATGATGATGGAGAAATCCGCAATCGGGAAATCGCTCTTCTGTATGCCGTACATTTCGATGCCATTGGACGTCTTGGCGGTCCAGATCGAGGGGACGGTGACCGCTGGTTCGGGACCCTTTGGCGGCTCTTTCGTCCTGTCAATCTTCGAAGGGATCGGCCCGATATTGTAGGTCCCCACATCTCTCTTCGTACCGGCTTTGTCAACGGATTCTTCAGGGACAACGAACGCCGGGGAGTTTGGAGCTGCAAGGTCAGTCTTGCCGCTCGGCACAGTGCTCAACAGAACATAGTTCTGTCCCTTGATGTATTTGTTGTACACACGCCATACATCGTCTTTGGTGACACTCATGGAGTTCTGCAGATCCACAGCCATATAGTCGGGCGAACCCGTCATCAGATTGTAGTTCCCAAGCTGTGTCGCTTTGCCGAAGATGCTGCTCGCTGATGTATAGAAACGGTATTCAAGTCCCGCTTTCTGGCGGGCGACATCCTGCTCCGTGAATCCTTCTTTTTCAAATCTCTCAAACGATTCCTTGATAGCCGCTTCGACATCCCCCAGCTTCACATTCGGAAATGCCCGGACACTGATCTGCATTGCTCCGGCAACTTCCTGGCTCCCCTGGAACACCGACACCGCTGAACCTCCGCCACCACCGCGGCCAAACCCCCTGCCGCCCGAACCGCCGGGCGCGAGTTTCTTCTCTTCCACGAGAATTTTGATCAGCGGAGATTTCTTGGCCGAGAGAATACGCGAGAGAAATGAGAGCGCATACGAGTCCTTGCTGTATTGCTCTACGGTCGGAAACGTCATGGTCAGTTGCGGCGCATTGGCAAGGTAGTCCTCGAACATCGCGCGCTTTGTCTCGCTGAGCTTCACAGGCATCTTCGCCAACGACTTCGGCTTCGGCGACGAAGGAATCTCGGCGAAGTACTTGTCGATCCATTGTTTTGTCTGGGCGACATCGATATCTCCGGACACGACGAGCGTCGCATTGCTTGGACCGTAGTACTTATCGTGGAAATCGATGGCATCCTGGATTTTTGCATTCGCCAGATCTTCCAGCGATCCGATCACCTGCCAGTTGTACGGATGGTTCTCGGGGTAGGTCAGTTTGTCAACGATGTAGCTCGTCTGCGAATACGGCGAGGTTTCCCCCTGGCGCTTCTCGTTTTGCACTACGTTCTGCTGCGTGATGAACGTCTGAGGGTTGATCTTGCTCTTGAGGAATCCCATTCTGTCAGATTCCATCCACAGAACCATCTCGAGGGCATTTTTGGGAACCACTTCATAGTAGTTCGTCCGGTCCGTGTTCGTCGAACCATTGACGTTTGTCGCCCCTGCTGTCTGGAGCTTTTTGAACCACTGTCCCTGCGGTATATTCTGCGATTCGTTGAATCGCAAGTGCTCGAAGAGATGTGCGAATCCGGTCCTGCCTTTTTCTTCTCTCGCCGATCCGACATGATAGACGATATAGACCGCGACGATCGGGTTTGAATGATCGACGTGGAGGATCACATCCATCCCGTTCGAGAGAGCATATTTCTCGTACGGAATCTTGAACTCCTTTTTGTCGGCTGCTTGCGTACTCATAGCGAAGCAGAGCAACACGGTGACGACGGTAAACAGCTTTCTTGCCATGATTTCCTCCGGGGAAATGAACAGATGACTGGATTTGAAGGATATAAGGACTCGGTATTCTCGCCGCGGAACGACTGGAGGTGCTTCTGAACCCTGAAAGTCAATGGATGGTCCTGAATCATGTCTTA